>JAOTXX010000070.1 GCA_029862185.1 Myxococcales bacterium
CGGCATGATCCCAGTTTCGGAAATCGACTGGGCGGTGAGTTGGGCCCAGGAGAAAGGACTCGACGTCGCTGTGATGCAGTGTACTTCGGCCTATCCGAGCAGCCTCCGCGAGGTCGGCTTGAACGTCATGACCGAGCTTGCCGAGCGATTGGCTGTTCCGGTCGGTATTTCCGACCACAGCGGGACGATCTATCCCTCGCTGGCAGCAGCGGCTCTTGGCGCGCAGCTTCTCGAGGTGCATGTGACGTTCAGCCGGCAGTCGTTCGGGCCCGACGTTCCCGCGTCGATCACGTTCGAGGAGCTTCGAACGCTAGTCAAGGGCGTGCGGGCGACCGAGACGATGCTTTCTAGCCCCGTCGACAAGGACGCCATGGCGGCAAAGATGGCGGAGATGCGAGACCTCTTCATGAAGAGCATCGTGCCACGTCGAGATCTGGCCGAAGGCACTGTGCTGCGCGTCGAGGATCTCACTACCAAGAAACCCGCTCGCGGAATTTCCGCTCGGCGAATGCACGAGATCGTCGGCCGGACTCTTCGCCACGAAGTTCGTGCCGGACATTTCCTCCAAGAGGAAGACATCGAGGACTAGTTCGTGAGAAAAATCTGCGTCGTCATCACTGCTCGACCTAGCTACAGTCGGATTCGCACCGCGCTCGAAGCATTGCGTGCCCGCGACGATATCGAGCTCCAAATCGTTGCGGCCGCTTCGGCGCTGCTCGATCGCTACGGCTCGGTCGTCGACGAGATCGAGCGCGATGGCTTCGAGGTTGCGAGAAAGGTGTATATGGTTCTCGAGGGCGAGCAGCCCTTGACCATGGCGAAGACGACCGGCATCGGGATGATCGAGCTGGCCACGGCTCTCGACAACCTTCGACCGGACTTCGTGGTCACCATCGCCGACCGGCATGAGACGCTCGCCACCGCGGTTGCGTCGGCTTACATGAACATCCCACTCGTTCACATTCAGGGCGGAGAGATCACCGGATCGATCGACGAAAAGGTCCGGCACGCGATCACCAAGCTTGCCGATTATCACCTGGTATCGACGGCGCAGGCGAGTGAGCGGGTCGTTAGAATGGGTGAAGAGCCGAGCACGGTCATCATCACTGGATGCCCATCGATCGACATTGCCTCCTCGGTTCTTCAGCAGCCGGCGCTCGACTTCGATCCCATGCAGAAGTACGGCGGCGTCGGTGCGGAGCTTGATCTATCCGGGGGGTACCTGGTGGTGCTTCAGCATTCGGTGACGACCGAGCACGATCTAGCTCGCACTCAAGTTCAAGAGACATTGCACGCTGTGGCCGAGCTCGGGATGCCGACGCTTTGGTTCTGGCCAAATCCCGATGCGGGATCCGACGGCACCTCCCGTGGCATTCGAGCATTCCGCGAAGCCCAGAACCCGGGCAAGCTGCACTTCTTCAAGAACATGGCGCCGACGGACTTCCTCCGCGTCGTCTATCACTCGCGCTGTCTCGTTGGAAATTCGAGCGCAGGTATACGCGAGTGCTCGTTTCTCGGTGTGCCGGTAGTGAACATCGGCAGCAGGCAGGCTGGACGCGATCGCGGCGTCAACGTGGTCGACGTGGACCACGATCGAGTCGCGATTTCCAAAGCGATTCGCGGTCAAGCTGCGAAGGGCCGCCATCCCAGCGACCCACTCTATGGCGATGGAAGGGCAGGGCCTCGAATCGCCGCTGCCCTCGCACGCATCGAACCGCGGATCGAAAAGCGCCTGGACTACTAGTTGAGGCGCGCAAGGCCTGCGCCCCATGCGAGTGCGTCGGCGACGTGTTCGACGTTCTTCGGTTCCATGACTGCTGGAAACGTGTTTGGGTTCTTGAGGAAGCCCGGTCGCGAGGTTGCTTGAATCGCCGCCACGAACTCGAGGAGGCGTTCTTCGTCGTGCTGGTGCTCGAAGATCGCCCGCCGAAACACCCCGTACCATTGATCCTTTGGAACGAGCCCAGCCTGCTGGGTCAGGGCGCAATCGTTGTAGAACACGTTGCCGAAGGTCACCACTGGCTTACCAAACAGTAGGCCCTCCCAGCCGACCGTGCCGGTGATGACCGTGACGGCCGCCGCGTCCCGAATGAGCGTCCAGGTGTCTTCGTCCGGGCCCAGGACGCGGATGGCAAACGTTTCGCGCAGTTTTTTGTAGAACGCGAGCGGCCGGCGGCCCCGATTGCTGACGTGCTCTTTGACGTAGAGTTGGTAACCGACTGGAAGGCTCTTGCTGATGTCTGCGATGAGAGCCGCCTGGTCTAGATAGTAAGGAGCCTGCACCAGAGTCGATGCTTCAGGCTGGAGGTGAATGGGGTACAGCACGTACTTCTCGCCTGGCACCGGACGGTCGAAGTAGTCCAGTGACTTCGATGCTTGGTTGCGCGCGAGGCGCACGGCGCGCTGTCGCAGCGCGCTCATCGGCGAGGTGAGCGTAGGGTTTTGCGGGTCGTTCCGATAGCGCTGACTGAACTGGGCAAGACGCTCGACATCTCCCATGTCGGCAACCGGAAGACGATCCCGGGTTTGCATGCCCGTGGGGCGCTCAGGGCGCTCTCGAAAGCCCTTCACGAATGCCTCCGCCGCTTCTCGCTCTTCGCTGCTGAGGCCGCGCTCGCGAATCTCGGCGAGCTTGTCCTTGGTGAAGTTCCATTCTTGCGGCCCGGCGTCGTAAACTGAGAGCAAGCCCTTCATCCGTGCGCTGCCGATGCGCCAAAACGGGATGCCGCGCCCCCGTGCCACCGCGTAGTGAATGTAGCTGGTCAGTCCGCCGACGTCTTCGCTGAACAAGAAGGTCGGCGCAAAGCGTTCGAATGCGTCTTCCACGACGCGAAACACCCTCTCCGTCAGCGCGAGGACTTCTTCGTAGCCACGGCCTTGGAGAAGGTGCCGCTCCGACCAGATCATCCGATGAATGGGGACCCCATAGCGCTCCTCTCGGTCACGCAGAAAGTCGATGTCCGGAACCCTGCCAGCGCTCGGTCCGAGAACGTCCCTCGTGAAGACGACGAGCGGATCGTAGTCGATCTCGCTTCGTTCCAGAAAGGAAGCCTGGTCGTGACCCCAGACCGTGCCCGCGAAGGAGCCGACCCCGTATCGGTCTCGCAAGACGCGGTGCACCGGCAAGAAAAGGCGCTCGTGAACGGAGAAGAAGGTATAGATCCGGCTATCTGAGGTCATCGTGGCCCCGTTGCGTGACCAAGGCTTCGGCTCGGGCCCAGTCGTCCATGGTGTCGATGTTGCAACCGTCCTCGGTCGGCGTCTCGTAACCGACGGTACGGGCGCCGTAGAGTGATTGGTACTGGCGGATCGTCGCCGTGCGCGACACATAAATCGAGCCGGACCGATGGAATGCCGGCGGGAGCTCTTGGCGTCTGGAGATCGGTTCGGACTCGCCGGTCGAGAGCTCGAGAGATCCATCGAGTCGCTCGAAGTAGACCCAGTGTGGGTTGAAATGCGGGGGTACGCGATGAACGGAGATGACGCAGTCGGCCTTTTGCGTTTCGAGGGCTTCGATGCACGCATCGATGTCCTCGGGCCGCCGAAATGGGAACGTCGGTTGCAGGAGACAGACCGCGTCCGGGACCCATCCTTCGGCGACCACCGATTCGATCGCGTGGACGATGACGGGCAACATCGGAGTGTCGTCCCGGGCCAGCGAAGTAGGTCGAAGGAAAGGGACATCGGCACCGAGTGACTTCGAGAGGGACGCGATCTCCTCGTCTTCGGTGCTCACCAGGATTCGATCGACTTTCACGGCCTTGCGAGCGGCATCGATCGTGTAACCAATGAGCGGCTTTCCGCCGAGCCGGCGGACGTTCTTGCGTGGCACGCCCTTTGAGCCGCCACGGGCAGGAATGAGACCTAGGACGCGCACGGCACCACTCCTGCGTTTGTGCGCATCGCGATGTCCAAGATGCGTTCGTACTCCGGATAAAGCGCTTCCATCGTGAAGTGACGCTCGTAGACGGCGCGTGAGCCCTTGGCTAGCCGCAAACGGAGCGCATCGTCGGAGACGAACTCGTCGAGAAGCTCGGCGAAGTGTGCTGGGTCGCGGGCAGCGAGGCAGTTGACCCCATGGGTAAACTCGTCGGAGCACTCGAAGGTTTTCTCGTACGCGATGTTGACGATCCCGTAGCCCGCGCTCACCGCGAATTTCGCACGGCCGCCCGTGTCGAACGGGTAGGGCATGACCGACGCGTCGCCTGGCAAGAACACATCTTCGAGGTTCTCGACAAAGCCGTGAATGACGAAGTGTTCCTCGAGCCACGCCCAAGATGGGTCGCCGCCTTCGCGCGGAATTTTGCCCAATTGGTGCCATTGGAGGGCGAGCTTTCGCTGCTCGAGCTCGGGCCAAACCCGAGTCCTGAGGTCGTGACGCGCCGCTCTCATCGCGGTGTTGGGATTGCCAAACAAGAACAAGCGGCCTTCGGAGAGCTTGCGGTAGTCCGGTTCAGGCGTGGTCGGGCCGGCGACGGGCAGGTAGGATGCTGAAATGCCGAGGTCACGGAGAAAGTCGGCTTCGGACCGGGACGCGCACATCGTGTGAGCCGAGCGCCGACAAGCGTCCACTTCGACCTTTTCGAGGCGTTTGATCGTGAGAGCCTGGGGCCTGCGCAGCCTATTCGAAGCAAAGGAGCGGCCACGTACGGAGTGAAGCTTGAAGTGGAAGTCCAGGTGACTGTGAACAATCGGCGGGCCATGTGGGGAGAGCAGGACGGCGAACGCCTCTTCAGCCCAGATGAGGTCGGGACCGATCCCGAATTCCTGCACGGCGGAGGAAACGGACTTCCGGAGGCCTCTCAGATCTGGGTAGGCCAGTGCAAGCGATGTCGGGTTGAAAACGCGGCTCAGCAGCCAGCGAGGGCTCCCTGGGAGCATGCTCTCGGAACGAATTACGGTCACCGAGCTTGCGACTTGGTGAAGCTCAGGGGTCGGCTCGTTGCTCGGGTCGCAGACGACGACGTGGACGTCATGTCCGAGTGCGCGGATGGAGCAGAGATCTTGCCAGCGTCGCACGTCCCCACCTCCCACGTGGCTGGGCGAAGGGTATCGTTGAAAACACAGCTGAGCGATTCTCATCCCCAGCTGCATGCTAGCGCAGCGCGAAGCCCTCGCGCGAGTAATCAAGAGTAATCAATAGGAGTTGAACCCATGGCCGAATTCCGCCATGGTCGCCGACCATAGCCGGAGGGTGGAATGAAGACGGCGCTGATTACGGGGGTCACGGGGCAGGACGGCAGCTATCTGGCGGAGCTTCTTCTGCGAAAAGGGTATACGGTTCACGGCGTCAAACGACGGGCATCCTCCCTGAACAGCCAGCGCATCGACCACCTCTACGTCGATCCACACGTACCCGACGCGCGCTTTTTCTTGCACTACGGGGATATGACCGATTCGACGAATCTGCTTCGGATCGTCCAGCAGACCCAGCCCGACGAAATCTACAATCTGGCGGCGCAGTCACACGTTCGTGTGTCCTTCGAGACACCCGAGTACACCGCCAACGCAGACGGGATTGGGACCCTCCGAGTACTAGAGGCGATCCGGATCCTCGGCTTGACTCAGAAGACCCGGTTCTACCAGGCCAGCACCAGCGAGCTCTTCGGTAAGGTCGCGGAGGCGCCTCAGAGTGAACGCACCGCCTTCTATCCACGCAGTCCGTACGGTGCAGCCAAGCTCTACGGCTACTGGATTACGGTCAACTACCGCGAAGCGTACGGGATCTACGCCTGCAACGGCATCCTGTTCAATCACGAGTCGGAGCGCCGTGGAGAAACCTTCGTGTCGCGCAAGATCACGCGGGTCGTCTCGAAAATCGCGCACGGCGTCGAAAGCACCCTCTATCTCGGCAATTTGGACGCCAAGCGTGACTGGGGACATGCCGAGGAGTACGTCGAAGGCATGTGGCGGATGCTGCAGCAGCCCGAGCCGGACGATTACGTGCTCGCCACCGGAAAGACTCACACCGTCCGTGAATTCGCCGAGGCGGCTTTCGCGTACATCGGGGTCGAGCTCGAATGGCGGGGCGCAGGTGTCGCTGAAGAGGGTGTTGACGCCAAGACCGGGGAGGTCCGCGTCCGGATCGACCCGCGCCTCTATCGGCCCACCGAGGTCGATCTACTGCTAGGGGACCCGAGCAAGGCGCGCGAGAAGCTCGGCTGGGAGGCCAAGGTGTCGTTCGATACGCTGGTCGACCGCATGATGAAGCACGACTTGTCCCTCGAACGACCGGCCGTGGGTAAATGATGAACCTCCGGGAAGCAAAGGTGCTCGTCACCGGCGGCCACGGTTTTCTAGGACGTCACGTCGTCGAGGGTCTAGAGGCTCGTGGCGTGGAGCCGGTGACCTTTGGGTCAGCTCAGTGTGACCTCCGGGATTGGAGGCAAACCGAGGCCCTGTTCGCCGAAACACGTCCCGACGTGGTGATCCACATCGCATGGACCGGAGGGGGAATTGGCTACATGCGAAGCCATCCGGGAAGCATCGCGCGAGACAATACGCTGATGGCCTGCCACGTCTTCGAGGCCTCGCGCGCGTTTGGTGCTCAGAAGGTGGTTGGCGTCGGTTCGGTTTGCTCGTACCCGAAGTTCACCAAGGTCCCGTTCCGCGAAGAAGATTTGTGGCTCGGGTATCCCGAAGAGACCAACGCGCCTTACGGCATCTCCAAGAAGATGATGCTGGTGCTCACGCAATCGTTCGCGGACGAGTTCGGCCTCAACGGCGTCCATCTGCTCATGGTCAACATGTACGGCCCGTGGGACAACTTCGACCTCCAGAGCAGCCACGTCATCCCTGCGATGATGCGAAAGTTCCTCGCCGCGAAAGAGCGCGGCGATGCAGAGGTGACGCTGTGGGGCGATGGCAGCCCGACCCGCGAGTTCGTGTACATCACAGATGCAGCCGAAGCCATCGTGCTCGCCACGGAGCGCTACGACGCGCCCGACCCGGTCAACATCGGCTCCGCAACCGAAGCCTCGATTCACGACCTGGCGACCAAGGTCCAGGCGCTCGTGGGGTTCGAGGGGACGATCGTCTGGGACACTTCCAAGCCGAACGGCCAGCCGCGGCGCAAGCTCGACGTTACGAAGGCCAAAGAGCGTTTCGGGTTCGAAGCCAAAATGCCTTTGGATGAAGGTCTTCGTCGAACCTACGCGTGGTACCTCGAGGAGGGCCGGGCGCTCTGGGAGAAGTGAGCGGCTAGAAGCGACCGTCGATCGGTCGTCCTTCGACGTGATGTTCGATCCACCACTCGAGCACGAGTAACGCCCAGAGCAGCTGGGCGTGGTCGTGCGTGCCGCGCAAATGCTCTTGAACCAGGTTCGAGACAAGGTTTGAGTCGAAGAAGCCCCGTCGGACGACGGTCTCCTTGCCGAGAGAGCGTTCGAGCTCGTCTCTTAGCTCGTGCCGAAGCCAATGCGCCACAGGCGCGGTGAATCCTCGTTTGGGACGGTCGATCAGCTCGGCCGGCAGGTAGTCGCCGAGCAAGCGTCGAACGATGTACTTCTTGTGCCGGCCTCGAATTCGCATCTCGAGCGGCAAGGAGAACGCAAGCTCGAGAACACGGCGGTCGAGAAAGGGTGAACGCGCTTCGAGGCTCACGGCCATGCTTGCCCGGTCGACCTTGTGAAGCCAGGCATGCGGAAGCGTATGGGTTGCGTCGTACAACATTCCGGCTTCGACTGTGCTTCGGAGTGGATGCGCCCGCAGGAACGCCGACACTCGCTCCGGAGCGACGTTCCGCTCGCCAAGCAATCGATTCACCCCGTCGACGGTGGCGCCTCGGTAAAACCCGCCGAGCCCGAAGAAGAACGCGGCATCGTCGCTGCCTGAACGAGTCACGATTCGTCGGGCGCCAGCGCTTGGAATCACCGGCGCGAGCCTCGCAAGCGCAGCCCGTGCGCAGAAGGGCATCTGGTCCAGATAGGGTGCCAGCCACTTCTGCGCGAGGTAGTACTTGTAGCCTCCAAATTCTTCGTCCGCGCCGTCCCCCGTCAATGCAACTGTCACGTGCTCGCGGGCGAGCTTGCTGACTGCCAGAGTCGGGAGCACGGAGTAGTCGGCCATCGGCTCGTCGAAGTAGCGCACGAGGTCGGGCAATTGGTCGAGCACGTCTCGGCCCTGAAGCACTCGGACCGTGTGCTGCACCCCGAGGTGCGAGGCGATTCTTGCTGCGTGCTCACTCTCGTCGAACTCGGCTTGGTCGAAGCCAATCGTATACGTCTTGACTGCTTCGGGCTCTCGTTCAGCCATCAACGCGACGACTAGGCTCGAGTCGACCCCTCCAGAAAGAAACGCTCCGAGCGGCACATCCGCCACCAATCGAGACTGGACCGCAGCGCGCATCACTTCACGAAACGATTCGAGCTGTGCTTCTTCGCTGCCTCGACGCGGCGACGTCTGCTCGGCGTACGCAACGAGGTCGAAGTAGCGATGGATCATCGGCTCTCGATCGCGCTCGATGAGGGCGAAGCTTCCTGGCGGGACGGTGCGAACGTCCTTCATCAATGATCGGCCATCGGGAGGAAAGCCAAAGCGCACGTAGTCGTGAACTGCAGCCTCGTCGACTTGGAGCGCGCCCTCGGCGTATTGAATGAGCGGTGCAAGCGTCGACGCAAGGAGAAGCCAACGGCCCGGGCGGTAGGAGTAGTAGAGAGGCTTTTGGCCAGCGGCGTCCCTCGCGAGGACCATGCGCTGCTCGCGTCCGTCCCAGAGCGCGACCGCAAACATGCCATTGAATCGCTCGAAGCAATCTGCGCCCCATTGCTCGTAGGCTCGCAGTACGACCTCGCTGTCGGATTCGCTGTGAAAGGCGTGTCCTTTGGCCTCGAGCTCCGCTCGGAGCGCGCGGAAGTTGTAGACCTCTCCGTTGAAGACAGCCTGCACGCGGCCATCAGGGCTGGCCATCGGCATTCGGCCAGCTGCCGACAGATCGATGATCGAAAGCCTGCGATGACCAAGCGCCAGCGGCCCATCGACCCAGAGCCCTGCGTCATTGGGCCCGCGATGCGTGAGCACGTCGCGCATGCGTTCGACTGCGATCGCATCCACCGCTGCTCCGTCGAGTCGCCATACGCCAACTATTCCACACATGGATTTAACGATTCACGAGTGAGGGGACGGCCTTGTTCCTCGCTCTGGTCGCTTCGAGGGACGTCAGCACTGCGATACCCAGGGCGGCGGACAAGAGCAACCAAAACGGACGCGCGCGCATCCCCTGATGGAACAAGCTGTACGAAAGTGCGGGAATCACGAGCAGCGTCAGGCGCACGCCCAAGGTGACACTGAGCCAGCGCAGAAAGACCAAGAACAGGGCCGTGCCGAAGATTCCGTAAGAGAAGAGGAGATTCGCCGCGCTGGAGTGAATCTCGAACTTGCTGTGATGAAATCGCAGGAAGTACCCTTCACCCGCACCAGCGATCAGGTATTGCGGGTGATCGAGGATTCGGTCGAGACCCCGGTCGGTGAGGTAGTCGTCGGTCGTCGACTGTTCCACGGTGTCGAATCGAGCCTCCCAGAGGTCCGTGTCGATGGCCTGAAGGTCGAGATAGAGGGCCAGTACGAAGACAGGCAGCACCAGTAGGGTGACCAAGGTTGGCCGATGTGCGATCTGAATTGCAGCAAGCAAGGCGATCCCGAGTACGCCGGCCCGGGAATAGGTACGCAGCTCGATATAGAACGCAAAGAGCAGCAGCAGGTACAAGACCAGGCGCGGGACCTCGTAGCGCGGGGCAAGTACGACCACGATCGTGGTGCACAGGAGTACGTGGTAAGCGAGCTGATTCGGGTTCACGAAGAAGAGCTCGAGGCGCCCGCTCTCGACGCGACCGGAGAACAGGATCGACAAGAGGACGAGCATCACCAGCGTCGCGGCGAAGCCGTATAGGGTCCAGCGTAACCAATCGTCTCCGCGCTCTCCGAGCATCACGAGGTAACCGAGAAAGACCGCCAAGTTGAATGCGTAGAATGCGCTGGCTTTGAGAAAGTCCCACTCGCTGGTCATTGCGACCCAGGTGAAGTTGCACGCGATGACGTAGACCACGAATACCGTGAGGGAAATCACCGGCCTGCGAATGACCGTGGGCATCCGAAAAGGCACGATTAGAATCGGCACGCAGATCACTCCAACCAGCATGAAGTCGCCAGGCTGCGGCTTGCCCGCGCCGAACAGGTTGAACGACAGGGCCAGGATGACGAAGAACCACAGATACTCCGGCCATCCTCCGTGAAGATCGATCCACGACGTGAGGGTTGCGAACGTTCTACGGCTCGCTGCGCGCGCCATCACCCGGCCTCTATCGTGGCCGCCGCCAGGGTCACCGTGTCTCTAGCGCTCTCGTACGCCGCTCTGGCATCGGGCGTGATCCCTTGCCAGCGCATCTCGATCAACCGTTGTTCGGCGCCAAGCCGACCGGCCAGTTTGTACGCGCCAATCCGCGCGTACGTTTTCCCCATCTCGACCCTCGAGCGCAGTGGATAGCTTTCGGTGTACTCCCCGTAGGACCGAAGCCTGAAACGGTAGCCTTCAAGGGTCTTGTCCAGGCCTGCGGCTTCGGCCTGTGAATAGGCATAGACAGGAACCGAGGAAACGCCGTAGCGTTTGCCCAGCATCACACGGATCAAGAAGTCCGAGTCCTGGGAGCGCCGAAATTCGGGATTGAAGCCGGCAGCCCGGGCCGCGCCCATCCGCACCATACAAGGTGGGAAGCTCAGAGGTGGCGGACCGGGGTGCGAGAAAAGGCCGGTAGCGAGACGCTGCCCGGGCGCGACGCCCCTTTGCATGAGTCCCACGGCGTCACCTGCAGCATCAGTGATGATGGACGCGCCGCTGACGACCGCTAGGTCAGGGTGCTCCTGCATCAGGGCGGCTTGCTGAGCGAGCTTCTCGGGAAAGAGCCAGTCGTCGGCATCGAGAAAGCTCAGAAGCGCGCCGCCTGCCATCTCCAGGCATCGCTGGCGTGCCGCTCCGCGACCGCGATTGCGATCAAAGCGCTCGAGTCGGAGCCGCGGGTCGCCAAAGGCCTGAAGAACCTCCCAGGTTCGATCGCTCGATCCGTCGTCCACGACCAGCGCCTCCCAGTTCTCATAGGTCTGCGCCCGGAGCGACCCAAGCGCCATCGGCAGCGTCCGCTCCGCATCGAAGCACGGCATCATGATCGAAACCAGCGGCTCGCCCCCCATTCGGGATTCGTTACCACACAAGCCACCTGCTACAAAACTCCGGGGATCCCTCGATGCCGCGCTCTCGTGTCCGCCCAGGGCTAGTTCGATCGCGGACTCTGGATCGTTTGGACAGGCGATCATCCCGACCTATGCTTCCGCCCGCGTGGCTTGGTGGAAAAAGGGTTGTCTTACGGTCGTTCTCGGCCTGGTGCTCTCGGTTTTGGCTTTCTGGCTCGTCTATGGAGGGGCCAAGGAGCAGCTCGACGGCGAGATCGCGCGCGTCCCACTCGCACCAGAGCACGTTGCCGCCCGTGTTGCCGGACAGAAGCGGGCAGCGCCCGAGGAGACCAATCGAATCCTCTTTGGGGATCTCCACGTCCACACGACGCTATCGGTGGATGCCTTCATGTGGGGCCTGCCCCTCATGGGAGGCGAGGGCGTTCATCCGCCGGCCGACGCCTGTGACTTTGCCCGTTTCTGCTCGCAGCTCGATTTCTACGCACTGACCGATCACGCCGAGGCACTCAATCCTCGAACGTGGAAGATGACGCGGGATTCGGTCCGTCAATGCAACTCGGTCACCGCCGGGAGCGGGCAACCCGATACCATCGCCTTCACCGGCTACGAATGGACGCAGGTCGCGCTCCTGCCCGAGGACCACTACGGCCACAAGAACGTTGTTTTCAAGTACGACAGCGACGAGGAGCTCCCGGCTCGCCCGATTTCGGCGCCGGGCCTCGCGACGCGGGCATTTTCGAAGCTCAGCGCGCTTTGGCCGCTCCTCGCCATTCCTGCCCGCTCCTTTCCAAACCAGCAGGGATATCTCGACTTCGCGCGGCACATTCGCGAAAACGCCCAGTATCCGTTCTGCCCCGACGGCGTGAACAGCAAGGATCTGCCGGCGAGTTGCCGCGAGCGGGCTGCGAACCCCGCTGTGCTTTTCCAGAAGCTCAATGAATGGGGCCTCGACACCCTGGTGATTCCGCACGGCACGACCTGGGGCTTTTATACGCCGCTCGGCTACACCTGGGACAAGCAGCTCCGCGCGGATCTCGACGACACGAACCTTCAGCGCCTCGTGGAGGTCTTCTCTGGACACGGCAACTCTGAAGAGCACCGGGACTTCCGCTCGGCGATCGTGACCGAAGACGGACTGGCCTGTCCCGAGCCGGCGGACGGCTACGAGCCCTGCTGTTGGCGCGCCGGCGAGATCATCCGCGCGCGGTGCGAGGACCCAGGCTCGGATGTTTGTCGGCGGAGGGTGGAGAAGGCGAGGGCGGACTTCCTTCGGGTCTCGCTTGCGGGCCACGTGACGCTGCCCGGCGAGGATGTTCCGGACTGGAATAACTGCGGCCAGTGCACCGATTGCTACCTGCCTGCCTATCAATACCGGCCCGGCGGTTCGGTGCAGTACATGCTGGCGAAAGGCGACTTCACCGACCCGAAAGCGCCGCGGCACGCCACGATGGGCTTCATCGCCTCGAGCGACAATCACACCGCGCGTCCCGGCACCGGGTACAAGGAGTTTGCACGACGTCGAATGACCGAGGCGCGCGGTGCGCCCAGCGAGTCCTGGCGCGCGTCGATGTTTGGAGATCGGGGTCAGCGCGAGCCGGAGTCGGTCTCGTACACGCTCGACGGCTTGATGGAGCGCCCGCCTTTCGAGCTGATGTGGATGGAGCGGCAGGCTTCGTTCTTCATCACCGGCGGGCTCGTAGCGGTACACGCGACCCAGAGGACGCGTGAAGCGATCTGGGACGCCATGCAGACACGCAACGTTTACGGCACCTCGGGTGACCGCATTTTGCTCTGGTTCGATTTGAAAAACGGACCCAGCGGTGCGCTGCCGATGGGAAGCGAGCTCCCGTTCACCGGAATTCCCAAATTCGAAGTTCGCGCCGCGGGTTCGTTCGAGCAGAAACCCGGATGCGCTCCCGACGTGATTCAATCGCTCGGCGAGGCGCGGATCGAACGCATCTGTGCGGGCGAGTGTTACAATCCTGGCGACCGACGCCGTCGCATCAGCCGCATCGAGGTGATTCGCATTCAGCGGCAGCAAAGCGAAGACGAGCCGGTGGCCACCTTGATCGAGGATCCCTGGAAGACGATTCCGTGCCCAGACGGGCCGGAGCTCTGTGTCGTCGAGTTCGAGGATCCTTCGTATGCGGAGCTCGGCCGGGACCTCCTGTACTACGTTCGCGCCCTTCAAGAGCCCACGCCGACCGTCAATGGCGGCGGCCTTCGATGCAAGGGCGGCCAGTGCGAGCCCTGCTACGGCAATTTCCGAACGCCCGCCGGCGACGACTGTCTGGTCGATGGCGAAGAGCGCGCGTGGTCCTCGCCGATCTTCTTGCAGACCGGTTCGGCGCCATGAGCCGGCCGTGGCTGCTTGCCGGCGGGATGCTCGCCGGTGCCGCCCTGGCTGTTCTTTACATCGTGCGCCTGCCGCAAACCGCCGCGCCTGCGGCGGACGCCGTCGCCTGGGTCAATGAACGCCCCATCTCTCGAGGCTCGTACGAAGCAGCCCTTCAAGCGGTCGCCGGTGATCGCAAGACGGGAACGCTGCGCCCCGACGATCGCGAACGGGTCATGCAGCGTTTGATCGACCAGGAGCTGCTGATCGATCGGGCGATCGAGCTCGGCCTGCACGAACGCGACCCGCAAATTCGAAACCAGCTCGCGACCGCCATGATCGATTTCCTGGTGCGCCGCAGCGAAGACGAAGCACGGACCGTCGACGAGTCCGCCCTCCGTGCGTTTTACGAAGAGCAGAGCTTTCGATTCCAGCGGAGCGCCCAGTACCGTGTCGCCGTCGAAGGTGGATCGGTACCGCTGCCTGGCGGGTTCCTTCTGCTCAAAGAGATCGAACAGCGCCTCGGCCCGAGCGCGGCGCGACGCGTGGCCGAGCTCGAAGTCGATGAGTCGATTTTCGTCGGTGAGGGAGACAGCCGGTACACGGTCCGTTTGCTCGAGCGGCGGGACGGACTGGTCGCGCCTTTCGAAGAAGCGCGCGAGGCAGTGGAAGCGGCCTACCTTCGGGATCGAAGTGAAGCCGCAGTGCGCGAGTACCTCGAGCTTGCGCGCCAACAGAGCGACATCCGCATCGAGGCCGAGCCGTGAGGCGACTCGGGATGCACGCGTTCGTACTCGGCTTGCTGATCCCTGCATCGGCGCTCGCCCACCAAAAGAGCGTTTCCTATTCGAAGTGGACGCTGCTCGACGGCGGCGCAGTTGCCGAGGTGAGGGTTCGCTGGCTCGAGCTCACGTCACTCCCCGTCGCGCGCGATCAAGCCGACGGGCCCTTCGATCGCTCGGCGGTTCGTTCGTATCTGCAGAGCCATCTGTTGCTCGAATCCGAAGTCGGCGCGTGTGAGGCGATTCCGGCGAGCGTGACCTGGCTCCCGGCCGAGCGTGGCTGGGTTCGGCTCGAATGGCGGGTGCGCTGTGATGCTCCGCCACAGAGGCTCCACAGCAAGCTGTTCACGATGCTGACGAATCACGTCCACCTTTCGACGATTCTGGGGCCCGGTCCGATCGACGTCGTCCTTTCCCCAACAGCGCCGACGGCTGCGATCGCATCGAAGGGCGTGCGTGGACGCGCCGGGGGGCTCGGCAGTTACCTCCGTCTGGGCGTCGAGCACATCTTGAGCGGCTGGGATCATCTCGCGTTTCTGCTCTTGCTGATCGTGGTCGCGCGGCGGCTTCGAGAAGTCGCGGTGCTCGTCACGGGTTTCACCGTCGGGCACAGCGTCACGCTGGCGGCGGCCGCGCTTGGTGTCGTGGTTCCGCACGCGCGCGCCGTGGAAGCCACCATCGCGGCGTCGATCGTGCTGGTCGCGCTCGAGAATGTGGGCTTGGAGCAACTTCGCGGTGGTGCGCTCCTGATCCTCGGCGCGGTACTGCTCTTTGCCGTAAGCGCGGCATTCGGCGGGCTGCCCGCGTTCTGGGGGATCGCCTTGTTTACCGCTTGCTACTTCGCGCTGCTCCGAACCCTAGGCGGCGGCGGCCGTCTCCGTTGGCTCATCGCCTGCCTCTTCGGCTTCGTCCACGGCCTTGGCTTTTCGGGCGTACTCCTCGAACAGGAGCTTCCGCGCGCACAGCTCGTTCAAGCGCTGTTCGGCTTCAATGTCGGCGTGGAGCTTGGGCAGCTCGCGGTCGTCGCTTGTATCTGGCCGATTCTCCAATGGCTGCGGAATCGCGACCTGGGCACCGCAGTCGTCGATGCGACTTCGTTCGCCGGCGCCGCGGTCGGCACGTTCGCCTTGGTCGTCCGCGTTTTCTCATAGCGGACTAGAGCGAGACTAGATGAAGAAGGGCCCGCTCACCTCGTAGGTGATGCCGCTCATGCCGAGAAGGTCGGCGCCGTCCGTGCCGCGCTGGGAGCTGAAATAGAGGCGCTGTAGTGAGGGGCCGAATGCAGGCCCGGTGACTTCCGAGCGGTCCTGGCCCGTGATTTGAACGAGCGGGACCAACGAACCTTCCGCGCTGATCGCGACGACCTGCATGTCACCGCCGTCCTCGCCCACCACGACGTCCCCGGCCGGTGTCACGGTGAGATTGTCCACGCCCGTCAGAATCGGCGTGCTCGACGTCGCAGCATCGTAGAGGATGGTCAGCATCGAGGTGCTGGTTTCATAGGCCCAGACCCGATTGTCTCCTTTGGTCGCGAAGTAGATCACGCCTTCGTGGAGCCAAATCCCTTCCCCGCCGTCGAATGCGGTGCTTGCAGAGACTTGATACCGAGTCTCTTCGCTGACGCCGCTTGGGTCCGGCACCGTGCGCCATTCGACGGCGCCCTCGGGCCCGCCACCGAGGACTTCGGCCACTTGGAGCTCGCCCGTGCTCAGGTCTTCGGCGTTCTCGTAGACGAATCGATAGAGCCGCCCGTCCCCGACGTCTTCGGTCAGGTACACGTGCCGGTTGGCCGCATCGACCGAGGCGGCCTCGTGCTTGAAAGCGCCCATCGCAGGACGCGCCACCCCCGTGCTTTCTCCGAGCGGGTCGCATTCCCAGACGAGTCCCGTGTCTGTCTCTTCGCAAGACAGCCAGGTGCCCCAGGGGGTGCTGCCGCCCGCGCAGTTTTGATCGGTGCCTTCGAGGATGCGGTAGGCGTCCACGATGTTGCCGATCCGATCAAAGCGAACTGCGCCGACGCCCCCGCCGACCGCTGCAAGCGTCTCGGAGTTGGAGACGTAGATCCAACCGCCGTCGCCGGTGGTGAAGACCCCGCCGCCGTCCGGCGCATTGTGCCAGACGTAGCTGGAGGCTTCGACCGCCGTGCCGGACCGTGCGATGACCCGGCTGCTGAACCCCGCTGGCAGGCGCAAACCGTTCTCATCTGGTTCGAGTAGGGGCCCGAGGTTCGCGATGTTGCTCATCGCCGGGCTGCTCATCTCACCGTCGCTGCTGCTGCACCGGCTTAGCGTGCCCCCCGCGATTACCCATCCGACGCCGGCGAAGCCCTGGCGTAAGAATTGTCGGCGTGTGGAATCGATGACTTGGTCGGCGCGCTTGATCGGCATGAATACTCCTCGGCCCGGAGGTCCTCGGTAGCACTTTTCGACGAATGAGAATAGTCTCGTCGCACTCGTGCAGGGCAAAGCAGAGGAGAAGGAAAAGATGCACTTCAGTCGTAGAGAGATTCTCAAGGGAATGGGGGCCGCCGGCATCACCCCGCTGTTGGTCAGCGCGTGCAGCAGCAGCGGCGGTGATTCGGGCATGATGTTGCCTCCGCTTCCGGAGGACCTCCCCGAGTACCAGTGGGACGGTCCTGTCGGCCCTGAGAATCTGTTCGAGCACGGCGTCGCCAGTGGAGATCCCTTGCCCGAGGGGGTCATTCTCTGGACCCGGGTCACGCCCGAACTTTCGGAGCCCGTCGAGGTTTGGTGGGAAATGGCCCTCGACGAAGACTTCCTCGAGCGTACTGCGCAGGGCACACTCACGACCGATGCCTCGCGCGACTACACCGTGAAGGTCGACGTGCCGGGCTTGATCTGGGGCCGCAACTATTTCTATCGGTTCGCCGTTCAGGGTCGCTGGAGCCCAACCGGCCGCACGAGGCTCGCACCCAAGGGCAACCAAGCGAACAAGCTCCGCTTCGGCGTTTGTTCCTGCGCCAACTACGGGTTCGGCTACTTCCACGCCTTTCGCCGTATCGCCGAGCGCGCCGATCTCGACGCGGTCTTGCACCTCGGCGACTACTTCTACGAATACGGCAACGGCAACTATCCCGACGACACGCCCGAAGAACCGCAGCTTCGATTGCTTGAACCGCCGACCGAAACGATCACGCTCGAGGACTACCGCCTTCGGTTCAGTCTGTATCGACGCGACCCGGATTTGCAGGAGTGCCACCGCCAGCATCCTTTCGTCGTGGTCTGGGACGATCACGAAACCGCCAACAACTCCTGGATGGGCGGGGCTCAAAACCACGACCCGGAGACCGAGGGGACATGGTCAGAGCGCGTGGCCGCTGCGCGCCAGGCGTTTTTCGAATGGATTCCGATTCGGGAGAACCAAGGGCGGGAGCTCTATCGGAGGCTCGAGTACGGTGAGCTGGCGGACATCGTGATGCTGGACACGCGTATCGAAGGTCGCGAACAGCAATTCTCGCTTCTCGTGTTTCCTGCCGACGAGCCGTCCTTGCCCAGCAACATCATTAGCAGCGGTCAGGAGGCCTGGCTACAGTCTCAGCTCAGCGGCAGCCAAGCCAAATGGAGAATTCTCGGCAATCAGGTCGTCATGAGCCTCTGGCAGTTTGCCAACCCCGACGGCAGTAAGACCAACGCGAATGCCGACCAGTGGAACGGCTACCGCGAGGGGCGTGAGCGGCTGCTGAGCTATTTCCGCGACAACGACATCTCGAACACGGTCGTCGTGACCGGCGATGTTCACTCGTCTTGGGCCATGGACGTGACTTTTGGGGACGGCAGCTACGACCCGATGACGCGGGACGGTTCAATCTGCGTTGAGTTCGTCACCCCGGGCGTTACTTCACCGCCCGAGATACCGCAGGTGGTGCTTGACGCGTTCATCGCGCAGAGCCCGCACATCCGATACGCCGAGGCAGACCGCACGGGTTACTTCGTCCTCGACGTGCAGGCGGACAAGGTCCAAGCGGACTGGTATCTGCTCGATGGCATCGCCGAGGGCCAAGGGACCGAGACTTTGGACGCTAGTTGGGCGGTCATGGACGGAGAGAAGCACATCACCGAAATGGCGGGCCCCGAGCTCCCCAATGACCAGGCGCCTGAGCCGGCTTCCTAGCCTGGACATCAGTTCTGCCGACACTAGGGCTTGATCCAGGATTCGCGGGAACCTAGGCTACCGTTTCTTCGGTCCGCCGGAGGGCCTTCGGGCCGTTTGTCGGGCCTTCACCAAGTACGGAGATGAGAACATGGCGATCGAACTGCCAGCCCTTCCGTGGGCCCAAGATGCCCTGGCGCCCCACATCAGCGCCGAGACGATCGAGTACCACTACGGCAAGCATCATGCGGGCTACGTCAAGAAGCTGAACGCCGCGATCGAGGGGACCGACCTCGCGAGCAAGTCATTGGTCGACATCATCCGTGAGGGTGGGGCCACGTTCAACAACGCAGCGCAGGTTTGGAACCATAGCTTCTACTGGAACAGCATGAAGCCGGGCGGCGGTGGTGCACCGAGCGGCGCGATTGCCGACGCCATCAACGGCAGCTTTGGCGGCTACGACAAGTTCTGCGAAGCGTTCGCAAACGCTGCGGCAACGCAGTTCGGCTCGGGCTGGGCATGGCTCGTGGCTGAAGGCGACAAGCTTGCCATCCAAAAGACGCCCAACGCAGAGACCCCGATCACCACGAGCGCCAAGCCGCTTCTCACGATCGATGTTTGGGAGCACGCGTACTACATCGACTACCGGAACGCGCGCCCGGACTACATCAAAGTGTTCCTCGATTCGCTGGTCAACTGGGACTTCGCGAACGAGAACCTGAATAGCTGAGCCGAGCCACATGACTGCGCCACGCTGGAGCCGTCGAGCCTCGTTCGCTTGGTGGGCGGCGGGCTATGTTGCCGCCTTCGCGGTCGCTTGGGTATCGCTCCTGTTCGTTCCGGAGGGTCTCGACTCCTTCTGGACCGTGGCGATTGCCGATATCGCAGCGACCTTCGTGATTTTCGCGTTCTCGCGTGGGCTCAAATGCTCGAGCATGTACGACGCCTACTGGTCGGTCGCGCCCATCGTCATCGTTTTCTACTGGGTTTTTCACGCGGCGGAAGCGGTCAACCCGGTTCGGGCCGGCGCGGTCCTGTTCTTGGTGACCTGGTGGGGCCTGCGCCTCACCTACAACTGGGCGCGAAGCTGGCCGGGGCTCCATCACACCGACTGGCGCTACCTGGTCATGCAAGAGAAGGCCCCCAAGCTTTGGTTCTTCTCGGACCTGTTCGGGATTCATCTGTTCCCCACCGTCGAGGTCTTGTTTGGTTTGAGCGGCGCCTGGGTCGCACTTTCGCAGGGCCGCGATCCGCTTTCCTGGATCGATCTCCTGGCCCTCATCATCACCGCAAGCGCGATCACGATCGAGACGGTGGCCGATCAGCAGCTCGTGGCTTTTGCAAAGGTCAAGCGTCCGGGCGAGATCATCAAGGTCGGGCTCTGGAAGTACTCGCGCCACCCGAACTATTTTGGTGAGCTCACGTTTTGGTGGGGGCTCTACGTCTTCGGACTGGCAGCGGACCGGAGCTTCGTCTGGACGATTGCCGGGCCCCTCATGATGACCGGCATGTTTCTCGGCGTTTCGATCCCGTGGATGGATCGGCGCAGCTGCGAACGGCGACCCGAGTACGCGCAGCACATGAAACAGGTGAGTGGGCTCGTCCCCTGGTTCCCGAAGAAGGCGAGCTAGAAGAACTGCGGCCAGACGATCGGGTCGAGAAACGCGGTCTGAACGGCGAAGAGAAGAAGTCCGAGTAGCGCCAGCACGGCCGCCAGGCCTTCGGCCCGCGGCTTCATCGTGAAGAGCGCGATGGTCAAACCGATCGTCCCGACGGCGACCAGCAGCAAGTCCGCCCGCACCAGGAGCCAGGCTCCCGGCGTGGGATTTTCGAGATAGGCGAAGGTCAGCGGCATCCAGAGCGTCGAGGTCACCATGATCAGTGCGTAGAAGGCATTGATCAGTCCGAAGCCAAACCGACCGAATCGGACCTTTTCGGCGTCGGTGCGCACCACGAAATAGTACGAAAATAAGAAGTAACCGCCCGCGGCAAGCCACATCGTGACGCCGTAGATCGCCTGTAACTCCTCGGGAATCGTGCCCCAGAGCGCATTTCGCGTCTCCGGGTGGGTCATGATCCCGTGAACGTAGCTTCCGAGGACGGCCACACCACCTACGGCGTTGATGGCGAGCCATGTC
>JAOTXX010000071.1 GCA_029862185.1 Myxococcales bacterium
ACAGCCTTGGGGGAGGTGAGACGTGACGTATCTCATGTTGCAGATGATCGGCGGCTTGCTGATTTCGGCGGTCCTGGGGGCGCTCTTGCTCTGGCTCGGGCAGGTTTTCTGGGGGCGACTAGTCGCTCCGGTGCGGGCCAAGACGCTCGAGTACGAGCTCGAGGAGGCGCGCGCAGACCTCAACACGCAGGGCGCACGCATCGAAGGGCTTCAAAAAGAGCTAGGCGGCTTGACGCAGCAGATCGTGACGCTGCAGCGCGCCAAGCGGCAACTCACCGCGACTCTGGATGCGCGCAATCGTGCGATGCAAGAAGTCCACGAACGGCTTTCGGCGGTCGAGCTCGAGGAACGGCCAAGCGCGCGCGAGTCGGCCGACGGCCTGCGTCACGAGCTTCGCATCGCGGTACAAGAACGAGACGAAGCCAATACGACGCTACGGCAAGCCGAGGCGCGCGGCATGCGGTTGCAAACCGAGCTTGAGGTGCTTCATGGAATTCACGAGCGGATGCTCGAAGACATCGAACGTCTCAAGGGCCGGCTCCGGGACGCAGAGCTCGAGGTGCGAAGCAGCGGCCAATCGCGCCCGCCGGCCTGGGTCATGGTGCAGCCGTTTGGGCCGCGTGACGACTTGCAGCGTCTCGAAGGCGTCGACCCGAGCCTCGAACGCATGCTGAATCGACTCGGCATCTACCACTTCCATCAGATTGCGCGGTTCGAGGCGTCGGACGTCGAATGGCTGGTCGAGCACGTGGACGGCGTTCCCGAGCGTACGATTCGCGATAGCTGGATCGTGGACGCCGCCCATCTTTGTGGCGCCGGGGACAACTGACGCCGACTAGGACGCTGCGTCCAGCGCGCGGTCCGCGAGAGCCGTGAGCGCTTCGCGGGCCCCGTCGAGGTCGCTTTCGACGGCATCGAGCAACGCCGACGCTTCCGCGATGGATTGGGTCGTTTCGATCTTCAAGCTAGTGGCGCCGAGCCTGCTTGCGCCCAGCTGTTGACTGCTGCCACGAATCAAGTGGGCGGCGAGGTGCAAGGCTTTCAGGTCTCCGTTTTCGACGGCTGCTTTCATGCGGGCAATGTTTTCGTCAGCGTTTTGGAAGAAGCTCTGGATGACGTCGGAGACGAAGCCGGGGTCTTCTTCATCGAGCTCCAAGAGCTGAGCGGTTATCGTGGTGTCGAGCGCATTCGGGGGAAACTCCGAAATGCTGGCAGCGGGTCGCGCCGCCCAGCGGTTCAGCGCTTTTTGAAGCTCGTTCCGCGTGAAGGGCTTCGTCAGGTAGTCGTCCATCCCGGCGGCAAGCGCGGTGTTTCGGTCGCCCATCATCGCGTGTGCCGTGAGTGCGATGATCGGAACACGCCGATGGCCGGACGAGAGCTCGCGCGCGCGTTGTTCGCGCGCGGCCTGATAGCCGTCCATTCTCGGCATTTGCCCGTCCATGATGACGGCTGCGTAGCAGTGGCGTTCGTCTTTCAGAGCTTCGAGGGCGTCGACGCCATCGTTCACCGCGTCGACCTCGTATCCGAGCGCACTCAGGTGCGCGACCACCACGCGCTGATTGATCTCATTGTCTTCGGCGACGAGAACTTTCATTCCATTGGACTCCAACTCCACGGGCATCGAGGGAGGCAAGGATGCGCGCAAGGCTTCGTCCGGCAAGATCTTCGGCTCGCTGGTGCGATTGAGCGTCTCGAGTAGGGCAGCGATGATTTTCGCCCGTCGAATCGGCTTCTCGACGTGCACGCTGATACCCGCTTCCACCAGTTCCCTGATTTCGTGGCGGTACGAGCAGATGGCGACCAGCGAGATGCCCTCCTTCGCCGCGATTGCGTTGAGCTCGCTGATGCGGCTTCGCCAATCGGTGCCGAGGCTCCGCAGGTCGATCAACATGACATTGGGTCGCTGCGAGACGCGCAAAGTGCTGAGCGCGCCGTCGAATGTCGTCGTCGCCCAGGGCTCCATGCCCCAGGATTCGAGCTGTGCGCTGAGCGTTTCGCGCGCGCGGTTGTTGCTCTCCAGGATCAAGACCTTCATCCCGTGCAGGGCCTCCGTGACGGCCTGCAGCTCTTCGCTGAGCCGCTCCTCGAGCTCGAAGCGCGCTTCGAAGAAGAACGTGCTTCCCTGTCCGATGGTGCTCACCACCCGAAGCTCACCTCCCATCAAGGCAACCAGCTGCCGGCAGATCGGAAGGCCGAGCCCAGTGCCGCCGTGCTCGCGCGTCGTCGACGCGTCGGCCTGCGAGAAGGGTCGAAAGATGCTTTCGACGCAGGCTTCGGGAATGCCATCACCAGTGTCGGTTACTCGGACTTCGAGATCGACGTGCCAAGGACCTCTGTCGCGGACACGCACGCCGACGACGACCTCTCCCTCTTTGGTGAACTTGAGGGCGTTGCTGATGAGATTGGAGATCACCTGCCGCAGGCGGAGGGGGTCACCGCAGACCTCCTCCGGGACTTCAGGGCCGACATGCGTGATGAGCTCGATGCTCTTGGCCTGTGCCGCCGACGCGTAGTTCACGGCGATTTCCTCGGTCATCGAAACGACGTCGAATGGCACGGATTCCAGGCGCATTTCGCCGGCTTCGATTTTCGAAAGGTCGAGCAAGTCGTTGACGATTGCGAGGAGCGCACGGCCCGACTTGTGGACCTCGTGCAGGTATTCGTCCTGCGGTTTGGGCAACGCACGCGCGTCGATGAGCTGGAGCAGGCCTAGGATGCCGTTGAGGGGGGTGCGAACCTCGTGGCTCACGTTGGCGAGGAACTGCCCTTTGGCCTGCGCGGATGCCAAGGCCGTATCGCGTGCGCTTTCCAAGGTGCGCGATTGCTCGGTTGCGAAGTGCCGCATGGCTTCGGCTTGTTCAGCCTGTTCGTAGAGGCCGAACATCAGCCGCCGACGCGACCACAGGAATAGGCCGCCCACGGTGCTGGCGGCCACGAGTTGGAGGATCCCCATGCCGATCTCACGGCTCTCGACTTGAAAAGCGAGCGGGAACCATCCGGCGAGCGCGACGACGATCATCACGACGTAGATCGAAAAACGGTAGGTCACCGCAGCCGTGGCCATGATCGCGATCGCGAGCGTCGTCGTGTTGCTGAGCGAACCGCTGACGGCGAGCATGGCAAGTCCCATGCCGGCAGCGATGCAGATGGTGGCGACCGAGGCCGGCGTGTCGTAGCGGGGGTCGTCCACGCGCATGCTGGTCCAGACCAAAAGCGCCAGGGCCGCCGACACTGTGCAGATCAAGACGTGCGGCCCGTTGGGGACGAAAGGCGGCGCCATGAGAAAAAGCACCGCCCCCGCGGCGTAGATGAACGCCAGGACGGGCAATACGTGCTGGAGCGCCGCGAGCGAGCGAAGCCGCATCTGTTCGTCGCGCATTTGCTCGCGACGAGCCTCGAGTTCCGCCTCGCGGTCCCGCAAAAGCTGCCCCTGTCGGTTCATCCCCTCTTTAACAAAGTGCCTGAGGGACGAGGGGATGTCACAAGCTGACCCGAAAGGCGGATTTCGAGCCCTGGCCGGGGTGGCCTGTCTCCTTTTGAAAAGGGCTAATTCTGACAAGGTTTGGGGATGGCGGGTCGAGCGCGGGACGAAGTCGAGCTGGAGCAGCTGAGCGAGCAGATTCGTTATCACGAGGCCGCGTACCGGGCAGGGGCGCCCGAGATCACCGACCCAGCGTTCGATGATCTCGTCGAGCGCTACCGCGAGCTTGCCGATTCGCTCGGGATCGACCCGGCGGAACGACTCGATGCGCAGCCGGGGCAAGATCACACCGCAGGCTTCGAGACCGTGGAGCACCGCGTACCGATGCTCTCGCTCGAAAAGCTATCCCCGAACCGGCGCGACAGCAGCGGGGCGCCGATGCCGATTTCCGAACAGCTCGCGGCGTGGTTTCGGAGACGAAGAAAAGAGCTCGAGGTGGATGCACTCCCGGTGCTGGTCGAGCCGAAGGTCGATGGGATTTCGGTGTCGGTTCTCTACGCCGACGGCGTCTTGCGGCGCGCGGTGACGCGAGGCGATGGGCGCAAAGGCGATGTGATTACCAAGCAGGTCGCGCAGCTCGGGACGGTGCCGATGAAGCTCGAGCGGGCCGGTCGCGGCGAGCTCGAGATCCGAGGTGAGCTCTATTGGCCGCTCGAGGAGTTTGCCCGCTTCAATGCGACGCTGGACAAGCCGCTGATCAATCCGCGCAACGGCTGCGCGGGAATGATGAAGCGCAAGGACCCTACCGGTCTCGAAGCGACCGGGATTCGGTCGTTTTTCTATCAGGTGGCGTGGGACCAAGGGGTGAAGCTGCCGCCGACGCAATACGAAACCCTGCAGTGGTTGGGCGACCGCGGCGCCGACGTATACATCAGCGAGGTGTTCAGAACCGATTCCGATGAAGAGGCGCTGCGGTATTGCGACGACTATCAGGCGCGGCGGGAGAGCCTGAACTACGACATCGATGGCATGGTCATCAAGGTCGATGACCTCGGTTTGTATGCGCGGCTCGGAGCCACCGGGCATCACCCCCACTGGGGCATCGCGTATAAGTTCGCGCCGGAACGCAAACCCACCAAGCTGCTGGCGATCGAAGTGTCCGTCGGAAAATCGGGCAAGCTCACGCCGGTTGCGCATCTCGAACCCGTGTTCGTGTCGGGGACGACGGTGAGCCGGGCTTCGCTTCACAACTTCGTGGAGCTCGAGCGCAAGGATGTGCGCGTTGGGGACACGGTGCTGGTCGAGAAGGCCGGAGAGATCATTCCGCAGGTCGTCGAGGTCGACAAGAGCAAGCGCAAGCGTGGGGCGAGGCGCTTCGTGCCGCCCAAGGTTTGTCCGACCTGCGGAACGGAGGCGGTGAGCGAAGAGATATTCGTGTACTGTCCCAACCCGGCCTGCCCGGACCAGATTCGCGAGCGCTTGCGTCACTTTGCGAGCCGGGGCGCGATGGACATCGACGGGATGGGCGAGGTTCTCGTCGATCAGGTCGTCGACAAGCTGGGCGTGCGCTCGCCCGATGATTTGTTTGGGCTCGACGTCGACGCGCTCGCAGGGCTCGACCGCATGGGGCAAAAGAGCGCAGAGCGAGTGAAGGCCGGCCTCGAGGAAGCCAAGCAGCGGGGCCTTGCGCGCGTGCTCCATGGCATGGCGATTCGACACGTGGGCGAGGCCATGGCCGAGGACTTGGCGGCCTACTTCAAGACCGCCGACGCGCTCTTGGCGTTCGCCGGGAGATACGTGGCGGAGGACGAGGAAGCGATCGAGACGGTGGCGCCGGCGAAATCGACCGAGCGTGGCGCCATCGAAGGCCTCGCGCGCAAGTCGGCGGACAGCATTTTCCACGAGCTCGCTTCGCCGGCGGTCCGAAAGGTGTTTGGCGGCCTGGCTGAGGTGGGCGTGAACCTCGCCGTGAAAGCCGCCGACGTGCGTGCGGTGGAGGCCGTGGCTGGGAAGACCTTCGTGCTGACCGGCACCTTGCCGACGCTCAAACGAACCGACGCTACGAAGCGCATCAAGGCCGCCGGCGGTAAGGTATCCGGGTCGGTATCGAAGAAGACCGACTACGTCGTCGCTGGCGAGGATCCGGGCAGCAAGTTCGAGAAGGCGCAGACGCTGGGCGTCACGACCCTCGACGAGGCGGCGCTGATCGAGATGCTCGGCGGAAACGGGTGACGCTCAGAGCTCGGGGACCGCGCGCGCCAAGCGACGCAGGCCTTCTTCGATTTGCTCCTGCGACGTGGCAAAGCTGAACCGCACGAAGCCCTCAGCGGCTTCTCCGAAGTCGCGACCCGGGCCCAGCGCGACGTGCGCCTTTTCGAGGATGTCGAAGGCCAAGGTCAACGAGTTGCGTCCGAAGTGGCGCATGTCGACGAGAACGTAGAAGGCCCCGGGTGGATCGATCGGGATGGAAAGGCCCATCGCTCGAAGGCCGTCGACCAGGATGCGCCGTCGAATCGCATATTGTTGGCGCATGTGCTCGACGTGCTCGGCGCCATGCGCCAGCGCCGCGATGCCGGCTTGCTGCACGAACTGCGAGGTGGAGATGAAGAAGCTTTGCATCAAGCTTTGCAGCGGCCTCATCGCGTTTTCGGGGGCGATGAGGTAGCCGAGGCGGAACCCTGTCATCGCGTAACGCTTGGAAAAGCCATCGAGCACGTAGCAGTTCTCGGTGAAGCCGAGCGGCGAGGCGACCTGGGCGCCGTCATAGGTGAGCCCGTCGTAGATTTCGTCGGAGAGGATGGGGATGCCGAGCTCGCTCAGCTCTTGGACGACTTCGCGCGGCTGGACGGCGCCCGTTGGATTGGCCGGCGAGGCGAGGAAGATCGCGCGCGTCCTCGGCGTGATGGCTGCCCGGACCTTGGCGACATCCATGACGAAGCCGTCTTCGGGACCCGTCGGCACGAGCACGGGTGTGCCTCCGCAGACCGAGATCATGTTTGGATAGCAAGGGTAGTGTGGCGTCGCGAGAATCACCTCGTCGCCCGGGTCGACCAAGAGGTTCAGACAAAGGAGAATCGCAGGCGAGGTGCCGCTGGTGACGATGACGTGGTCGGGGTCCACCGCGACCCTGCGACGCTTTTGGCAATCTTGCGCGATCGCTTCGCGCAGAACGAACAAACCACGGCTGTCGGTGTAGTGCGTTTCGCCCGACACCAAAGAGTCGACCGCAGCTTGGACGGCAGCCGGCGGCGCATCGAAGTTCGGCTCCCCAACCCCGAGCTGAACGATCGACGTCCCCGCTCGCGCCATGGCCATTCCCCGCTCCATCACCTCCATCGCCAGGAACGGCTCCACCTCTCGTGTGCGCTTCGCGAACATGGGGACACGCTCTAGGGTCCTAACTGCCCGAGATCTAGCCGCTTCTCAGGCAAAGATCGCAGCGCCCCCGGCGAGCCGCTGCGATCTTTGCCTGAAAAGCCTTGGAATGTCGGGTGATTACGGGTATGGAGCGTGTCCCCTATGGAGTCGCTTGTCGTTACTGTGATTGGGAAGGATCGACCGGGGCTGGTCGAGTCGGTGTCGGCTGCGGTCGAGGAGCATGGCGGGAGCTGGGTGGAGAGCCGGATGTCCCGCTTGGCGGGTGAGTTTGCCGGCATTCTTCGGGTGAGCGTGCCCGCGGGGCAGGCCGACGCCCTCGCCGGAGCGCTCGAAGCGCTTCGAGCCGATGGGCTTCGCGTGGTGGTCGAGCGCGGCTTCGAGGAGACCGCCGAGGAGGGGCATCTCATCGTCCTCGAGCTCATCGGCAGCGACCGGCCTGGCATCGTTCACAAGATCTCCGAGGCGCTGGCGGCACGCGGCGTCAACGTCGACGAGCTCAACACGGAATGCGAGGGCGCCCCGTGGTCGGGCGACACCCTGTTCAAGGCGATGGCCCGTCTTCGCGCGCCGAAGGGTTTAGACCTCGATCAGCTTCGAGAAAGCCTCGAGTCGATCGCCGCTGACCTGATGGTCGACATCAGCATCGGCGAGGCAGACTAGCGCGTTGGCCCGCGCGCGAGGATAGCGGCGCAGGAGCTGCCTGGCAGCGCGCGCCTTCTCTTCCGCGCTCATCCACATTCGAAGCGTTGCAAAGCGATACACGGCGCGGATGTTTGGAAACAGCGCAAGGTAGATCTGCCACGATCCTTCGTAGGCGCTTGCATCGAGCGCGAACGCGAGTTGCTCTTCGCCGACCGAGGAGGTTGCGTCGATGCCGCGCGTGGCCACGAGCGCGCGGACGAGACGATCGACCGCGTGCCCTCGAGCCTGGCGCATCTTGTTGCCGCGCGGATTGAACGAGCTGCGGCGGCGGGTCCAACTCTTTCGCCAGCGCTGGTCCCAGGCGTACAGCAGGGTGTTGTCGAAGTGAGCGAGTGCGATGAGCCGGCTCCAGTGCATGCACTGCTGAACGGTCCCGCTCGCTCGAAGATTGACCTCGGGCACTTCGTCGCGCGAAATGGGTGCGCGCCGCGTTCCAAACTTCGCGTCGAGCCAGGCGAACTCCGCAGGGAAGTCGTTGGCCGCGATCTGGAGGGGGTAACTCGGTTGCTTACCGAGGTCGAGGGCGATGTCCTTGAGGTCGTCGAAGATCTGGAACGACGCCAAGAGATAGCCCCAACGCCGAATCTCGTCGGTGTACTTGGCCGGGTCGAGGCCGAGGAGGCGCGCTCGGAGGTCGAGCCAGAGCATCATGACCATGTTGTTCTTGCGATAGAAGTGCCAGGCGGTGTCCCGCAAGCACAACCGGTCGGCGCGACGTTCGTGCGCGGTGCAGCAAAGCTCGGCTTCATCGAGGTAGGTCTGGAAGCAGTGGTGCAAAAAGAGATTCGTGGTGTTCACGGTCTCGTGGCTTGAATCGGCGAGCCGCGAGTCGATGGTTGCGGCCACTTGATCGAGCGCGTCAAACAGCTCCGACAGGGTGATTCCGAACTTGGTCGTGTGCGCATCTGGCCAGATACCGAGCTTGCGAAGGTGCGAGAGAGAGAAGTCGCAGAGTGGACGCTCGGCGGTATCGTCCCGGTAGAGCGATTTCAGCAGCTCGCCCGCCGCGTCATGTCCCCCAACCGCGGCTGCGAGCTCGTCGAGGAACTCGTCGGCCAACTGCATGTAGAGAAAGGCAACATCGGCGATCGCAACCGCAGTCGAGACCGGCGTCTGAGAGGCGCCCTTGAACGCGAAGTTGTCGACGAGCGGGCCGATCTGCTCGATGGCCGAGAAGGTTTCGCGAAGCCGCGGATTGTCGCGCACCACGCTTGGTAGGAGCTTGCGAATCCTTCGACGCCTCAACCAGTAGACGGGAAGGATGGCACCGTGGCGAAGAAAGTCTCGGCTCTGAGCTGCCTTCTCTGCGAGGGTCGACTTGAGCGAGCGGCTGGCGCGCAGGCCCTCCCACTCCTTGGTGATGCGAGTGAGCTCGGCGGCGGTTCTGCCGGTCTCGTCGGCGTGCTCGGGCTCGGGGTGAAGCAGGAGGGCGGTCTCGTAGCGAAGGCGCGCCTCTTCCGAACCCAGCTCGTCGCGCGCCGCGTTTGCCAGCTGTGCCTCCCAAGCGCGAAGCTTGGTTCGAAGCGCCCGCCCATTCGAAGCGCCCTCTGTGTGAAGCAGGGCGAGGCGAGCGCTCAGCACGCCCTCGAGCTCATGTGCGAGCGGGCCTCCGCTACCTAGGTCGACGCGCATGTAGGGGTGGCGGGCGAGCACGCCTTCGATGCGTCGCAGCACGAGCCGTTCGTTCGGCTCGAAGGAAGGCATCGTGATGGAGGCAAGGACGGTCATGAAGGGATGGCGGTTGTGACACGCCTCGGCTGGAGGCTCCAATTCCCGCTTCCGGAGTGTTAGGGTCACCGTCTAGACGATGACAGGCAAGGGCCGAAAACCAGGCTGGCGAGCGCCTTTTCGTCGCGTTGCGATGGCGACCGAGAACGCCCTCGAGCTCGCGCGGCTCGGACATTTCACCGACCCAGAGCATGCGCCGTACAAAGTCGCCCACCAGATGCGGATCGCGCGCCTGCGCCGCTACGGGGGCGACGACTACCGGCCGACGGTCGCCGCGCCCTTGCTCCTGATTCCGCCGCTCATGGTCACCGCGGAGATTTACGACGTGGCGCCGGACATCAGTGGGGTGACCGCGTTGACACAACTGGGGCTCGACGTCTGGGTCATCGACTTCGGCTCTCCGGAGCAAGAAGAGGGCGGCATGAAGCGCACCCTCGACGATCACATCAAGGCGGTGAGCGACGCGACCGACTGGGTGCGCGGAGCCACAGGCCACGACGTGCATCTCGTTGGCTACTCGCAGGGCGGAATGTTCGCGTATCAAACCGCGGCCTACCGAAGCTCCGAAGGCATCGCGTCTTTGGTGACCTTCGGAAGCCCGGTCGACATTCATCGGAACCTTCCGATGATCCAGGACAGCATCGCGGGTCGCGTGTTCGAGCTCGCACAAGGCGCCCTCGACGCCCCGCTCGACAAGCTCGAAGGCCTGCCTGGCTTTTTGACGAGCGCCGGGTTCAAGCTGCTCGCCGCACACAAGGAAGTCGGCCAGCTCATGGACTTCGTTCGGAAGTTGCACGACCGGCAGGCGCTCGAAAAGCGCGAAGCACGGAGGCGGTTCTTGGGCGGAGAAGGCTTCGTAGCCTGGCCAGGCCCGGCGCTCAAGAAGTTCATCGACGAGTTCGTCGTTCACAACCGGATGCTCTCCGGAGGCTTCGTCGTCGATGGGCGCACCGTCACCCTCGCGGACATCACCTGCCCCGTGCTGTTCTTTGTCGGCGAGCGCGATTCAATTGCAAACGAATCCGCGATTCGCGCGATCCGCGGTGCGGCCCCGAACGCGGAGCTTTTCGAAGTTTCGATGCGCGCCGGGCACTTCGGACTCGTCGTCGGCAAACAGGCCATGTCAGTGACCTGGCCGACCGTCGCGAGCTGGGTGCGCTGGCGGGAAGGCCTCGGCCCCGAGCCCGCTCTGCTCCAAGCGCCGGCGCCACTCGAAGAGCCCGAAGAAGCGAGCTTCGATGAGGTCGATTTCGACATCGAGCTCTTCTATCGAACCGTCGTCGGTAGCGTGGGTGCCTGGTGGCAGCGCGTGGGGCGAGCAGCGACCGATCTCGGCGAACAGCTCGACAACCTGCGCTGGCAAGTGCCCCGCCTCAGCGTTCTTCAACAGATGCAGCCCGACACCCGGGTGAGCTTGGGTCTTGCGCTGACCGAACAGGCGCACGCCAATCCGGAGGGGACCTTCTTTCTTTGGCAAGGGCGTGCTCTGTCCTACGCGCAGGCGGACCGACGCGTCGACAATGTCGTTCGTGGCTTGATTCGTTGCGGCGTTCGCCGCGGCGAGCCGGTTGCCGTTCTGATGGGTGCGCGCCCGAGTTACCTTTCGATGACCGCGGCGTTGAGCCGCTTGGGTGCGGTGCCGATTCTGCTCAGCCCGAGCCGTTCGCGCGCCACGCTCGAAGATGCGCTTCATGGCTCCGCGCCGCGTTTCCTCGTCACGGACCCCGAGAACGCGGCCCTGGGCAAGGAGCTCTCCGAAGAGGTCCTCGTCCTCGGCGGCGTGGGCGAAGAACGCACCCTGCCATCCGGGGTCACCGACATGGAGCAAATCGACCCCGACGCGGTAGAGCTTCCCGGCTGGTACGAGCCGAACCCGGGGCTTGCCCGCGATTTGGCGATGATCATTCTCACGGCGGGAAGGGGAAAGAAGCCCCGTGCGGCCAAGATCACCAACCAACGCTGGGCCTTCTCGGCCTACGGCGCCGCTGCCGCCTGCACCTTGTCGCCGCGCGACACCGTGTACTGTTGTCTACCGCTCCATCACCCGGCCGGCATGTTGGTGACCGTGGGCGGCGGCCTCGTGGGTGGATCCCGCCTGGCACTCGCGACAGGATTCGACGCCGATACATTTTGGGACGATGTTCGTCGATACGGCACGACGGTCGTCTTCTATGCGGGCGAGATGCTGCGCGAGCTCTTGCGCGCCGAGCCCTCGGCTACGGACAACGAAAACCCGATTCGCCTGTTTGCCGGAAGCGGCTTACGGCGTGACGCCTGGCAGCGCATCGTCGATCGCTTTGGTCCGGTTGGCGTTTTGGAGTTCTATGCAGCGACCGAGGGCAATGCCGTGCTCGCAAACGCCTCGGGTGAAAAGGTGGGCGCGCTTGGCCGTCCACTTCCCGGGAGCGCGGAAGTCGAGCTGGTCCGCTATGACTTCGAGGCCGAGGAGTTCGGACGCGACGAGCACGGCATGCTGGTTCGCTGCGACGACGGCGAGCCGGGTATCCTGCTCGCGCGACTCGACGCCGACCATCCGCTCGCGAGCTTCACCGGAGGCGACGAGGCCGGCCGGCGCTTGCTCCGCGGAGTCTTCGAGCCCGACGACACCTGGTTTGTCACCTGGGACGTGCTGCAGCGTGATGGTGACGGTGACTTCTGGTTCGTCGATCGCGTAAGCCGCATGCTGCGCACCGCGACCGGAGTCGTCGCCACCCGGTCGATCGAGGATGCCCTCTACGATTTCCCCGCCCTTCGTCACAACGTGGTGTACGGGATTCACCGAGACGGGTTCGATCGACCCGTCGCGATCGTCGTCACCGAGGGCAATCGCGGGCTCGATTTGCAGGCCTGGAACGAGTTTGCCGCAGGGCTGGACCCACGGGAGCGGCCTCACTGGGTCAAACGCCTCGAGCGCATCCCGATGACGGACGGCTTTCGACCCGATAAATCAGCGGTCGAGAGCGCTGCTCTCGGTGAAGGCGCCGAGCTCTTCGTTTATGACGAACGCGCCCAGCGATACGGCTCCGCGCCCCGTGACGCCTCCGAGATCGGCGCCTAGGCAAGGCCTCCACTGTACAAAAATCGCGCGCCCCGGGCTCTCTTGCTACATACCGTCTCGATGAACCCCCGAGCTCTTCTTTTGCCCTTTGCTTTGTTGACGGCGCTTCTCTTCGCCTGTGCGAAGCCGCTCAACGAGGGCAGCGCGTGCTTCCAAACGTCGGAGTGCCGTGGCGGTTCGATCTGTGCCGAGACCGTTTACGGGAAATACTGCATGAAGGTCTGCGACGTTGAACAAGTGCGGTGCGGGAACGGAACCGCGTGCTTGGAATCGGCGGAGGTGCTCTTCGATCCCGACGGGATCGGTGGCAGCGCGGGTGCAGGCGGCCAGGGCGGCATGGGTGGTGAAGCCGGCGCCGGCGGCGAAGGCGGCATCGGCGGCGTCGGCGGCGCCGAACCGGAGCTCTGGCTCTGCTTACCCGGACAGCTCGAGAACCCGGACTACTTCCCGCGGGACATCGGATTCCTCTGCGACGTCAGCCTCGACTGCGTCCTCGGTGGCGTCTGCGTATGCATCCCCGGCGCGACCTGCGAAGGGGAGGGCAGGAACGGCCCGACGTGCCAGCGGATTTGCGACCTGGGCGCCAGCCAACCCTGTCCAAATGTGGCGGACCTGACGCCTCAATGCACCGATCTAGGCGACGGCCGCGGTTTTTGCGACCCAACGACCATCATGCTCGACCCGTAGCTTGGGTCCCCTGAATTGGCCATTTACGTGGGCCGGTCGGAACATTAGACTCACTCGGTCATGCCCACACCCCAAGAAACAGTCGACGCCCTTCGTTCCTATTTGCGCTTGCACCCCGAGGAGGTCGGACGCGCGGTTCGCAGCGCGTTGGGCCTCAGGGTCGGCGTCCCCGTCGCTGCCCTGCGTTGGCTCGGCCAGCAGGCGGAGCGCAGCGGCAAGGTCGAGGATTTTCACATCGACTCGGTTCCGCCGGGCCTTCGTCTATCGGGCAACATCGACTTGATGAACACGCCGATTCGCGCCGGCGCGATCGTTTTTGTAGAGCGCATCGTGTTCAACGACGAGGAGCTGACGGTTGCGCTTCGACTCGAGGAAGTGCAGCTCAAGCTCAATGGCGAGTCCGACTCCCCGATTGCTGCCTTGATCAAGTCCGGGGCGCTGGACCTTTCGAATCCGGGCACGCTGGTGAACTTCATGCCGGGCCGCTCTCCGGTTCTGGCCGAGGCCAACGGGAACCGAGTCGTGCTCGATCTCATGCGCGATCCAAAGATCGGCAAAAACCCGCTCGTCCGACGCGCCGTGTCCTTGCTGACTTCATTCGTCACGCTGCACGGTGTCGAAACCGATCAGCAGCACGTCGATATCGCTTTCCGTGCGCTTCCAACGGGGTTTGGAGGCGCCTTTCGCTCGGTTCGCCAGAACGTCCTGCTGCCCGGCATGAGCCGCTTTCTTCCGCGGGCAAGGTAGGGCGCCATGCCGACCTGCCGATCGTGCAAGGACGAGACCGACGAGCTCGTTTCCGTCAAGGCAGATGGACACCGCATCAAAGTCTGTGAAGATTGTGCGGAGCGCATCGCCGAAGAATCGGAAATCGCCGAGATGAGCGAGTCCGTCGTTCAAGACATGATGGGCTACAAGGGCCGCCGCTAGCCGGGCCCCCTACGACGACCGCTCAGCTCCCGGGGGTCCGATCGCCCGACGCCGGGTCGGATTCGGGCTCGGGAGCGTGTGGCGTAGAACGATTGCGAAGCGCTTGGAGCTCTTCTTCTGCGAACTCGAGCTCGAGCTCAGCGCGGCTACGCGCGGCGACGGCCCTGGCGACGGAATCTTGCAGGTCTTTGGTTTTCGAGAGCTCGGCGTTCAGGCGGGCGTCGAGCGCTGCGATCTCACCCTGTAGCTCCAGTCGGCGCTGACCTTCTCGGTCGAGCCGTCGTTGGATGCGCTCGGCGCGTTCTTGCTCCGCGCTCAGCTTCTGGGCCGTCGCAGCGAGCTTCTGATTCGCACCGGCGAGCGAGCGTTCGGTCGCAGATAGGTCACGCTCGGTTTCCGAAAGGTGCTGCTCGATCGTCGCCTTCTCTTGGCGGTTCTGCGCGAGCTTCTCGCGTGTCCGCGTCAGCCGCCTCTCTTCGTCTTTGAGCTGTGTCTTGAGAGCTGCGACCTGCCCGTCGGTGCGCGCCAGTCTCTTCGCAAGCTCGGTGCGCGTCAGCCGGCTCTGCTCGTAGCGGAGCTCCAGCTGCTCGGCGATCTCCCGCGTGTCGGCGAGGTCGCGCCGAAGATCCGAAGCAGTGAGCTTGGCCTGCTGAGCCACTTCGCGCTGGGTTTCGGCCTGCTGATAGAAGACGGTCACGGCGGCGCCCGATGCTCCGAGCAGAGCGAGCGCCAGCGGAATCGTCCAACGCAGAATCGTCTTCACGCGTTTGCGACGCTCTTCGGGGAGCGAGAGCGCTAAAAGCTCCCCGGCAAGCTCTTCGGCCGTGGGCCGCTCGGCGGCATCCAGACTCAGCCAGCGCTGGAAGAACGGTGCGAGGTACTTGAGACCTTTGCGTCTCGGTGCACCAGGCGTCTCCTTGGAGCGATTCTCGATGAACGTGTCGACCGCCCCCGCGGCTACGTCCTCTTGGGTTTCCGGCTCGAGCGCGTTCCGAAGCGAAAGCGCCAGCGCGAACACGTCGGCCTTGTTGCTCACCACCGGTTTGCTCGCGACCGAGGCAAACTGCGCAGCGACCTCGGGCGCGAAGTACGTCGGCGTCCCGGCGACCACCATCTCGGCCTCGGTCGCCGCCACGCCAAGATCGAGAAGCACCGGCGTGACTTCCTCTGCGCCGAATCCGGGAATCCGAGCGAGAAAGATGTTCTCTGGTTTGACGTCTTGGTGGCGCACCCCTGCGGCGTGCATCGCGGCGAGCGCGCGCGCGAGTGGCTGAAAGATCGAAAGCGCTTCGGCGCGATTCAAGGGCTCACGCTGCAGACGTGACTCGAGCGTCTCGCCGTCGTACCAGGGCATCACGAACCAGAGCCGCTCCTCGAACCAGCCGTGGTCTTTGAACTGCACGATCGACGGGTGGAACACCGAGGCGATGAGTCGCAGCTCCCGCAGGGCAGACTGCTTGGCCGACTTCGAGTGCGCGGGCTGGTGCAACATTTTCAGGGCGACGACATGGCCCGGAACTTCAGTGTCCTTGGCTCGGTACACGTCTCCAAACGCGCCTAGCCCGACGCGTGCCTCGATCGAGTACCGCCCGCCGACGATCGTGCCGTTGGACAAGGGCTCGACGATTTCGTTCTCCTCGCCTGGTGCACGCGGCGCGGCCTCGAGAGCAAACGCCTCGATGACGACGCGACCCAAGCGGCTGGCGTCGGAAACGCCGTGCTCCGCGAGAATCCGCCGCGCCTGCGTCATGGCCGCATCGACGCGCTCTTTCATCACCTCCGGCGGCTTGCCGTACACGAACGCCAGCTCTTCGATGCTGAGCTCCCGCGCGTGGCGAAGCTCCAAGAGCTCAGAGTCTTCGTTGCTGAGGTCGAAGCGCAGCGCATTGAGGGGGCTCGTGGAGTGATGCGCGGAGGGAAGGGCCCGCCAGGGCAGCCCCTCCAACACTTCCTTGGTCGGCGCCTCGTGGGGGCGGCTCTGGTTGTGCATGTAGCCGCGCGCCGCCCTGTAAAGCCTCGCGCGTACGCCAGGCGCCTGAAGCAATTCGTCGCTTTCGGTTTTCGCAACGAAGGCGCGAAGCTTGGCGAGGTAATGCTCCGCGCGCTCGGTCGAGCCGGTTCGAATCGCGAGGTACTGCCTCAGACCTTCGGCGTAGTAACGAAAGGCGCGGCCGTGGAGAACGTCGACGATCGTTTGTGGTTGACCGTTCGAAAGCGCGATGGACGCGGCCGCTTGGGTGAGCGCCGCGTCGCCCTTCCCGAGTGGCCTCAGTTGATTTAGAAGAAAGGGGACGGTGCCCGGAGATCCCATGGTTGCCTCGTACAAAGTGGGGAACTGTAAGGATGGGTCACCCTAGAGGCAGCACTCAACAAAACCGCAAGGCGAAGCTGCGTTCTGCGGGCGCTAAATTTGCGTTGCACCGGGTTCGGGCCCAAGGTGTCTGGGTCGTGTTTCATTGGCGCCTGGGATTATGGTCGATTCTCGGTTGTGTAGTTTTCTATGGCTGCACACCGAAGCAGGGCCCTGTTACCGCACCGGTCGAAGGCGAGGCCAAGCCTGCGCCGAAGGCCGCCCGCAACGCGGACTCCGAGCCTGTGGTGCTGCAGGCCCCCGTGACCTTCTGGAAGGACGGCAAGGCAGAAGGCGAGGTCGATGCCGCCACGGCCGACGAAGACGGTCACCTTCTGTTGGATCTCGGCGAAGACTGGACCCCGTACATTCTCACCGAGGGATCGGGAGATGAGGTCCCGAAGCCGAGCGAGTACCGTGCGACCTATCTGGCGCTGGCGCGCGGCGAGTTCCCGGACGACCGCCACGGGTATCGTGCCAAGAGGGACCAGTACCTCGAGCTCTACGGCATTTTGCCGAACCTGACTCTGTTGAGGCAGCGCTTCGCCGAGGTCAGAGCGCTGCAGTGCGCCGAGCAGCTCGACCTGGTGCCGCTTCAGGACTTCGACGGGTTTCTAGCCTATCAGAAGGGCCGCCGCCCCGCGCGTCGCCTTGCCCGCTATGAGCTCCTCAAGCCGAAGATGGCCGCGCTCGTCGAGCGTGCCCAAGTCGAAAGCCTCGATCAGGTGACACGCGCGCACACCGCGGACGCCGACGAGTGGGAGAAGGTCGAGGAATACCGGACCGTGGCGCCCGAGATCGAGGCCATCGTTGCGGCACAGGCCCGGCTCGAGTGCGAAGGCTTTTTCGAAGGCCGGGGCGAGTACACGCCGGGCCTGTTCGACTGGCGTACGCACGAAGCGCTTGCCGAGTTCGAGCGTCGGCACCGCGTCTACGGTTGGGGCTTCATCGGGAAAGACACCCTCGCTGTGCTGCAGGAGACGCCGCAAGAGACGGAGCGGGAAGCCGTGATTCGGGTGCTGACCGAGCGGGCGATGCACGCTGCAGAAGTCATCGAAGACGGCAGCACATCGTTTTTGCGCGACGGCGAGCCGCGTACCTACAAGGCCGAGGACGGGCGCGCGCTCCAGATTCCAAACTTCGAAGCCGAGCTTCGCGAGCGCGTCATCGAGGCATTCGGCCTTCAGACGCCGGAATCGACCTATGCCTGGCTGGAATCGCTCGGCGAGATTCCCGCGGAGAAGGTCATCGCGGTTCGGGGCATCGAGCGGCCTCCCTACTACAGCGACGCCATGGACCTGAGCGTTTCGATCGATCGGGGCGACGTCTGGTTCGAGTTTCCCTATGACGAAGAGGGCAAGGCGCGTTCCCAACCGGTCAGCCGCCGACCACGGCTCACGATCCAGGTCAAATACAACGGGCAGAAGATACCTCTCGCGCGGTTTGGTACCACCATCGGCGGTTGGCGGACTGACTACATCGATGGGGTCGTGATGCTGAAGTACAAAGGCTCGCCCACCGGACGGCGGGTGTGGAGTCGGATTTCCGCTGCGCCGGTTTGGGTACCGCCGGAAAGCACGCCTCCGCGCACGATGGTCAAGAAGCAACGCAAGCGCGGCAAGGATTACTTCGTGGTGGACTACCACACCACGGGCCCGAGCTACGCGTCCGCGTATGGCTTGGTCGCGGCGTACCACCGCAGGTACTACCGCGGCGCGGACGGCACCATGCAACTCGGCGGTGACGAGGGCATTCGGACGCACGGCTCGGTCGACTACATGAGCATCATGCGGCGTCACTCGCACGGCTGTCATCGGATGCACAACCACATCGCGGTTCGCCTGATGTCGTTCGTCCTCGAGCACCGTCCGCACACGCGCTACGGCCAGCAGCCGATGATCTACCGGCGCGAGTTCGAGTTCCAAGAAGAGATGTACCTGATGGAGTTCGACAAGGGCGGCTACAACTTCGTGCTCGATGAGCCCTTGTACGTCGACGTCCTTCCCGGGCGAATTCGGGGCCAAGTCAAAGAGCCGATCGAAGTCGCTCTGCCGCGCTATGACCGCGACGTTGGCGCGTACGTGATGCCGGACGGCGCCTGGGTGAGCGTCGACCGCTTCGGCAACTTGACGCCGCGGGTCAAGCCGTTTGATTTCGACGCGCCGCTCGAAGCGCCGGAGCTGGCCGAGGATCCATTCACGACGACGGCAGAGGTGACGCCATCGCCAGGCGAGGGCGGCATGCCTTCGACCGCGCCAGCGGCGATTCCGGTGAATACGACGCCGGTGCCGGTGAATACGACGCCCTGAAATCGAAGCGATTTCGCGCATTGGGTTCCCTGTGGATGACTTGGGCGCAACGCGCTCGCGTTGTGGAAAAAGAAACGCGTTTTCCACAAGCGAATTCCGTTGATCTCCCTCGGCGGATCGGTGACAAAAGGGGTCGGAAGATCGCGACAGCGAGGTCGGACGTTCTTTGAATCAACCCATCTGACGACAGCAACGCAAGTTGCGGTCTCTCACTCTCACGGGGGTAAGGGGCGAGGCCGAAAGGTTTCGCAGTCGGGAGGCGATAAGAACGCCGAACGTGTCCGTGGGTCGTGAGCATTGCAAAAGCCGTTGGTCTGATGCGTGGGTCCGAGTCGAGCGAAAGCTCAGGCCAGGGCCGTCGACGCGAGGAGCAGCGGTGGAAGGCGCGCCAGAATCGGGACGTCGTTCGGTTTCACCACAGAGCGAGCGCGAAGGTTCTAGACGAGCCGTCGGCGGCACCTGGCACTAGGGCCGACCGATGGCCGTGACGGCGCGTCAGAGGTTCGGAGCTCGGCCGTTTCGGCGATCGAGCTCCCGCCAAAGCGAGCGCGACGGGGTGACACCGTCGGCTCACCGTCTACAAGCCGGTTCGGAACCGGTGACGGTAATCTCACGAGGTTCGGGTGCCCATCTTTGAAAACTAAAACTCTGGATTGCACGCGTCGGCCTGAACATGCTGCGCAACACCGCCGTACTGCGGGCGAAAGCTCCGACGGCAGAGCGGAGTGCGGCATGAGCCATCGGATTCGCCACAAGCGCATCCCATTTACACGCCCTTGGAGAGCCGAACACCAAGGGTTCAGGTACGACGAGAGTCGTCGCGGAGTCCAATCACGACGGTTTGCTAAACCCAAACCATCGCTGGGGCTCTGTCCGAATGAAGAGCGTAGGGCGACCTATGCGAGTCTTCGGTATCTCGAACCAATCATGGGAGAGGTACGACGTCAGCGCGCGGGACGTGTCGGTCAAAGCTCCTCCAGTGAGTCCAATAGCTCACGCGGGGGGTTAGCAGGCTTCCCGACGGGGAATGCATCGCGCCGGAACGTGTCGCGCAAAGCAGGAGAGGCTGAATAGGCCCACCATCGAGCCTCGGCTCGAAATCCAGACAGAGTCGGTCGTGGTGAGTGCGACGTATTCGCACCCACCGAGCCAAGCGACGAGTTTTCGTCGCGAGGTTAGCGAGCTTCCAAAAGGGGCGATCCGTGCCGGGTCGCCCCTTTTTTATGTAAGCTGCTGAAATCTAAGCAGCTTTTCGGATGGTGCCTCAGCCCGGTGCCGTCAGGGTGCCGTGAGGAGGTGAGGAGGGCTCGAGGTCGGCCACGATTCGGAGCTGTGCGCGCTTTCCAAGGTGCGCATACTGCTCCGTGCTCTTGAGCGATCTGTGCCCGAGCTGCGCCTGGATCGCCTTCATGGAGTGCCCTCCCGTGGCCGCCTGACTGGCTACGGAGTGACGCCCAATCCTGTGATGGCTGAGCTCGCGAAGCCCAAGTGCGCGCTGAACGAGGCGCAGTGGACGCGCGTGGGAGTGGATCTTCTTGGGAAAGCACCCGTCCTTGCTGAACAGGAACTCGGGCCCTGCGAATCCGCTCTTGATGTGCCAGCGAATCGCGTCGACCACGTCCTGCGTGAGCGACAGTGTCAGCACACGATTGTTCTTGCGTGGCCCCAGTGCCGCAGGCCGATCCTTGTGGCCACGTTGCACAGCGCGATCCACCACCAACATAGGCGGTACATCGCGAATTCGATCCCTTGAGATCGCGTAGACCTCCCCGGCGCGCAGCCCGAGGCGTGTCGTGACATAGAAGAACGTGTACCATTGCGGGAACCTCTCGAACATGCCGTCTAGGAACCTGTCGCGCTCCTGTTCGGTGTACCATTCGGGGTTCTGTTCGGGAGCACTTTCCATCGGTGCGTAAGGCACTGATGGCAGGTGTCCCCTTTTCCACATGAAGCGGAGCACAGCGCGCACCACTTTCG
>JAOTXX010000072.1 GCA_029862185.1 Myxococcales bacterium
CGAATCGATGCGTCGTCCTTTCGCGTTCTTCCTGATGCTCCGGACACCGCCAACTTCCTCGTCGACTTCTTTACCCTGGACGGCAAGCCCCACCCGGCATGCCCTCGGAACTTGCTCAAGAAGGTCATCGATGAGGCAGGCGATGCCGGCTTCACGGCCAAGTTCTCCGCCGAGTTCGAGTTCTGGGTCTTTCAGGAGACGCCGGAGTCGATGTATGAGAAGGATTTCCGAAATCTCGAACCGCTGAGCCCCGGCATGTTCGGGTACTCCTGGGTACGCGCAGGGCAGCATCAAGCCCTGGTCGACGACATTTGGGACACCTGCGCCGAATACGACATCGAGATCGAAGGGATCCACACCGAAACGGGCCCGGGTGTCTGGGAAGCGGCGCTCCGCTACGACGATGTGCTCGCCGCGGCGGACCAGGCGGCGCTCTTCAAGACGACGCTCAAGCAGATTTGCGCGCGGCACGACCTGTCCGTGACCTTCATGGCCAAATGGAACGCGGATTTGCCCGGTTCGAGCGGGCACATCCATCAAAGCCTCTGGGACGCGGGAGAGCAGATCAACCTCTTCGCGGCCGCGGGAACCGACCGATTGAGTGAGACCGGACGGCACTACTTAGGGGGTCTGGTGACCCTCGCTCCGGAGCTCACCGCGCTCTATTCGCCCTTCGTCAACAGTTACAAGCGCTACGTCCCCGGAGTCTGGGCTCCATTGAACGCATCCTGGGGAATCGAAAATCGGACCTGCGGTTCGCGGGTTATCCTCGGTCCGACGGATCACGCGACGCGAATCGAGTTCCGGCAGACTGCCGCCGACATCAACCCCTACATCGCGATGGCGGCATGCCTCGGCGCGGGCCTGTATGGGATCGCCGAGAAGGTCGAACCGCCGGCGATGACCAGCGGCGACGCGACCAGCGACCGCGACCCTGCGCTTGCGCTTCCCCTCACACTCGAAGCCGCCGTCGAACGCCTTCGAGGAAGCGAGGTCGCCCGGATAGCGCTCGGCGACGATTTCATCGATCACTTCATCCGTACCCGAGACTGGGAGTGCCGCGAGTACCGCAAAGCTGTGAGTGACTGGGAGCTTCGCCGTTACTTCGAGGCGGTTTAGGGTGTTGCAATGCTGAAACGCTTCCTGTCGGAACGGCCCCTTCGTCTGCCGCATCTCAAGCCGTACGTTCCGCGGCCGAGCGACCCGTCGATCTTCTGGTTCAACAGCGAGCGTGACGATGTCATCTCCGACGTCGTGAACCGAATTTGCGCCGCTCACGAGACCGACCGCGCTCGACTGGAAATGGCGCTCAACGATGCCGCCTTCCACGAGATTCGGCGGCTCGAAAAACAGCGCGACCAAGAGGCACGCGATCGGCTCGGGTATTGGCGCTCGATGATTCGCCGTATCGGCAAGATGGACGACACCGAGCAGCGACGGGTCCTGCACACGATCGTGACCAACATGGCGCGCGACATCGCCGGCAACTTCGACCCTCGCGTGTATCGTTTCGCCCGACTGGCCGCGCCGCGTTTGATTGGCGGCGTGATGGAGCCGCGGCGCTTCACCGAAGGATTGATGGCCGGCTCCCCGGCATCGCTCGACCGCGTCCTTCGAGTCCAGGGCGACCTCGACCACCTTCGGAACCTGCAAAACCGGGGAAGTCTGGTTTTCGTCCCGACCCACTCTTCGAACCTCGATTCGATCGTTCTTTCGCAGGCGCTCGAGACATCCGGGCTGCCGCCGGTCATTTACGGAGCCGGCAAGAACCTTTTCACCAACCCCATCATCAGCTTCTTCATGCACAACCTGGGGGCCTATCGCGTCGATCGGCGGATTCAGGTCAGCTTATATAAGCGCGTATTGAAGTTGTACTCGCAGGTGATGATCGAGCGTGGCTATCACTCGCTTTTCTTCCCTGGCGGCACCCGAAGCCGCTCCGGCATGATCGATCGCCACCTCAAGCTCGGTCTCCTCGGCTCTGCAGTCGGGGCATTCACGGCCAATCGGGTGCGACGGGTCGACCGTCCGGTTTGGTTCGTCCCGACGACCATCAACTACGCACTGGTCCTCGAAGCGGAAACGCTGGTCAAGGACTGGCTCACCGAAGAAGGGCAGGCTCGGTACATCATCGAGGACGATGAATTCTCTCGGATCGATCGCTGGTTCGCGTTCTTCCGAAAGATGGTCGGAATGCGCGGCGGCTGCATCATTCGATTCGGCGAGCCAATCGACCCGTTTGGCAACGCTGTAGACACCGAGGGGCAGTCGCTGACGCCGACCGGACGGTCGATCGACGCCGGCGGCTACGTCGAGCATCGCGGAAAGGCCGTGGTCGACGCAGCGCGCGACGCGGCGTACACGCGGGAGCTCGGCGAGGTGCTCGCACAACGCTTTCAGAAAGAGACGCTCCTGATGAGCACGCAGGTCGTGGCCCACGTGCTGTTCCGCGATTTCGTGCAATCGACTCCGGGGATGGACCTGTTCGCGCGGATGCGACTCCGCGGCGAGATCGGGGTCGACAGCGAAACCCTCTGCCGGGAGCTTGGTGAGGCCCGCGAGCGCCTACTCGCCCTCGAAAGGCAGGGCCGGGTCCGAACGAGCGAAGTCGTCAAAGAGGACTCTCCGGAGGAGCTGCTCGAACGCGCTCTGAGCTTCTGGAACGGTTACCACGATTCGACGGCTGCAACGCGACAAGGCGATCGCATCGTCATCGGTGATCCGTCTCTGCTGCTCTACTACCAAAACCGACTGGTCCCGTTCGCCCCGGACATTGCAAGCCCCGAACAACTGAAAGCGGCGTGCGAGATCGAGCTGTTGGGGGGACACCAATGAACCTTCGCATCGGGGTGGTAGGCGCCGGTGGATTTGGACGCGCAATCGCGCAGGCCTCGGCGCGACATGGACACGAGGTCGTCGTCTGGAGCCGAAAAGATCGCGAGCTTCTCGATCCAATCCAAACCTCGACCGACATCAGGTCCATCCGGGATTGCGAGCTCATCTTCATGGCGGTGCCGGCGCGGCACGCGATCGAGGCCGCCGAGCAGCTGGGCGAAGTCGTGGACGGCCGGCACTTGATGGTGCACATCAGTCGCGGCCTGATCGGCCCCGAGCTCAGAACCATCACCAAGGTGATCGCCGAAAAGACGGTCTGCCGACGGCTCGGTGCGCTCGCAGGCCCACTCGTCGCCGACGCGTTGGCCGAAGGGCGCCCGAGCGGCGCGATTCTCGGCACCGGCTTTCCCGAGCTCACCGAAATGGTTCGCGACGCTTTGGGCGGCTCGGAGCTTCGCGTGTACGACACGCCGGATGTCGTCGGCGTCGAGCTTGCGAGCGCGACGGTCGGCTTTCTGACGGTCGTCCTCGCCTATGCCGAAGAGGTCGGTGTAGGGCCCAGCACGCTTGCGGTGCTCGCGACGCGGGGGATGGTCGAAGTCTCTCGCATCGGGCAGACGCTGGGCGCCGAGGAGTCGACGTTCATGGGCCTTGCGGGCCTCGGCGATCTCATTGCCGCCGTCGCAGGAGACGAACGCCCCGAGATCCGGCTTGGCCGCGCTTTGGCGAAAGGGGCCACGCTCAGCAACGCGGTCGGAGAAGCCGGCGCCTACATCGAAGGCATCGAGGTCGCGGCCCAAATGATGGAGCACGCCCGGCGCCTGGGGCTCGAGACCCCCATCTCATCGACATTTGTTGCCCTCTCCCAGGGTCGCATCAGCTCCGATGATGCTATTCATGCGCTCATGGAGAGGCGCGTAGGCAGAGAATGACCGACACACCGAACTTGGTTTACTGGAGCTTCCCGACGCGGGTCGTGCTCGGTGAAGGTGCTGTAACGCAGTGCGGGAACGAGGCGCAGCGACTCGGAGCCGAGCGCGTGCTGCTGGTTTCCGATCACGTTGTCGAAAAGGCGGGCTTGCTCGAACCGGTTCGCGCCGCTCTCGACGCCGCGGGGCTCCCGCACGAATCGACGCTTGGGATCTCATCCAACCCGCTCGAGACCGAAGTCCTAGGCGCGGCACGGATTTACGACGACTTCGAGGCCAACCTGGTGCTGGGTGTCGGGGGTGGAAGCGTGCTCGATGTGGCCAAGCTGGTGCGCCTGTCCGCGACGCATCCTGGCCCTCTGGCCGAGTACGACGATGCCACTGGAGGCAGCGCAAAAATCAAGGCGCCGCTGCCGCCCATGATTGCGATCCCGACGACCGCGGGAACGGGGAGTGAAGTCGGCCGAAGCGGCGTCGTGACGATTCAAGCCACCAACCGAAAGACCGTGATCTTCTCGCCGCTCTTGTTGCCGGAGGTCGCCATTCTCGATCCGGTCATGACGCAAACCATGCCACCAGGCATGACTGCGGCGACAGGCATGGACGCCCTCACCCACTGCATCGAGGCTTATGCATCCATAGGCGATCACCCGATGGCCGACGCGATTGCGCTCGGCGGCGTTCGGCTCTGCCACCGCTCGCTCAAAGCGGCGACCGACGATGGCAACGACCTTCGGGCGCGCAAGGACATGCTGAAGGCAGCCATGATGGGGGCGGTCGCCTTCCAAAAGGGCCTTGGCGCCTGCCATTCTCTCGCGCACCCGCTGTCGGCGGAGCTCGGAATGCACCACGGGCTGGCGAATGCGATCTGCCTACCCGCAGTACTCGACTTCAATCGCGCAGCGGTCCCAAAGCGCATCGCAGAGATCGCACGGCAACTCGGCGTTCGCGGCAGCGACGAAAGCACGATGGCGTTCGAGTGCGCGGGTGCCGTGAGAGCCCTGCGAAAGTCGATCGGTCTGCCCTCTGACCTTCGATCACAGGGCATCGAAGAAGGTCAACTGCCACGGTTGGCTGCACTGGCGTTTGCCGATTCCTGCCATGCGCTCAACCCTCGTCCCTGCACCCAAGACGATCTTCTCGCCCTATACAAGGCGAGCCTCGACGATGGCTAAGCGCAAAAAGGGGAAGCTCGAGTCCGTCGCCAAGTTGCTCAAGGGCGTCTATCCAGCGCCGGACCAGCTCGAAGCCGCGAAGGCCTTCTCCTGGTGGAGTCGCTCGGTCCCGCCGCGCATCTTGGAGCACGCGCGTCCTGTCCGGCTTTCGCGCGGAGTTCTCATCGTGCATGTCAGCTCTTCGGTCTGGGCCAACGAGTTGCACTACCTCAGCGACGATTTGCTGACCCGCCTACGCGAGGCCGCACCGACGAGCGGCATTGAGAAGATCCGTTTTCAGGTCGGGCCCTTGCCGGACATCCCGAAGCGCCCCCAGGCTGCGCCGCGCCCGCCAGAGCCAGTGCGTTTGGCGGCCTTGCCCGAGGAGCTCGGACGCGCGCTGAGCCGAGTTGACGATGATGATCTGAGGAAGGCCATCGCCGAAGCGGCCACGACCAGCCTGGCTAGGGTAAGGAAGCCAAAGGATTGACGGGTTCGTGGATTGAGTCAGCGGGGATGTCGCGCGGCGCGGATCATGGCTTCTAGCGTTTTTGGGCCTTCCGGCGACGCGAGCAGAGTGCAGACATCCTCGGGCAGCGCGAGGGTCACGGCCTGAAGCGCCCGCTCCGTGAGTATCGGGAGGGTCACTCCGAGCTCCGATCCGATGCGTGTCATCAGGTCGACCCCGGGGTCAGCGACTTCGGCTTTCTCGAGGCGCGCGATGGTGCGCCTCGAGACGCCAACCCGCTGTGCGAGCTCGAGCTGACCAATGCGGTCGCATAGCTCGCGGAGAATCGGTAGGTTGGCTGAAATGACATTCACAGTGGCCATTTAGGGACAGTATCGTCCCTCGAGAACCAAAGCAAGGCCATTACTGCCGGCCGAGGCCTCCGGTCAGCTCGGAGACCAAGGCGCGGACCGCAGCCACCGCCTCATCGGTGCTGGCCGCAGCTTCGATCGCTTGAACCACGGCGCTACCAACCACGACACCGTCGGCGTGCGGTGAGACGGCCGCAACGTCGGCTTTGGTCTTCACACCAAAGCCGATTGCAAGCGGGCGCCCGAGCTCCCGCTGCAATGCGCTCGCCCGTTTCGACGCGCTCGCCAAATCGGTTGCTGTCGAGCCGGTCACACCGGTCATCGAGACATAGTAGATGAACGAAGTCGCCATTTCTCCGGCCTGCTTGATGCGATGCGGATCGCTCGTAGGGGCGACGAGGGGGACGAAGTCGAGGCCACTTTCGACCGCAGGCCCTCGGAGCCCTGCGCTTTCCTCGGGCGGGAGATTGACGACGAGGAATCCGTCGGCCCCGCTCTCCGCCGCGTCATCGACGAGCTTCTGCTCACCATAGGCGAGAATCGGATTGTAGTAGCCGAACAGCAGAATGGGTACGTCGGTGCGGCCGCGAATCACACGCACCGTTTCGAGCACCTTGGCGAGCGTCGTTCCCCCGCGCAAAGATCGCTCCGCAGCACGTTGAATCGCCGGACCGTCGGCGGTCGGATCACTGAATGGCACCCCGAGCTCGATGACGTCGGCGCCTGAATCCGCAGCCGCCACGACCAGCTCCACGGTCGCGTTCAGATCAGGGTCCCCGGCGCAGAGGTAGATGACGAGGGCGGCGCGGTTCTCCTTTCGCGCGTTCTCGAACGCGTCAGCGATGCGGCCCACCCCGGTCAGCCCCTTTCCTCGAGCTTCTCGATCACCGTCTCGAGATCCTTGTCGCCCCGCCCGGACAGGCAGACCAAAATGTCGGCATCCAGCCCGAGCTCTTTGGCCAGCGTGGGAAGATGAGCAAATGCATGACTCGTTTCGAGCGCAGGGATGATGCCCTCCGTGCGGCATAGCTGCTGAAATGCATCGAGTGCGGCGTCATCGGTGACTGCCGTATAGGTCGCACGGCCGGTGTCCTTGAGCCAGGCGTGCTCGGGACCCACACCGGGGTAGTCGAGCCCCGCGCTGATCGAATGCGCTTCGACGATTTGCCCGTCCTCCGTTTGGAGCACGTAGCTCTTTGCGCCGTGCAGCACGCCCACGCCCCCTGCACACAGTGGCGCCGCGTGGTGACCGGTGGCGATTCCGTCGCCTGCCGCTTCGACCCCGATCAAGCGGACAGCCTCGTCATCGATGAAGCCGGCAAAGATGCCCATCGCATTCGAGCCGCCGCCTACGCAGGCGACGACCGCATCGGGCAGCTTGCCCGCCTGGTCCAGCATCTGCACGCGCGACTCGCGGCCGATGACAGCCTGGAAGTCCCGAACGATCATCGGATAGGGATGCGGACCGGCCACCGAGCCGACGCAGTAGTGTGTGGTGCGCACGTTGGTCACCCAGTCGCGCAGCGCCTCGTTCATCGCGTCTTTCAGCGTCGCAGAACCAGAGGTGACCGAGTGCACCTTCGCGCCGAGCAGCTCCATGCGCTGAACGTTGGGCGCCTGGCGGCGCACATCCTCGGCCCCCATGAACACCTCGCAGGGCAAACCCATGAGGGCGCATGCGGTCGCGGTCGCGACGCCGTGCTGGCCAGCGCCCGTCTCTGCGATGATCCGGGTCTTGTGCATCCGCCTGGCCAGCAGAATCTGGCCGATGGTGTTGTTCACCTTGTGGGCGCCGGTGTGGCAGAGGTCTTCGCGCTTGAGCCAGACCCGCGTCCCCACCTCTTCGCTGAGGCGGGCGGCAAAATAGGTTGGCGTCTCGCGCCCGGCATAGTGATGGAGAAGCGAATCGAGCTCGGCCTGAAACGCCGGGTCCCGCTGAGATTCTTCGTAGGCCCGGGTGAGCTCGTCGAGCGCAGGCATGAGGGTCTCGGCAACGTAGCGTCCGCCGTAGGGCCCGTACCGCCCGGAAACCGATTCGAGGGGTTGCATGAGGCGCGGAACGTAGCGCATAGATGAGCGGGGCGCATGCGTATGAAAGAGCCGAGCCAAGCCAGCACGCAACCACTCGACCGCGAAGCCTACGAGCGCCTGCTTCACCGGGTTTCGTTCCTGCATCAGTGGTTTCAGCCGACGATCGAAGGTGTCGAAAACATACCCCTCGACGAAGGCGGTCTAATCGTGACCAACCATGGCCATTTCGGCATCGACCTCCCCGTTCTCTTGCGGCTCATTCTCGAAGGGAGGGGACGAGTCGTGCGGTCCCTCGGAGACCGCGTGGTCTTCGCGCTGCCAATCTTTCGCGACCTTGCTCACAGCATGGGCGCCATCGAAGGAGAGCCTGAGGCGACCGTTCGGTTGCTACAAGATGATCAACTGGTCCTGGTCTACCCAGGCGGTGCGAAGGAAGCACTCAGCGGTCCGGAGGATGCCTATCGCTTGCAATGGGAGAACAGCCACGGCTTCATTCGCACCGCCCTGCGTGCACAAAAGCCGATCATCCCGATTGCAGGGCTCGGCAACGAAGAGCTCTACGTGCAAGTCGTACCCCAGGATCGCGTTCGACAAAGCGGTTTCGGACGATTCATTTCACAGCTGCTCGGCGACAAGTACGTCACGCCCATCTACATGGGCCTCGGCGCACTCCCCTTCCCCACCGAGCTTCAATACATCGTGGGCGAGCCCATCCGCCTGCCCTACGGCCCGGAGGCGGCCGACGATCCGGAAACCGTCGCAAGCCTGCACCGTCAGGTGACAGAGACGACTCAACGATTGATCGACGACGGTCTGCGCCAGCGGGACAGGGCTGGCACTGACGCTGACGCTGACCCTGAAACTGGCACTGACGCTGACACTGGCGCTCGCCCTGGCGGTGTATCTCGCGCCACGACGTGATAGGGTCCGGCCGGGATCTGGCGATGCGAAACAAGCTCTACCGCAGGACCTTCAATAAGCTCACGGTGCTCACCGGCGCAAGCGTGCTGGTCCTTCCCGCGTGTCGCGATGACGCCGTCACGCTGCCGAACGCAATCACGCTCACGAGCGACGAACGTAATCTCCTCGAGCGCTTTGCGGAAGTGTACTTGCCGACCGATGGCAGCTCGCTGAAACCGCGCTTTGAAGTTCCCGTCGTCGACAACATCCAACATGCGTTTAGCTTGATGGATGCGCCGATGCTCGAGCAAGTCCGCATCGGCCTCAAGCTATTCGACTACGGCGCGGTTTTCATCGGCCTGCACTTCGCGCGCTTCGTCAAGCTCTCGGAGGAGCGGCGGCTCGCCTACATCGAGCGTTGGGAACAGGGCATCGAGATCCAACGCGGGATCTCCTCGCTCCTCAAGAAGCTCGTCTGCTATGGGTACTGGAAGGACATCGAAGCAGGACGGGCCATCGGCTATCAGGGCCCCGTTTCCGAGGCCGGGGGAATCGCAAGCCTAGGCAATGCGCCGATGCCCCGCGCCACGAACGGGTGACGATCATGGCGAACCTGCCCAAAGCCACGATCCAACGCCTTCCCGCTCTGAAAGTGACGTCGCCGGATCAGATCCCCGAGACCGGCCTCAACCTCGAAGCGGATGTCCTGGTCATCGGCTCGGGCGCCGCCGGCGCGGTGACGGCGTACGAGCTTGCGCGCTCTGGTGCACGGGTCGTGGTCCTCGAGGCAGGGCCGCACATCCGGTCTAGTGAATTTCAGGAGCATGCGCCGACCGCCCTCGAGACCTTGTACCAGGACCATGGAAACCAGCTGAACACCACCGGGGACCTCGCCATCCTTCAGGGCAAGTGCGTTGGAGGCTCGACCGTCGTCAACGCAGCCGCATGTTTTCGTGCGCCAAACCAGGTGCTTGCAAGTTGGGCTGAGAAGCACGGCCTCGACAACCTCTCGCCCGAGGCGCTCCGTCCCTACTTTGAACGAGTCGAGCGAAACCTCTCCGTCCACCAAAACGAGCCGCACGAGGTCAACTACAACGGCCGACTGCTGATCGAAGGCGCCAAGAAGGTCGGCATCCCGGCGTCTCCAATCTCTCGCAACATTCGGAACTGCGCGCTCACGGGTCACTGTGTCTCCGGATGCAAGTCCGATCGCAAGCAGTCGATGCTGGTCACCTACCTGCCTTGGGCCAGCGAGCAGGGCGCGACCATTCTCAGCGGCACCCGAGCCGAAACCTTCGAGGTCAGTGACCGGCGGGTGACGGCTGTCCGTGCGGTTGCCACCGGTGCCGACGGAAAAGCAAAGCCCGTCCAGGTCCGTGCCGGCCTGGTCGTCGTCGCTGCTGGCGCGGTGCAGACCCCGCTTCTGTTTCAGCGGAGCAAAGTCGGGAACAGCAGCGGCCAAATCGGTCTCAACTTCGCGTGCCACCCTTCGCTGGCGGTATTCGGGGAACACGAGAACGACATCTACGCCTGGGTTGGGGCCACGCTGAGCGCGCAAGCGGGCGACATCGAAAACCCCCTCAAAGGCGGCTACTTGCTGGAAGCCGGCATGGTCGGCCCCGTCATCACCAGCGCCTGGATCGACGGAGGCGTCGGCAGCGACTTCGTCGAGTTCATGGAGAACAGCAAGAAGTTCCAGGCCGCCGTCACTTTGATTCACGACCACAACGTGGGCCGAGTCTTTCTCGACGGCGATCGCAAGCGCATCGAGTACGACCTGGACGACCGAGATTTCGAGTCGATGCGGGAGGCGCTTCGCGGGACCGCTCGGATCTACTTTGCTGCCGGCGCGCGCCGTGTGTATCTACCGACGACTCGGCGAACGACCATCGAAAGTGCGGACCAAGTCGACTCGGTGATCAACAGCCTTCAAAACGGCAAGCACATGTATCGCATCACCTCGTACCACCCGCAGGGGACGATGCGGATGGGCGACGACCCCGAAAAGAGCGTCGTTGGGCCGAACGGGCTCTGCCACGACCTCGACAATGTCTACGTGCCAGACGCGAGCCTGTTCCCATCCTCGCTCTTGGTGAACCCTCAGATCACCGTCTACACCATGGCCAGCTACATCTCGGACCAAATCCTGGCGCGCGGGTAGACGCGCCAGCCCGCAAACCACTCTCCGCGAGACCAACTACTCGGTGCGCTGCATGCGGCTGAAGCACCAAACCCCGCCGTCGGCCTCCACGAGCCTCCAGCCCTCATCTCCGAGCCCGGAGAACTGTTGGGTCATGGCTTCGGGCTTCTTGGCTGGGCGAACGCACTTGTATTCCCACTTGTGCGAACCCCACTTGCCGTGATGAGGGTGGCCCTTGGCACAGTGTGCACACGCCTTGCCCTTCTTGCACTCTGCGCAGGCTTTGCCCTGGGCGCAGTGCGGGCAGGCCTTGCCCTCCGTGCAGTGGGGACAGTCTTTGCCAGCCGCGCAGTGCGGACACGCGGCACTTTGCCCGCAAGTCTGACAAGACGCGGCCTTGCCGTCGGACTGGGATTCGGCCGGGGCGCTGCCAAGGGCAAGCCACATCACGCCGGCGGTGAGAGCAGAAACTAGAAGCACAGAACGCATGAATCCTCCTAAAGTTGAGCCGGGCACGCTAGCACGCGTGGGGCGTACCGAGGCGCGGAAAAAGCCGCGATATGGGGCTGCGACGGTGAACTACACAATCGGAGAACGGCTCGCGACGGGCGTGCTCGGGATTGGGACCCACTCGCCCCCTATTCCTTAAGACGACCCACGGCTAGGCTCGACCCAATCCCTGTGCTGCCCATCCCGAGCCGTTCTCCTATTGAATGGATATGGATTCAGGGACGCCGCCGAACCCCCGCATCGCGTTTCGCCGTGTCCCTCCACACGGAGACACGACCAACCACGTCCCCAAACGGCAGGCGACAGCGCGAGCCCGCAGGGCGAAGCCCGGCGCGAATGCGCCGGCAAGGCAGAGCGAAGCGCATGCCGCGCCAGGGAGGATTACGGGTGGGGGTGGGCGGGGCGGTGTAAACAAGCCGTACCGGGCAACCCAACCAAGACCCGACCTCCCAAACACCCGCGGCAGCACAAACCGTTCTCCGATCGTCTGGCTGATTCGGTCAACCAGGGAGGAGGATTCTTCCGGATTCGGTGGCGGAGAAGGCGGTCCACCAGCTCGCGACGTGATCGAGCCCGTCCACGGGGAGCTCTAGTGGCACTTGGTAGCCGAAGCAGACGCCGATTGCGAAGTCTGCGAGGGTGAGGGTATCCCCGGTGACGAACTTCTTGTCCGACAGGTTACCGTCGAGAATCGTTGCGTACTTACGGAAGTCCTTGGTGGCGCGATCGACGATTTCTTGATCAGGGTTGCCGCTGCTGAAGAACTTCTGACCGAAGAGGCGGTTCAGCGCGTTGGTCAGGTGGTTGGATTCCCAGAACATCCATCGGAGGATGTCGTATCGCTTCGCGGACTTCGGCCACAGCTCGGTGTCGCCTTTGCCGGCGAGGTAACACATGATCGCATTGGACTCCCACAAGACGGTGTCACCGTCGACGAGGGTGGGGACTTTGCCGTTCGGATTGAGCGCGAGATATTCGGCGGTGCGCTGCTCACCGGCGCGGAGGTCGAGCGTCTGTGTTTCCAGCTCGAGCCCGAGCTCCTTGGCGACGGCGTGCACTTTGCGTGCGTTTGGCGAAAATAGATTGGTGTAGAGCTTCATCGGGCCTCCTCCATCAGGGGAGCTTACCCTAGCGCGTGAGCAATGTTACAGGCCGGCCTATCTGCGCCGATTGTAAAAGTTCTGTCACGAACCCCGGCATTTCTCGTCACCTGTGCCCGGGTCTGCAATACAGCGATTAGGTCCTGCGCAGGCGATAAACGCAATGATCAAGCGATGGATAGGCGAGGCGTTCCTTCGGGTCGCCGGTTGGAAGACGGATGGCGCGCGGCCCCCGGTGGATCGATACGTGATCATCGCCGCGCCGCACACGTCCAACTGGGACATGCCGTTCATGCTTGCGATGGCGTTCGTCTACGACATTCCGGTGCGCTGGATGGGTAAGCACACGCTGTTCAAGGCGCCGTTCGGTCCGTTCTTCAAGTGGCTCGGCGGCATCCCGATCGTGCGACATCGTCCTGGCGGCGTCGTCGGTCAGATGGTCGAGCACTTCGAGAACAACGAGTCACTGGTTCTGATGGTCCCGGCCGAGGGCACCCGTTCGCACGTCGACTATTGGAAGTCGGGCTTTTACCACATTGCGCGAAAGGCCAACGTTCCAGTCGTTCTCTCGTACCTGGACGTCGGTAAGAAGGTCGGCGGCATTGGCCCGGCGATCGATCTCACCGGAGACATCAGCGCCGACATGGACCAGATTCGTGAGTTCTACGCCGGGATGACAGGGTTTCGCCCAGAGAAGATCGGCGTGATTCGGCTTCGCGAGGAAGACGTCGAAGAGCTCGTGCAGCACGACGGTAGTGGCGCCGAGGAAATCGAGCGTCTCGCGGGTAACCTGTAACATTCGCGCTCGCCGAACGTCCTTTACAGCCGCGGCCCGTTCGTGAAACGCTCGAGCCTTCGCGAAGGATGTCTAAATGGGCGAGCAGAGCAGTGTTTGGCTGAAGGTACTCGATCTCGACGAGCTTCCCGAGGGACGCGTCAAACCGGTCACATGCAAGCACCGAACGCTGTGTCTGACGCACTTTGAAGGTGAGTTCGCTGCCCTCGACAACAAGTGCCCGCACCAGGGCGGGCCGCTCGGGGAAGGCTCCATCGAAGCCGGCTTGCTCCGCTGCCCCTGGCACGGCTGGGACTTCCACCCGCTCACCGGCGAGCCGCCGGGTGGATTCGACGACGGCGTAGAGACGTTCCCCGTCGAAGTGCGTGAAGACGGCGTGTACGTCGCGTTTCCGGAGGAAGAAGCGCACATCCGGACGAGCAGCGACGTCATGATCGAGACGCTGGTCAACTGGGGTGTCCGTTGGGTCTGGGGGATGGTCGGGCATTCGAATCTGGGCTTCGCCGACGCGATGCGGCGGCAGGAAAAAAAAGGCGCACTCGGGTATTTCGGCATCCGGCACGAAGGCGCGGCTGCGTTTGCCGCGTCCGCGTACGGAAAGCTCACCGGACGGCCGGCTGCTTGCTTTGCGATCGCAGGTCCAGGCGCCACCAATCTGTTGACAGGGCTTTGGGACGCGCACGTGGATCGCGCGCCGGTGCTTGCGCTCACGGGTCAGGTGCCGACACACCTCATTGGACGCGGTGCCTTCCAAGAGGTGGACCTGGCCGCGGCGTTTGGCGGGGTGGCGAAGTACACCGCGGTGGCGGCCAAGGACTCCAACTTCCCAGAAATCGCGAGCCTGGCCTGTAAGAACGCGATCGTAGGGCAGGGCGTCTCGCACATGGTGTTTCCCGACGACGTTCAGGTCGTCGAAGCGCCGGAAACGAAGGCGGCGTCGCCAGAAGGCCGGATGACCTCGCGAGAGATCACGCCCCCTCACGACGCGCTCGACGACGCGGTGAAGCGCATTGCCGACGCCAAGCGGCCGGTGATCGTCGTTGGGCACGGCGCTCGTTTCGTCATGGAACCCGTCATCTCCCTGGCAGAGCAGCTCAACGCCCCTGTGCTCACGACGTTCAAGGGCAAAGGGCTCATCGCCGATGACCATCCGCTCGGCTGTGGGGTGCTCGGACGCAGCGGAACTCCGGTGGCCAGCTGGTTCATGAACGAGGCCGATTTGCTGATCGTGTTCGGCGCCAGCTTCAGCAACCACACCGGCATCACGAGCTACAAGCCGATCGTGCAGGTCGACTACGATCCCATGATGCTCGGCCGGCTTCATTCGGTGACGGTCCCGGTCTGGGGTGAGATCGGCGTCACGGCGCGACTCCTGAAGGAGCGGCTCGGATTTGCAGCCGGGGTCGACCAGCGACCTGACGTCGTAAAGCGCTGGGCGATTTGGAAGGAAGAAAAGGCGAGGCGTCTCAGCGAAACCGAGGGGGGCGGGGTGCATTCCGCGGCGATTTTCGCGGCACTCACGGCGACTGCACCCGACGATGCCATCATTGCCGTCGACGTCGGGAACAACACCTATTCGTTCGGCCGCTATTTCGAATGCCGGCGGCAATCGGTCTTGATGAGTGGCTATTTGGGTTCGATCGGCTTCGGATACCCGGCGGCCATGGGTGCCTGGGCGGCGACCCAGGAAAGCGACCCGCGCTTCCAAGGCCGCAAGGTCATCGCCGTGACGGGCGACGGCGGCTTCGGCCAGTACATGGCCGAGTATACGACGGCCGCAAAGTACGGGATGGACATCACCCACGTCCTTCTGAACAACAGCGAGCTCGGCAAGATCAGCAAAGAACAGCGGAGCGCCGACTACGACGTCTGGCAGACCACGCTCCACAATCCAAGCTTTGCGGAGTATGCGAAGCTGTGCGGTGCCTTGGGGCTTCGCGTGACGAAGGCCGAAGAGCTCGAGGTCGCGCTGACCGAGGCCCTGGCCCATGATGGGCCCGCAACGGTCGAGATCGTAGCAGACACGTTGCTCATCTAAGCGATGAACACCGCCGCGTTCATTTTGGTTGCCTGCTTCGTCTTCGGCTTCGGCCTGGTGTCGCGTCGCTTGGCGGTCTCTCCGCTGACGCCGCCCCTCGTCTTCGTCGGGCTGGGTGTCGCGTTTGGGCCTTGGGGCCTCGATTGGCTCCGTTTCGATGTGGAACACGGCGCAATGCACGTGCTCGCCGAGCTCACCTTGATCCTCGTCCTTTTCGGCGACGCGGCGCGGATCGATCTTTCGGCCTTGCGTCGAGAGCTCGGATTGCCCGTTCGCCTCCTAGCGATCGGAATGCCTCTCACGATCTTGTTCGGCGGCCTGGCCGCGAAGTGGATGTTTCCGGAGCTGGGCTGGCTCGAGGCCGCGGTGCTTGGCGCAGTGCTCGCTCCGACCGACGCAGCGCTTGGACAAGCCGTCGTCAGTCATCATGCGGTGCCTACACGCGTTCGTCAGGCGCTCAACGTCGAAAGTGGGCTCAACGATGGCATCGTGCTTCCCGTCGTACTGGTGCTCGCCGCGCTTGCAAGCATGAGCGCGGAGGTGACCCGCTCGGCATCGGACTGGGCACGCTTCGCTGCCGTTCAGGTGACGCTCGGTCCCTTGGTTGGCGTCGCCGTCGCCTGGCTTGGCAACCGGCTGCTCAAGTGGTCGACCGCCAAGGGCTGGATCGAGCCCCCGTTCGAGCGACTGACGGGACTGGCGCTGGCCTTGCTGGCGTTCACCTGTGCGGAGCATGTCGGCGGCAATGGGTTCATTGCGGCGTTTGTTTCGGGGATGATGCTGGGGCAATTGACGCGAGGGCGCTGTCAATGGCTCTACGATTTCCTCGAGGCCGAAGGGCAGCTCCTCATGCTCCTGGTGTTTCTCGCCTTTGGCGTGAGCTTTGCCGCGCCGGCCTTGGAGACGGGCTCCTCGAGAACAGTTGCCTACGCGGTCCTCAGCCTCACGGTCATTCGAATGGTCCCGGTCGCGATCGCGATGGTCGGCACGGGACTACGTTTCCCGACGGTCCTGTTCATTGGCTGGTTTGGGCCGAGGGGATTGGCCTCGATTCTGTTTGGCATACTCGTGCTCGACGAAGCCGATCTTCCACATGAGGCGCTGATCTTCGACCTGGTCATGCTGACCGTTTTGTTCAGCGTGGTCGCCCATGGAGTCTCTGCAGCACCCCTGGCCCGACGCTACGCAGCGATGGCAGCCGACCCGGAGCATTGCGCAGAGGAACACCGCGAGGTGATGGAGCATCCGCTTCGCACGCCTAGTTGAGGCGGGGCGCTAACAAATCCTCCGAACGGGCGTACGGCCCTTGCACTGCGTGTTCGAGGCGTGGTGAGATGCACCATGACCGTCACCCAGATTCGAACGCAAAACAAAGCGCCGATCGCCAAATGGAGCGAGCTCGAGGACCGGAAGCCCACGTACGCACTCGTTGCCGGAGTCGACCTGGTGGTCCTTCGATACGACGACGACGTCTCGGTGTTGTATGGCCGTTGCTTGCACCGCGGCGCGCTGATGGCCGACGCGAAGGTCGAGGGCGACAATCTCATCTGCGGTCTGCACGGCTGGGACTATCGCTATGACACCGGCGTGAGCTCCTACAATAGCTCGGAGGTGCTTCATAAGTTCCGCGCCTGGATCGACCTCGACGCCGATGTGGTGCTGGTCGACGAGTCCGAGATTTGCACCTGGGCAGAGAAGTCGCCGCAACCGTACGATCGCGACGCGTATCTTGGTCTCTATGCCGACGTGCATGGCACGCCGGAGGAGCCGTTCAACAAGCACATCCAGGCGCTCGCACGTGACGGTTTGAAAAAAGTGGGGCACCACGGATCCGTCTCGGCCATGGGGGTGCCCAGACAGCAGCTACCCTGTTGGGAGGACGTTCTGCTCCTGACCGCTCAGCTTGCTCGAAAGCCGCTCCTCGATGACCAGCCTGTTGGTACGGAGGTGATCATTGGGCCGGAGGCGAGGAAGCCGCTTCGGCTCGGGATTCCGATCTTCGTCAGTGACATGAGCTTTGGCGCGCTGAGCCAGGAAGCCAAGGTCGCCCTTGCGAAGGGCGCCGAGATGGCAGGCACGGGCATCTGCTCGGGTGAAGGCGGAATGCTTCCCGAGGAGCAGGCGAGCAACTCGCGCTACTTCTACGAGCTCGCGTCTGGGCGTTTTGGTTGGAGTCTCGACAAGGTCAAGAAGTGCCAGGCGTTTCACTTCAAAGCTGGGCAGGGCGCCAAGACCGGCACGGGCGGGCACCTTCCAGGCAACAAGGTGACCCCGAAGATCGCATCGGTGCGCGGGCTCGAGCCAGGACAGCCGGCCATCAGCCCATCGCGCTTTCCGGACTTGGACGGCCCCGAGGACTTTCGCCGCGTCGCCGAGGAGGTTCGTGAAGCGACGGGGGGCATTCCGGTTGGGTTCAAGCTCAGCGCGCAGCACATCGAGGATGATATCGACTTCGCGCTCGAAGTACGAGTCGACTACATCATTCTGGACGGCCGCGGGGGTGCGACCGGTGCCGCCCCGAACGTATTCAAGAACAACATCTCGGTTCCTACCATGGTTGCCTTGGCACGAGCGCGACGCCATCTCGACGCGCGGAACCGTCCGGAGGTGACGCTCGTCACTACTGGAGGGCTTCGAACGGAGGGCGACTTCGTGAAGGCTCTCGCCCTGGGCGCCGACGCGATCGCGGTTTCGAACGCGGCAATTCAAGCGATCGGCTGCCTCGGGATGCGAGCGTGCCAGACCAACAACTGCCCGGTCGGCATTGCCACCCAACGAGAGCATCTGCGCGCACGGCTCGAGATCGAGAAATCGGCGCAGCAGCTCGACAACTACTTTCGCGCGACTGTGGAACTGATGAAAGTACTCGCCCGCGGCTGCGGCCACGCCCATCTCGACCAGTTCGAGCTGCGCGACCTCACGACCTGGAAGCGCGAAATCGCGGACCTCACCGGCATTCGTTACGCAGGAGTTTCTACGCAATGACTTGGAAGAGGCTCGGCACCGTTTCGCCCACCGAGCTTTCGAACGCGAGACTCCAGTTGCACTGGGCGGCTCAATTGGTGAGCGCTCCGGGAGTCAGTCTGCTTTCCCCCGAAGAGGACTACTCCCACACCAACCTCGTATGGGATCCTGGGCTTGGCGTATTGAGCGGGCATGACGTCGGTTCCGTACCGCTGCGTGCCGCGCTGGTCTTCGAGGGCTTGGGGTTGGCGGTCCTCGACTCGGAGCGCGAACGCTCCTCGATGCGCCTCGCGGGGCACACGGTGCAGCAAGGCCTTTCTTGGCTGGCGCGAGAGCTCGCGTGTGAGGACGCTGCGCTTGCCTTGCCGGTTCACGACATGCCGTCGCACCCCGTCGGCGAAGGAGGCGTGTTCTCAGACGCCGGCGCCCAGGCACGTACCGAGCTTGCGGCATGGTTCGCAAACGCGTTCCGCTTGATTCGCGAGACGGTCGCAGACGAGGCCTCCGCGTCACCGGTCCGTTGCTGGCCGCACCACTTCGATGTAGCGAGCCTGATCACGCTCGATGGCGGGGTCGGCGCCGAGGAGGCGCGAAGCATCGGTGTCGGCTTTTCCCCCGGCGACGGCTCCTATGACCAGCCCTATTTCTACGTGACGCCCTGGCCGTATCCGGATCCCACACACCTGCCGTCGCTCGCCGGGGGTATGGATTGGCACACGAGCGGTTGGACCGGCGCGGTGCTCACCGCCGAGCGTTTGCTCTCGGTGCCACCGGGGGAGCAACAGCGCACGGCACGCACGGCCCTCGGTTCGGCGGTGGCGGCGTCTCGTGAGCTCCTCGGAAACTAGCGACCGAGCAGCAGCACGCTGACACCGGCTGCTATCGCGATTACTTGCGGCCAGCCGGGAAGGGCCGGGCGGTCGTGTTCGTGTGCCCAGTCATGCGTGACCACATGCAGCAGGAGCCCGCTGACGGCCGCTTCGATCCAGGGCTCGCCGCGCGTCCAAGCACCGAGCGAGGTCTGTTGCGCGAGCACGACGCCGAGGCTACCCACGAGCGCGAGGCCAATCGCCCGCCGAATGCCACTGTTGCGGCCGTGCGCGGAAGTGAAGGCGAGCGTGATCAGGGCCGTCACCGGAACGGAGTGCACCGCGATGGCGGTGAGCACGTCACCGTGGTGATGGCCGACGTGGGCCGCGCCCGTGAACGAGCCCAGCGCCAGTCCGTCGCCGAGCTTGTGGATCATCAGGCCCCAGTAGCTGAGCTCGAGGCCCATCGTGGAGGAGTGATCGTGCTCCGGGTCCTCGTGCGCGGCCCGCTCGATCAGCCAGGGCGCAACGAACGCTACGGCGACCGCGATTAAGACCAGCGGGCCGCCGGCGCGGACCGCGTGGGGAATGAGGCGGCCGACCACGACGGCGACCGAGGAGACGACCGCAAAAGTGCGAATCGCGTCGAGAAGCCTGCCGCGCCCAGGGGCGATCAAGCCCAGCACGGCGCCCATCGCGACGGACCCAACGACGATCGTGATCGGCCACTCCATCGAGCCGGCTTACCACACTCGGGGCGATTCCGGCTGTGTTAGATGCCGAGCGATTCGGCTTCTTGCGCGGCTTCTTTCGCGAGATGCTCCTGCGCGCATGTCGAGCACACGATGCATTCCTTGGCGATCTCGTAGCCTGCGCCACCCGGATCCTCCTGCGCCTTGGACCGGCTGGCTATGCGGCCCTTCTGTGCTTTGCCGCGGCTCGGGTACTCGGCGGGACGACGCTCGGTCACCACCTTCGTCGCCCGCTCTCCGGGGCGCGACACTCGATTGCAAAGCTCACATCGGTACATTCAGGGACTCCTCGGTCTGCGAACGGCCGGTTTGGCACATGGGTCGAGCCCGGGCAAGCGGGCGGGCGTCAGCCCAGTAGCTTGGCAATTTCGGGGGCCGCGTAGGTCAGCACCCCGTTGGCGCCGGCCCGCTTGAAGCAGAGCATGCTCTCGACGATGACCTTCTCCCAGTCGAGCCAGCCCTGGGCGGCTGCTCCGCGGAGCATCGCGTACTCGCCGCTGACTTGGTAGGCATACGTAGGAAGCCCGAACGCCTCTTTCACACGGCGG
>JAOTXX010000073.1 GCA_029862185.1 Myxococcales bacterium
TGCATCGAACGCTGCGCTAGAAACGAAAGACGTACTCGACCCAGAGCCAATGCTCCGGGTTGGGCACGCGCGAGAGCGTCGACTCGCGCTGATCGAGAAACACGCGGAAGTCGTACCGTAACCGCAGTACATCGCGATCGCGCAAGGTCAGCGCGACATCCAGATAGGACCAGAGCGACTGGGGTAGGCGATGGTTGTCCCAAACGTCGTCGAAGGCGTAGCGCAAGCGGCACCGGAGGCGCAGCCTGTCGACGGGCCGGGCGGTCATGTTGAGGATTGCACTCAAATCCTGCTGAAGCCGATCGCTCCCGAGCTTGCCACCCCAGCGGTACCGAGCTTGGCCCGAGACGCTGACGCGCCGGACTGGCTCGTAGGCGAGCTGAGTCGCGACGACGAAACGTTGCCTGGCGCCGTTTCGGTACTCGCCCCACGTTGCCCAGGTCCACCTCGACGTGATGCGCCAGTCGATGCGCGCGAACAGGAGCGCGTTGCGCACACCCGTGGACAGCTGGCGCCATCCATCGAGCAGCGAACGGAGCATGACGTGACGACCCAGCAGGGCCGTCGCCCGAAAGCGAGCGCCTGCTTCATCCCTTGCGCGCAGTCCGTCGAGCTCATCGGGCGCCGACACCGGGCGTGCATAGGGATTTGCGTAGCGTGAGCCGTAGTAGCGCATCGACACTTCGAGCTCTCCCTTGGGCAGTGTGGTCACGCCTCGAACGAGCGCTGCGTAGCCGCCTCCACTTTCGCGCTGCGAATCGAAGCTGCGCGCGACCTCCGCAAAGAAGTCTTGTCGACCAAAGCCGAACGCAGCGTCGAGTCCAATCGCCCCGAATGGCCCGCCGAACGGCTTGCGCGAGAACTCCTGGAACCCAAGATTGGCGCCGTCGAGAAGCCATCTGGGGACCGAACCGTAGCCGGTGACGCCCAGATGGGCCCGGTCGTTCCAAAAGTAGCTAGCATTCGCCCCCGCGAGCCCTTCTGCGTACATCGCGGGCAGGGTTGCGAACCTCGCGGCGCTCGCCGGCGCCGTTGGGCCCTGATCCCGCACGTAGACCGGTGGCGCGACGCATTCCGGATCTTGGTCTCGGTGAGGATTGTCGCAGGCGGCCGCGTCGACGAGCTCGACCTGTGCGATTCGGTGCACTTGATACGAGCCCCATGCATAGGCTTGGAGCCAGCCCCGGCCGAGGCGAAGCTGCTTCAACCCGATCGCGACACCTGCGAGGCGATTCGTCCAGCTGTAGTCGGGGGTGACCCTGGCTTCCGGGCCATTGGGACACGGCGACTCCACGAGCTCTCCGGCCGATCGTTTGCAGCGGAGCCCGAGCTCATTGTCAGCCCGTAGCTCGTAGTCGCCAAACGAGCCGTTCGGTGTGACCTGGTCCGTGACATCGAACGTCAAGCGCTGCCCGAAACCGATACGATAGGTGCCCGCCACCACTTCCCATTGCTCGTCATCCCATTCGACGTAGAGCTTAGGAACCTCGAATCGCACGCCCTCGGGCTCGGCGCTGAGCGCGTTTCGACTGGAGTCCCAGCGAACGCGACTCAAACCGTTTCGAGTTAGGGCAGCCGCGAGGCCCGTGTCCAGTTTGCCGAGCGTCTGCACGCGCGCCTGCAATGCCAACGCCGGCGGCAGCCGATCGTACCGTCCGGTCCAACGCGCTCGCAGGCGCAGCAATGCGTTGGTTTGTGACCGTGCGATACTTGGATCGCGGACGGTGATGAACGCACGCATCGAGTGCGCCAAGTCGGGCGCGAGTGCACCCGCCCCAATCAACGCATCCAGGCTGTGAATCGACCCCACTGCGTTTCGGTACGCGAGGATTCGGTCGACCTGCGCATAGTCGAGGTTTGGCAGCAGATACAGCTCTTGTCGTGCGGCCCGATTCAGGTCTACGCGCGTTTGATGAAGAAGCAGTAGCGCGTCGAACGATGCCACCGAGATCTGCTCGGTGATCAGGAGGTCGTACAAGTCTTGCTCGGTTTCGATGTCGATGAAGATCTCGTACTGAGCCGCCGATGCCGCGCGGGGTGCCAGAACGAGGAGCAAGCCCGAGAGGAGGGCTCGCCTCAGGGGCACAAGGGATTCGGGGCGCCGGGCGTACCCAAGTCGCCATCGCCGTAGGCTTGCGCGGCATCGCAGACATTGCCGAGCACGTCGACTTGCGTCGCGATGCCGGCTTTGGAGCGCTCGTAGCTCACCGAGTCGAGAGCCTGGTTGCCGATGCTCAACGCGATCGTCTCGTCACTGTTGTTCAACGAAAGAGACAGCTCGAGATCGACGCGTTCGAGCCCGCCGTTCTCGATGGGGTTCGTGTTTCGAGCAAAGAGCACATGGGCGCCCGCGGCCACTTCCAAACAGCCCTCAGCTTCGATCGCATCGGTGCTGGAGCTGAGATCCGAGAGCACGAGCCCGTTTAGATCAACTGCCCGGTCGAACCGGACCTCGAGCCACTCCCCATCGCGGTTCCCGACCTCGAGCGGGTTTGCCATCCATTCGGTGATCCATGCATCACCCGGACTTGGACTGACGATTTCGCGCGGCGCGCCCTCGTCCACGCACATGCCGGGGCCCAATACCAAGGGACAGATCGGGTTGCTCTCGCCGGGTGTACCGAAGTTCCCCGAGATATACTCATCCTGCGTCGGAGTCACGCAGAGCTCGTCGTTCGGGTCGAGCTGCCACGCGCGACCTTCGACCGTGCCGTCATAGTCGACTTGGTCGAGAACGATGCCGTTCAGGACGGCCACGACGCTACGCTCGCCGGAGTTCCCCAAACTGAACCCCAGCTCCGCGTCGACGCGGGAAGCCGCCGCCGGACTCGCCCCGAAGACGACCCGTTCGCCCGCGCCGACCGGAAAACACGCGTCCTGTTCGACTACAGTCACGAGCGCATCGGGCGCAGCCCCCAGCTGGAAGCCGTTGAGGTCGGCTTCCGCAGAGAAGAGCACCTCGACCCACTCGAGGTCCGCGTCCGCGCCCGCGGGGTTGGCCATCCATTCTCGGAATTGCACCTCGCCTGGATTGGGAACGCGGACCGCTCGGCGCACCCCCGACTCGAGACAGCCCCCCTCTGGCTCATCGAACGCACAGGGGCTGTTGGCGGTTCCAGGCGTCCCGAAATTGCCTGGAGAAACCTCGTCGACCCCCTCGGGTGTCGTACACCAGCGACTCGCCTCGTCATTCAGCTCGTGGTCGGGCGCGAACCTTCCATCGAGCTCGAGCGCCCGTCCGTCCGCGGTGCTCTCGTAGCTGACTTGGTCGATGATCTGCTCGCCGCAGCGAATCGAGATTCGCGCATTGGAGTTTCGAAGACTCCCCAGCGTGTCTCCGTAGCTGTAGTCGATGTGCGGTGGCATCGAATCGCGAGGCACGTTCCCGGCAATCCAATAGTCGCCAGCGCCCACCCACGTGCCAAAGAAGCGATGTTCTTTCGCGCCCGTCCCGTCGGAGCGGCTCGAGACGAGCGTCAGGCCGTCGAGCGTTAGCGGGATCCCGCTCCCGTTGAACAGCTCCACGTACTCGCCATCGCCGTCGCTGCCGTCCGGATTGGCGTGGACTTCGGTGATGACGACGTCACCCGGTGCGAAGTCATCACACCCGCCTGTAGCAACGAGCTCCTCGCGCGCGCAGGCGCCGAGCACCAACATCAAGCACGCGACTCCACGTGTCGCATTCCAAGCAACTGCCATCTCGACCTCCCGCCTCTTTGGTTTCCGGCGTTATCGGTCGAGGTCTCGTGCGGTTTCGTCCTCTTCTCAGGGCAAGGAGGGAAGCCCGACCTGATCGGGGTCTTGCGCGACGATTTGAAGCGTCCGGTAGCGTCCCTTTGCGTAGCGTTCCACGGTGCCTCGAACGGTCACAGGCTCGCCCTTGAAGCCTTCGATCCCCGACACTCGAAACACGCGACGATCGAAGAAAATGATGGGAAACCGCTGTTTGTTCTGTGCTGCCAACGAGACGCGGACCAGTCCCTTGAAGCGGTCGATGCGGTCGACGGTCGACAAGACCGTGACCGACTTGCCGACGTTCTCTTCGAGCCGTTCGAGCGCATCCCATTGCGACAGCAGGATGAAGTCGTCTCTACGACTTGCTTCGTGCTCGAACACCCGAATGAAGTCGGCCCGCGCGTCCCACCAGGCTTTTCGCTCGTCGTAGTCTCCGTAACCCTTTGCGCTCGGGTTCCAGATGCCGCGCTTTGCCTCCCGGGCTTCGGCTTCCGCGTGCGTCAGCTGATTGTGAAAGCGGCGCGAGTAACCGTACTTGGTGAAGTACGGGCTCATTCCAGCGCGCACGCACTCGACGCTGTAGCTCGTCCAGCGTCCGTTCTTCTTCACGAAGGCGTATGCGAGAAGTCGCCCAAAATGCCCTCGAATCTCTTTCGGGTCATCCCGCTCCAGTCGTACGACCTCGGCGCCTTCAAAGAAGGCCTCGGCGAACGTCGCCGCCTCTTCCCCCAAAGGTGTTCCGGTCTTCTGCGGACGCGCCGCGCCGGCGCGCTTCCCTCTCAAGTATCGCTCGAAGTCTTTCGACGCCGAGGCGCGGTCGGCCTTGCCGTGGAACCTCTCCTCGGTGTCGAGCGAGAGCAATCGAAGGGAGTCATCGATTCCTTCGACTCGAATGGTATCGCCGTCGATGACGGGATTATCGGCGAGTCGGTACTCGCCAATCAGCAGACCCTCCTGCCCGGCCCCACCCCGAGCAAGCGCGCTTGGCTTTTGGCGCTCGGCGGCCCCGCGGTGTGCCTCCGCGGAATCGACCTGATCCACGGGCGTCTCCGCGGTCGCACCCCGGTCGCAACCCAGGCTCGTCATGCATAGCCATGCGCTCCCGACCCAGATGCTCGCCCACCATCGCATCGGCGGTAACCTATTCAATTTGACGGGCTCCCGCTAGCGCTTACAGGTCGATCATCATGACCGATTCGACTCAGACCCGCATCGCCGCCTACGCCGCCCAAGCAGCCGGCGCTCCCCTCCCCCCTTCGACTACGAGCCAGCCGCTCTCGGCCCCCGAGTCGGCGTGGGCTGGCAGTGCGGGAGCTAGTTGCAATGCGCGAAATGCTCGACTTTGCGGCGCGCCACGCCACTGGGGCGCAGGTCGAAACTGACGGAGCTACTCGTCGACGTCTGAATCCACGCCGGCCAGCCGTCGAGCGAGCCCCTTCTTGAAGTCGAGCCCCATCTGGCGGCCGATCTGGATGCGCTGTGCTTGTGGGGAGCCGGCGCCGTGAAGGGATTCGGTCAAGTAGCCGACCGCATTGCGGCCCATCGTCATGTTTTCGATCAAGCGCAGGATGCGGATGCGCGCTTTGGTGGGAACGTCAGCGCGCCCCTTGAGGTACTTGTCGAGAAGGGCGCTGAGCTCCGGGTGATCGAGCTCTTTTTCCGAGGGCGCGGTGCTGACCAGGCCACCGGCCAAGTCTTGGGCGAGGCGTCCAATCTCGAAGGGCATCTTGGTGACGTGGTGCTTGCAGACATTGGCCAGCATGTCGTCGTTCAAGTACGCACCTGATTTGGTGGCCTGTGCTTGGTGCGAAGATGCAATGCCGGCCGCGTACATGGTCTCGTTCAGATGGGTCATCTGAACGAGCTTGTCCTTGATGTGCGAAGCCTTGTCCGCGCCGTTGTACTCGGCAATCTGCGCGGCCGCGCCGATCAGCACATCGCCGACGCCCGTCTTGCAGACGTAGCTACGCCGATGGTAACAGGTGAACCGTTCGACGAGCATCGAGGCGAATTCGTGTTCGCCGTCCATGAAGACTTGGCCCCAGGGGACGAAGACATCATCGAGGATGACCATCGCTTCTTGGCCGGAGAAGTTCGCATTGCCGACGTCGATCGAGCTGCCTTCCATGCTGCGGGTGTCGCAGGATTGGCGTCCGTAGATGTAGGTGATTCCCGGCGCATCGACCGGGAAGGCGGCGACGACGGCGTAGTCTTTGTCCTCGGGGCCTAGCCGCATGGTCGGCATCGCGATGATAAAATGGGAGTTGATGCACCCCGTCTGATGTGCCTTGGCGCCTTTGAGCCAAATTCCGTCTTCGTTTCGCTTGCTGATGTGCACGAAGAGATCGGGGTCTTCTTGCTCGTGTGGTGCCTTGCTTCGGTCGCCTTTGACGTCGGTCATCGCACCGCCGACGACGTAGTTGTGCTCCTGCATCGTGGTCAGAAACGACTTGAGCCGCTCATGGTACGGGGTGCCGTGCTTCTCATCGATTTCATAGGTGACCGAGTAGAGCGAGTTGAATGCATCCATGCCCACGCAACGCTGAAAGCAGGTGCCCGTGTTCTGGCCGAGCTTGCGCTGCATCATGTTTTGGGCGACCAGGTCTTCGGGGCTTTGCGCAACGTGCAGGAATCGGTTCACCGGCTTGCCGGTAAGGGACGACTCGACGGTCGCGACGTCTGGTTCCCGCATCGCGAGCTCGTAAGTCTCGGCCACGGCGTTGATCGATGGACGGATCATCGGATGATCCACCGGCTCAGCTACCAGCTCGCCGAATAGATAGACCTTCAGGTTACGGCCGCGAAGGCTTTCGATGTACTGGCTGCCGGTTTCGATTCGTCTGGGCGTTTCGCCGTTGCCGTCAGGCATCGTCCCTCCAAAGAGGACTACTCTACCACGCGGTCTATAGAGGAGCGCCGACGAGCTCGGCGCGGGCCTCTTCCGCGAAAAACCGGCCCTTCTCGCTGCGAGCGACTCGCCCGAGGGCCACTTCGTGATCGTGGGTGAAAAACAGGCGGCCATGCTGCTCGACCAAACGCGTCAGCAAGTCCGTCTTTTCGTTGATCAGCTGCTCCGGGTAGCGATCGTAGCCCATGGTGATTGGCAAGTGCACCCATGCGCGGCCCGGGATGAGATCCGCCGCGTACACGACCGGTCCATCGTCGCCTGGGATCTCGGTCAGCATGAGGCCGGGCGTGTGCCCTTCCGAAAGCCAAAGCTTGTAGTCTGCGCCGAGCATGTCGGAGCGATGACCTTTGACGACCTCGAGTCGGCCGCTCTCTTCGAGCAGAGGAGGTAGCTCCGGAATGAACGACGCGCGGTCCCGAGCGTGCGGATGCTTGGCGCGCTGCCAGGCATCCCAACTCACCACGAATGTTGCATTGGGGAACAAGAGCCGCATCGGCTCTTCGGGCTCGTACGCGGTGAGCAGACCCCCCGCGTGATCGAAATGAAGGTGCGACAGGACGACGCAGTCGATGTCCTCATGCGAGAAGCCCGCCTTCTGCAGGTTGTCGAGCAGGACGTGGCTCTCCTCTTGGACCCCGAAGCGGTCGCGGAGCTGCGGTGGAAAGAAGGCGCCAATCCCGGTTTCAAATAGGATTCGACGGTCGCTGTCTTCGATGAGAAGCGCCCGGCACGCAAGCGGAATGCGGTTGAGCTCGTCGGGCTCGACCCACTTGTGCCAGAGCGCGCGAGGAGCGTTGCCGAACATCGCCCCACCGTCGAGACGCTGCGAATTGCCGAGGATCGACCAGGCCCTGCGCTTCCCCATGCGTCGAGCCTAACAGGGTAGGGGGCTCGTTTGAAGTCAGCGCCTGACGATGTAAACGTTGCACGATGCGTGTCGGACCACGCGCTCGGCGACGCTTCCGATCAGCCAGCGTTCCATGCCGCCTCGTCCATGCGACCCGAGTATGATGAGGTCTACGCCGTGATTCTCTGCGTAGTCGCAGATCGCCCTGGCGGGGGCATGGTCGGCAATCACGGCGAGCTCTACCGGCACGTCTGATAGATGCCGGTCCCGCAGCTTTCCAAGCGCCGCCTCGTGTGCGGCGTCGTCGGTCTCGGATGCCGGCTCCAGGACGGCTTGCGGCGGAATGAAGCCCTGAGGGTCCGAGATGTAGACCAGTGTCACCTTGCTGCCGTTGGCTCTCGCGTATTCGCCGACTTCGTCGAGCGCCCTCGTCGAATGTTCGGAGAAGTCGATGCAGGCCAGGATATGCTTTGCCGCCATGCGAGAAACCTATCATCTTTCCAAAATGGGCGGCATCAGGAGACTTGGGCTGGTTCTCGCGGTGGCTGGTTGCTTCGCGTTCACCGTTGGGTGCAAAAAGGCCGCGACCTCGGAAGGAACCACCGCGGCAGGCCCCAGCAGCGAGGGGGAGCCGCGCTCCTCGGGTCCTTCACGCGCTGAGATCGCCTGTCACCTGCACTCCTGCGCGCCCACGTACTTCTGCAACCGGGAAAAGGGCGTGTGCGAGCAGTTGCCCTGCATCGAGAGCCGGGACTGCCCTTACGGCTGCAAGTGCGACTTCTCCAAGAACGTTTGCCAGTGAGCCTCCTTGCTCATGTGAGCGGCGCTAACATCCGATCTTTCCATATGTAAGCTTTGCTTACATTGTGGGCTGCCCTGGCGCTGCGAAGGAATCGTGGGAACTTAGCAGTGCTTACATCTCGATTGCAGGGAAGTGAGCGCCGCTAACATCCTCTGCTAGGCTCACCGCGTGAGCTCGGAACGGAAGTCCTATCACCACGGCAATCTGCGGGAGGCCTTGCTGGAGACGGCCTTCAGCCTCGTCGACGCCGAAGGTGCCGAGGGGCTCAGCATGCGAGCGTTGGCGCGCGAGACGGGTGTGTCTTCGGCGGCACCGTTTAGGCACTTCGCCGATAAGCAACGGTTGCTGCAGGCCGTAGCCGAAAAGGCCTCGGAGGACCTTCAGCAGAAGCTCGACGAAGCAACCAGGGATCGCGACGACGCGCTCACCCAGTTTCGCGCGATGACCGTCGCCTACGTTCGTTTCGCAGCGGAGCACCCCAACCTCTTCCGACTCGTCCAGAGCATCCCTTCCGTCTCCGGCGCTTTTCTGGGTGAGTTCAACGATGAGCGCAGACTGAAGTTGATCGCGCTCATCTATGAGGGCCAGAACGCGGGCTTGATCCCGGACGCCGACCCGGAGCTCATCGCCCTAAGCAGCGAAGCCCTGACCCACGGCCTAGCTCGCATGATCGTCGACCGTCACCCCAGAGTCCGGGACCTCTCCTCCGAAGACGCCCGCAAACTCGCCCTCGCCGCTACCCAGCTACTACAGAGCGGTATCGGTCTTTCCTAGAAGGCAAGCTCAACGCAACTAGAGGGCGGCGATTTCGTAATCTTCGGACCGGAGCTTTCGCGTTCGTAGAACGTACTCGGCCGCAAAGCCCGGATAGAGTGAATGGTTGCTTCCGTCTTCGTTCAGATACCAACTCTTGCAGCCGCCCCAGACCATGTGCTTCATCCGCTTCTGGATCCCCGCGTTGTAGCGATCCTGCACGTCCTGGCGGATGTCCATGTACTTCAAATTCTCGGCCATGAGCTTCGTGATCGCTTGGAGGGCATGCGAGATCTGCGCTTCGGTGTACACCAAGACCGACGTATGGCCGGGGCCTGTGTTCGGACCCATCATGATGAACCAGTTCGGGAAACCGGCGACGGTCATGCCTTTGTAGGCGACTGCGCCACCTGCCCAAGCTTCGTCGAGCGTGCGCCCTTGGCGACCGATGATCGGAAACGGCGCCGTGGCGAGCCCGAGCTTGAACCCGGTAGCCAGCACGATCGCGTCTGCCTCGTGCAAGCTGCCATCCTTGGTACGGATTCCCTTGCTTTCGATGCCTTCGATCGAGTCGGTGACGAGATCGACGTTTTCGCGTTCGAACGACGCCCAATAGTCGTCGGACACCAAAACCCGCTTACAACCAAACTGAAAATTGGGCGTTAGCCGCCGTCTGAGCATGGGGTCTTTCACTTGGCGTCGGAGGTTCCACATCGATAGAGCGACACCGATCCTCGAGAGAATCCTCGAGTTGAAAAAGACGATCGGTCCACGGAGCTCGCTGGTCCAGTACTTCACGAAACGGCTCGCGCGGAGAAAGAACGGGACTCGCGCCAGGAACCTTCGAAGCCAATTCGGATAGAGGGCGTCGAACTTGCCGACCACCCAAGCGGGCGTGCGTTGAAAGATGCTCAGCATGGCGACGATGGGTGCAATGCTGGGCACGACTTGAACGGCACTGGCTCCGGTTCCAATGACGGCGACTCGCTTGTCTCTGAGGTCGACGTCGTGGTTCCAGCGCGCGGTGTGCATCATCTCGCCCTCGAACTGGTCGAGACCGGCGATGTTCGGATAGGACGGGTCGACCAGACCCCCGACGCCGGCGATGACCGCGCGCGCCGTGAACGTTTCGCTCTCGTTCGTCGTCAGGAACCAGGATCCAGATTTCTCATCGAAGCGAGCTTCGACGATTTCGGTGTCGAGTCGCATCCGCTCGCGGAGCTCGTGCTTGTCAACGACGCCGAGAAGATACTCCTGGATTTCTGAGGACGTGGCGTAGCGCCGGCTCCAGTTGGGATTCTGCTCGAATGAGAGCGAGTACACGTGCGAGGGCACGTCGCAGGCAGCGCCCGGGTAGGTATTGTCCCGCCAAGTGCCACCGATCTCGCTCGCGCGCTCGAAGATCGTGAACGATTGAATGCCTGCCTTCTTCAGCTGAATCGCAGCGCCGATCCCGGCAAAGCCAGCACCGATGATCGCGATGGGAAAGTTGGTGCGGTTGCCCACGGAGACGCAGGCTAAAGCAGCGCCCGCACCAATGCCAGCGTCAGGGCTAGTGCAGAATCTGCGCGGCGGATGGATCAGAGGCGGAACCCAATTTGGAAGAGGAAGGTTCGGGGGGCGCCGGAGGCGATGTGACGTGCGGGTGTGTCCGATGGCGGGGCTGTGGGGCTCCAGTTTGATTCGAAAACGAACTCCTGGGCTGCATAGCGGGTGTCCAACAAGTTGAAGACCTGGAAGCCCAGCTCCAAAAACCACCAGGAGAGGCCGGCGCTCAGCTCGAGCAGGTTGACGCGCGGTGACTTCTCGGAGAAGCGCAGCGGGCGTTCACTCACGAAGGTGTAACCGAGGCCAACCTTGCCGCGAAGGGGATGTTTGCCGAGGTCGACGAGGTCGTCTGCCGCTCCGACGTCCAGACGCAAGAGCCACGGGGGAACGAACGGAATCGGGTCGCCGGCTTCAAGTCCGGACGGCGGCTCGCCGGGCTCGGGCTCCGGGGTTTCGTCCAGGTTGGCCTTGACGTAGGTCACCGAAAACGCGCCAAAGAGCCAAGGAAGGGGGCGCGCCTGGGCGTAGAAGACCGCACCGATGCGAGTCGTCGGCCCAATCGGCTCGAAGCGGGCTTCGTGTGCCTCGAAGATCAGATCGTTGTTCATCTTTGCGAGAAACCCCGTCAGCGCGAGCTGAAGCTCGTCGTTCTTGCCGACGCGCGATCGCAAGCCGACATCGGCCGAGTGGACCTTGGTGAAGGGGACGTCCTCGTTCTCGGTGACCAGGCGCGCCTGAGGTGAGCGAAAGCCGCGCCCATAGGCGAGCACGACGTCGAGCTCCTCGATCGGTTTCACCGTGACCACGGCGCGGGGTCCGACGACGACGCCGGCAGCGGTCCGGCGATACGGCGCCACGTCGACGGGGGAAACGCTCTCTCGCCGGTCGGTGACGTTGTAGAACAAGACATCGGAACGGACGCCGCCGGTGATGTTCAGGTACTTGGTGAAATCCCAGTCGAGGTCGAGCCAGACGCCCAGGTCGGTTTCCGCGATTTCGGCATCGATGCGCTCCTGATAGATTCGGTTTGCCGGCGCCTCGACCAAGTTGAGCTCTTGAGCAATGAGATCGACGCGGGTCGACACGCCAAGCTCGACCGTTCCCTTCGCCCAATCAGCCGGTGCAAATTCGCGCGTCCGATGCCGTGCATTGCCGCCGATGACGAAGCGCCGATCGAGCTGCTCGACGAGGTCGCCGGGCGTGTCTCCGTCGGCATCGGTTTCGAGAAAGCCACGGAAGTTCCCTTGAAGCCGAAAGTCGTGGAATTGAAGCCAGAGGCCGAAGCTCGAATTGCGCTCGTCCTCTCCACGGTGCTCACCCGAGAACCCGAGGATTGCGCTGAGATTGGAGCCGTTTTGGGCGAGCGCTGTATCGAATGGGTAGACGTCGAGCCAGCCGACTTCGCCGGCTTGAATGTCATCGAGCCGGAGAACACCGGCCAAGTCGTAGCGAGCGCCTCCGAAGCTGCCATGAACCCGAAAACGCCACTTCTCGTGACCAAATCCGAATTGAAACATCGCCGACCCATCGATGCCTTCCCGGTTCTGACCGAATCCGTCGGTTCGCCGAAGCTGAAAAGCGCCAAAGGTATCGGGGTCACTGCCTTCGGGCGCGAAGATCGCGATCTGTCGGAACGTCCGAAACGAACCGAGCTCGGTTTGCGCGTAGACGCCGCGCTGCTCGACGCCAAGCTCATACTCGATGGTGCCTGCGATCGCGAAGTCACCTTGAATTGGATCGTAGACCCCTTCGGTAACGCGGAGTTGTCGCACCAACTCGGGGATGATGAAGCCCTGGAACGTGTAGCCCTGCCCGTGAATGTGTGACGGCTGGTTGAGCGGGATGTTGCCGACCTTGAATTCGATGTCCTGCCCGTGCTCCGAATCAAATCCACGGAGAAAGAACCGCTCACCGACTGCGCCGCCTTCGGGCTTCGACGCATAGAGACCGGGAACGCGCTTGAGTAGGTCGTTTGCCGAAAAGACAGGGGCAGCGTTGAGTATGTCTTGGCCGATTTCAAAGTCCGCAACACCGCGGCCTCCGCTCCGCAGGCGCTCCGCGTCGACCTGGGCGTCGGTCCGGAACGCAGCGCCCGAGTCAGCGTCAGCGTCAGCGTCGGTGTCAGTGACAGCGGTGGCGGCGGCGCCAGCGTAGGCGCCGGTCTGGTCGTGGACGCCGACCTCCGGTTCTTCGAAGTGGACCGCCAGGCGAATTCGACTTGCGACCGTAGTTTGACCCCGCTTCGCCGGTTCGAATTTCCAGGCCTGTACGCCCTCGACCGCGGCTGCATCAAACTCCGAACCGGCGGAGTGCTCCACGACGATGTCGGTGATCTTCGCGTCGGGGGTGACGGTGACCAGGAGGATCACGGTGGGGTGGAGGCCGGAGCCCTCCTGACCCGGCGGGTAAACCGGCGGCGGGGAATCGAGGAGATGCGGGGGGTGCAGTTTTGCATCCGCGTCAGCGTCAGTGTCAGTGCCAGCGTCAGTGCCAGTGCCGGCGTCCGTGTCTCGGTTTTGGTCGTCCTGCGCGCAGACGGATCCTGCGGCCCAGAGGGCCAAGACCCCGAGCGCAATTGCGCCTCTAGTTTTCCTTTGATTGCTTCTCACTCACTACTCCTGCCTTCGCGCAGTCGCGCGGTTCAACGAACGTTCGGCGAACGAACGTCAGGCAGGAGGTGAGGTTTTGGGCGCGAGCTGGAGTTGGCAGGTGCTCGACGTGATCTCGGCGCCCAGGCGGCTGAGCTCTCCCAGCATCTCGAGCACTCGGATGTCGGTACCCGCGTCGGCGATCGAAACGAGAGCGTCTCGTCGATCGGTCAGTACCAAGCAGTGATCGTGCGCTTCGTTAGAGTCGGCGTCGGGTACCCCATGGAGCACGGCTGACTCGGCGTGACGATCCTGACCTGCCTCATGTTGGTGAGCACCGCCGTGGACCAGCTCGCCGTGCGCGGCGCAGCGGCCATGCTCGACGAGGAGCATATGCCCGCCGCTCGAACCCTGCAGCAGGAGCGCGAGCAGAGTCGTCAGGGCACAAGCACCTCGAATCATTCGGAATTCGGACAGGAATCGCTTCGAGGTGGCCATCACCAGAGCCCCAATATGACCGAAGCTCCTCAGAGATCAATCTGGCGACGATGTGCGCTGGAGCCCCTCACCCCCCGGGGCTACACCCTCCGTCGGTCCTGCAGGCTAGGATCTAATGGGCTTCGAGGGCCCGCCGCCAGATGTCGCGACACGATCCCACCGAGGAGACACGCCAACACGTGTTCAAGCAGAAGAGCCTCTCCAACAAGGAGGAGCAGGCTCGCATCGTCGTGCTCGCAGGCAAGCTGGCGGGCGACAAGTACGCCATCGGAAAAGAGCTCACCCTCGGCCGCGGAGAGTTAGCCGACGTTCAAGTCGACGATACACTCGTGTCCCGCGTTCATATACGTATCTTCCAACACGAGAACGGCTCATATCTGATTGAGGACCTCGCGAGTCGAAATGGGACCCAGGTCAACGGAATGGGGGTCACCCGACGGGTTCTCACCTACGGAGACCGAATCCAGATCGGCAGCTCCTTGTTCCTGTTCGCGCATCACGATCCGATGGAGGAGCAGGTCGCACAGCGGCGAAAGCTCGAGGCGATCGGGCGGCTCGGCACCGGCGTAGCGCACGATTTCAACAATCTTCTGGGAGCGGTGAAATCCAGCATCGATTTCTTGAACGGGCTCGCGGGCGAAACCAAGGTCAGCGAGCCCGACGTCCGCGAAGCGTTCAACGACATCCGCTCGGCGGCTGCGGCGGCGACGGAAATGACCAGCCGCTTGCTGGGTTTTGCGCGAGAAGTCGAGCGAAGTCATACGGAAGTCGACCTCTCCGAGCTTTGCCATCACGTCGTTCAGCTCGCGCGTCACACCTTTCACCGAGCGATCGCGATCGAAGCTCGCATCGATCGTGGGCTCAAAGTCAGTGGCGATCGCGGTCAGCTCCACCAGTTGCTCATGAACTTGCTCATCAATGCCCGCGATGCGATGCCCAACGGAGGCAAGCTCAAGCTCAGCGCCAAGAAAGCCGATCCGGTCGACCTCGAGAAGGCGCCGCTGAACCCCCTGGTTGCACACGCCATCGTTACGGTCGAGGACACGGGCATTGGGATGGACGACGCAACGCGAGAACGCGCTTTTGATCCCTTCTTCAGCACCAAGGGCGCCCAAGTCGGGGCAGGCTTGGGTCTCGCTGCCGTGTATGAGATCGCTAAGTCGCACAATGGTCACATCACCATGCATAGCGTTCCGAATCGGGGCACTGAGTTCCAGGTCGTGTTTCCGCTCACGAGCGAGCGAAGCGTGCCAACCGAACCGAGCCTTCCGGCGATCAAGCTGCCACGGACTCAGCTTCTCATCCTGCTGGTCGACGACGAGGACGTGGTGCGCCGAAGCGCCGGCCGCGTGGTGCGGCAGAGCGGTCACCGCGTGATCTTCGCTCGAAGCGGCGAAGAAGCGCTGCGGATCTACGACGAGACTCAGCCGCGGCCGGATTTGGTCTTGATGGACCTCAACATGCCCGGGATGACCGGTGACCAGGCCTTCAAGAAGCTCAAGGATGTCGATCCCGAGGCGCCGGTGGTCTTTGTCTCGGGCTACTGGGACCGAGACCTCGAGCGTGAGCTTCGGGGCATGGGAGCCCTCGGTTTCGTTCAAAAGCCCTACGAAGCTGCTACGCTCCGGGACGCCATCGTGCAGGCGATGACGTCCCAGACTTCATGATCAAATACATCGGATCGAAACGCGTCCTGGTGCCGCACATCGTGCGCGCCGTTTCGGCGTTTCCCGCATCGGGGCGGGTGCTCGACTTGTTCTCCGGGACCTCGCGGGTTGCGCGCGGGCTCAAGCAAACCGGCCGCTATGTGATTGCAAACGACCACCTGGCCTACGCGTCGACGCTTGCGCGCTGCTATGTGCAGGCCGATGCCGATCGTTGGCTCGACGAAGCGACGGGCCTCATCGCGGACCTTTCGCTCATCGACCCGACACCCGGTTACTTCACCAAGGCGTTCTGCGACGACGCGCGGTATTTCAAACCAAAGAACGGAGCGCGCGTCGACGCTATCCGAGAAGAGATCGCCCGACGCAAGTTGCCCGTCGAGCTCGAAGCGATTGCCCTGGTCTCACTCATGGAAGCTGCCGATCGCGTCGATTCTACCACTGGCGTCCAGATGGCGTATTTGAAGCAGTGGGCGGCCCGCGCCTCCAACGAGCTCGCGCTGCGGGTTCCGGCGATTCTTCCTGGTCCGGGTGAAGCCCTTCACCTCGACGCGGTCGAAGCGGCGTCGAGGGTCGAGGCAGACATCGCGTACATCGACCCTCCCTACAACCAGCACAGTTACATGGGCAACTACCACGTTTGGGAAAGCCTGGTGCGCTGGGACAAACCCGAGACCTACGGGATCGCGAACAAGCGCGTGCAATGCAAGGAGTATAAAAGCGACTTCAACTCCAAGCGCCGCATTCACCAGGGACTCAGGGAGGTCTTCGAAGCCGTGCGCTGCAAACACCTGCTGGTCTCGTTCAACAACGAAGGGCACGTCGACCGTGAAGAGATGATTGCCCTCCTATCCGAACGCGGGCACGTGGGTGTCGTCGCGGTCGACTTCAAGAGATATGTGGGCGCGCAAATCGGCATCCACAATCCCAGCGGCGAGAAGGTCGGACGCGTGAGCCACTTGCGGAACAAGGAGTACTTTTTCGTCGTGAGCGATCGGCGCGATACGGTGGATTCCGTCGTCGCAGCCATCGAGTCGAGCATCGAGATTGCAGCGCTTGCGTCGAGGCCGTCCAAGCGCAAAAGGAAGGGTCATGAATCTGAACGACGTGTTGAGTGACGAGGCCCAGCGGGCTTCGATCATCGAAGATGTATGCCGCCTGGTCGACGACGAGGTCGGGAAGCAAAAGGGGCTCAGCGGGGTTGCCGTCAAAGCCGGCTACAGGCTGGTCCAAGGTGTGAAGCCCGGCTTCGTACGCGGGGTCGTAGAAACCCTACTCCCGGAGTTTGCCGCTGCCCTCGAGCCATTTCGCCAGCAAGCGCTTTCCCAGGGGCAGGCCGTGGGTAGTTACTTCGCAACGCACACGGAGGAGGTGTCCGAAGCGCTACTCGCCGTGACCGACGCGCGCGCGAAGAGCTCCGAGCATGGTTCCGTCAAAGGCGCCTATGGCAAGCTTCGGGGCTCCGCGCGGAAGAACGTCCAAAGCGCCGTTCCGGGCTTGGGCCAGATCATCGAGAAATACGGCTGAATGCGCTACTTCGAAGACATCCGAGTTGGCGATGCGCAGGAGTCCACCAAGGACTACGAGCTGACCGAGGAGGACATCGTGAGCTTCTGCTCGAAGTGGGACCCCCTTCCTTTTCACGTCGATGCGCAGGCCGCCGCGGCCACGCCGGTAGGGAAGCTCTTCACCTCCGCGATTCACTCGGTCGCAATCGCGATTCGGCTCGGGCATGAGATGCAGGCCGAGCCAGCGGCGACCGTGATGGGGCTCGGTTGGGACGAGGTTCGCTTTCAAACGCCGGCCTGCGTCGGCGACCGCCTACGGCTTCGGGGCGAAATCATCGAGACCCGCGAATCTGCGAGCAAGCCGGGCCTTGGGATCATCCGAAGCCTGCTGACGCTCAGCAATCAGCGAGGCCAAACGGTGATTAGTCTCAAAGCTGCCGCGCTGATTCGGCAACGGCCCGCGCAGAGCTAGCCTGCGAGAGCATCCCGACTACGGCGGCTCGAGTTCGGTCGCGGAGGTCGGCCACCGCTTCGGGCTCTTCGAGCTCGAGGTTCGGGTACAGCGGGTCGCCGATTTGCACGGTCACCAGCCGGTCCTCGCGGCTCTTGCTCCCGCCCGTGTCGACCTCGTCGCGCGACATCAGGCTGAAGGTTCCACGCAGCGCAACGGGCACCACAGGTTTCCCGGTCAACACCGCGGCCTGGAACGCACCGTTCTTGAACGCCTTCAGCTTGCCATCGGCAGTGCGTGTCCCTTCGGGAAAGACCAACAGCGACTTCTCGTTGCGGAGCACGCTCTCGAACGCCTCGGTGACGGCGACCGCGGCGTCTTTGCCCTTGTTGCGGTCAACCGGCACGTGCCCCGCCAGCCTCAGGTGCCAGCCCAGGAACGGGATGTTCATGACCGTGCGTTTGGCCGCCCACCTGAAGTCGCCGGGAAGCGCGGCGCCCAAGACCAGGATGTCGACCAAGCTCTCATGGTTGCTCGCGTAGACGAAACCACCCTCCGGAACGTTCTCTTGCCCTGTCACCTCGATGTAGATGCGCAGGCCCTTGGCCGAGGACTGGCTCCACTTCTTTGCCGCCCAGGTCGACGCCTTCCCGTTCGTGAGCGGGCCGGCCGTCAGTGACAAGGTAGCCCAGCCCACGGTGCGGCCTCCAAACGGAACCCACTGCCGCAGCCAGCGCCCGCGTTGGCCCCAGCCCATCTCGCCACCTTTTTGGAAGATTCCCCACTCGGTGCGCGCCCAGTCGACGGTGTTCTTGAGGCCCATCCTCGGGCTGTGTACCACTCCCGCTGAACGATGAAAAGTACCCCCTACCGGACTCGACCCCCGGGCGCATTGGGCTCGGCAAGGTCATGTTGATTGAGGGTTCGCAGCTCAGCGCGCTGGCGTTTGACGCCAATTCAAGAGCGCCAGCAGTGCGTCAGGGGCGTCCACGTGGACCCAATGCCCCGCACCTTCGACCAGGTGCACCGCTACCTGCGGGTTTCGTTTGGCGATTCGCTCGGCCCGCTCGCGATCCGCCGGTGAAAACGCCGTGGACTCTGCACCGATCACGAGCCCCAGCGAGCAGCCTGGGGGCGGCGTCTCGACGATGTCCCAGCAGTCGGTCCGCGCATAGTCCTCGATGAGCTCCCGGATGACCGAGAGCTCCGGTCCGAACCGGCGTGCGCCATCGTCCGTCCTGCGAAGATTCATCGCAAGCCACTGTGCGATCCCTTTGGGCTGCCCAGCGTCGATGAGCGCCGCGACGAAGGCCTCTCGAGACGGCCAGGTCCGGGGAAGGCTCTCCAGGGCTCGCAGCACCTCGGCTGTCGCGTTCGAATCGCCGTTGGAGATGCTCGGAGACGGAGACGCATCGATCACCCAGGCCTCCGTGATTTGGTTTGCAGACGAACGCAGCCACTCGAGCACCACTTTGCCGCCAAAGCTATGGCCGATGGCGCCGCCGATGGTAAGAGCGAGCGATCGCTCGAGCTCAGCGAGGTCGTCGGTCACCGCCTGCAGGTCATGTGGCGCCTGTAGACCCAGGGAGTCCCCATGCTCGCGCAGGTCGACGAGGACCGCGCCCCAGTCCGGCCGCGCTGCCACGAAACGCCGGGCGATCCCGCGCCAGTTGGCCCGGTTGCCCAGAATCCCATGAAGAAAGAGCATGAGCTTCGCCGGGTCGGCAGATTTGGCCGTAACTAAACTATGGGCCAGCACGAGCCTGGCTTACCACAGTTGACCTCTGAACCGGATCAGCGAGCGGCCGCGGGCGTCGGCACCACGGGGATGAGCTGCATCAGCGCCTTTTCGAGCCGATGAACAGCGCTGTCCGACATCGGGCGGCGCCTCGCGCGCGCAAGGCCCCTGTCGAGGCCGTCGAGGTAACCCCGCATTTTTCGCCGCGCTTCGTGGATGCGCCAAGCGATCGTTCCCTCGGTCGTCTCGAGAACGACCGCCGCTTCTTTGTAGTTGAGGCCCTGCAGTGTCGTGAGCACGACCGTCGTTTGGAGAAGGGGAGAGAGCCGGTCGAAAGCCTCGAGCAAAGCACGGTATCGGTCGCGAAGCTGAACTGCGCGTTCGGGGTCGCCATGAGCGTCCGCGGCGATCGCGGCAACGAGGCGAGGGTCGTCGAACGGCACCGTCCGCCTTCGGTTCTTGTCGCGTTTTACATTGAGTGCCCGGTGCAGCGTGATCCGGTAAATCCACGTGAAAAACTCGCTGCGTCCCTCGAACTCCGGGAGCTTGTGATAGGCCTTGAGAAAGGCATCCTGTGTGATGTCGTCCGCGTCGCTCGCCTGACCCGTGAGATGGAGCGCCAGTGCGTACACACGCGGACGGTACTTTCGCACCAGCTCATCAAAGGCGTTCAAGTCCCCACGCTTGGCTCGGTCCACGAGCTCGGCCGCTTCCGCCCCGCGTTGAGCGGCTTTCGATACCTGTTGTCTCTGACGCAATCACCCTCCGCCTGTTCAGGACCCCTAAAGGCTACTCAGTTTCTTGGCCTGGGCCCAAATCGATTGGCGATGATCATCTGTATGACGGTGTAGGATAGCGGTCGGCGATGCGACACCACCTTGCTTGAAACGCCCAAACCAAGCTGATACATGCAACCGGCCTGCACTCTGAAGCCCTTGGAAATGGTGGGGAATTCTCTCTCTAGTTCTCCTGCAAGTTCTCCAT
>JAOTXX010000074.1 GCA_029862185.1 Myxococcales bacterium
CGCAGCGGGCGCCGACGTCACGGTGTGCGGGCGCACGGAGCCCGTCGAGCTCCCGAGCGCCGGCGGCAAGAGCGCGCTCTTCGTGGGCGCCGACGTTCGGGACGCTGACCAAGTCGAGAAGATGGTAAACGAAGCCGTCGAGCGCCTGGGGCGGCTCGACGTGCTCGTCAACAACGCGGGCGGCGCGCCCTTTGCCGAGGCAGCGACGGCGTCTCCGAGGTTCTCGGAGAAGGTCATTCAGCTAAACCTCACCGCTGCGCTTCATTGCGCCCAGCAAGCCAATCGCATCATGCAGGGCCAGGCTTCCGGCGGTTCCATCATCAACATCGCCAGCGTCTCCGGGGTACGGCCTTCCCCTGGAACAGCAGCGTACGGCGCAGCCAAGGCGGGACTGATCAACTTGAGCGGTACGCTGGCGATCGAATGGGCGCCGAAAGTGCGCGTCAATTCCATCGCAGCGGGCCTGATTCGGACCGAGCAAGCGCATCTCCACTACGGCGACGAGAATGGCATCGCCCGTGTCGCGAAAACGGTCCCTTTGCAGCGTCTCGGCACACCAGGCGACGTCGCGGGGGCTTGCTTGTTTTTCGCCTCTCCCCTCGCCGCGTATGTGAGTGGCGCGAATCTCGTCCTGCACGGCGGCGGAGAAACGCCAGCGTTCATTTCGGCCGCTAGCGTCAATCAAGGAGACTGAGAGAATGGAGTTTTCATTCTCAGAAGATCAGAACGAGCTCAGGCGCACCGCTCGAAGGTTCTTGGAGGTGGCGTCGTCCGAGATGCGCGTCCGGAGCGCGATGGAAAGCGAAGGAGGCTACGACGCGGCCACCTGGGCGCAGCTCTCCGAGGAGCTTGCATGGACCGCGCTCACGATCCCCGAGGAGTACGGCGGCCTCGGCATGAGCTACCTCGACCTCCATCCACTGATGGAGGAGATCGGTCGCGCACTTCTCTGCGCACCGTTTCTGTCGACGATCGGCCTCGGGGCCAATGCGCTTCTGCTCGGCGGGACTGCGCTTCAGAAGGAGCGCCACCTGCCGGGCATTGCCGCCGGAAAGACGCGGGCGACTCTTGCATTCGCCGAGAACAACCGAATGGACGCCGTTGGTGTCGAAGCGACCTATGCACGAAACGGCTCGGGCTACCTGCTGCGCGGCAAGAAGAGCTACGTCCTCGATGGGCACACCGCCGATCTGCTCATCGTCGCGGCACGCTCCAAGGGCAGCGCCGGCACCGAAGGCGTGAGCTTGTTCCTCGTGCCTGGAGACGCGGAAGGCGTGAAACGCGCCTGGCTGCCGAGCATGGATCAAACCCGGCGACTGGCGTCGGTCGAGCTCAGGGACGTGAACGTGTCCGATGACGCCCTGCTAGGCGACGAAGGTCGAGGCTGGCGGCTCTGCGAGAGAACCTTGGATCGGGCCAGAATCGCGCTTGCAGCGGAGCAAGTGGGCGCGGCCGAAATGTGCCTCGAGATGTCCGTCGAGTACGCAAAGGTGCGCAAGCAGTTCGGCAGGCCGATTGGTTCGTTCCAGTCGATAAAGCACAAGTGCGCGGACATGCTGATGATGGTCGAGTCGGCACGCTCTGCAGCTTTCTACGCGAGTGCACTTGCAGCGCAGGATGGTGATGGCCTCGAAGAGGCGGCGTCGAGTGCCAAGGCGTATTGCTCAGAGGCTTTCTTTCACTGCGCCGCCGAAACGATCCAGATTCACGGCGGGATCGGGTTCACCTGGGAGCACCCTGCTCACCTCTACTTCAAGCGAGCCAGGTCGGCCGAGAATCTCTTCGGCGACCCCGCCTTTCACCGCGAGCGAGTCGCAAAGCGGATGGGTTTGTGATGGAGCTCCAGCTAAGCAAAAAAGAAGAAGCGTTTCGCCAAGAGGCGCGCGCATGGCTGCAAGGGCAGCTCAATGGCCCGTTCAAGGACCTTCAGGGCCGAGGCGCATCCGGTGACCAGGACCGCTACGTCGAAGAGCGGGTGGCCTGGGGCAAGGCCATGGGCGCCGCCGGCTGGAACTGCATTGGCTGGCCCAAAGAGTTCGGCGGCCGCGCCTGCTCGATCAAGGAGGAAGCGGTCTTCAACGAGGAGTACGTGCGCGCGAACGGACCGGGAAACGTGGGCCACATCGGCGAAACGCTGCTCGGACCGACCCTGATCCATTTCGGCTCACCGGAGCAGCAGCAGCGCTTCCTGCCGCCCATCGTCTCCGGCGAAGAAATCTGGTGTCAGGGCTACTCGGAACCTGGAGCGGGCTCCGACCTCGCGAACGTGCAGACCAAAGCCACATTGGTCGGCGACGAGTGGATCATCGAGGGCCAGAAGATCTGGACCTCGGGTGCTCAGTACTCGGATTGGTGCTTCGTGCTCTGCCGCACCGATGCAGAAGCGCCCAAGCATCGGGGAATCAGCTGTATTCTCGTTCCGATGAAACAAGCCAGCATCGAGGTGCGCCCCATCAGACAAATGGGCGGAAGCTCCGAGTTCGCAGAGGTCTTTTTCGACGAGGCCAAGGCGCAGAAGGACCATGTCGTCGGTGGCGTCAACAACGGCTGGAAAGTGGCGATGGGCACCCTTGCCTTCGAGCGCGGCGCATCGACGCTCGGACAGCAGTACCTCTTCCAGAAGGAATTCGAGCAGGTCGTCGCTGCGGCAAAGGCGTCGGGAGCCGCAAAGGACCCCATCTTCCGTCAGCGAATCGCACATGCCGCAATTGGACTCAAAATCATGCGCGTCAATGCACTTCGAATGCTGGAGCACGAAGGCGCCGACCTGAACCGCGAAGCAATGATCAGCAAGCTTTACTGGTCGAACTGGCATCGTGACCTCGGCAAGCTTGCAATGGATCTGCTTGGCCCGGAGGCCGAGCTCCTCGATGGCGCCCCGTATGAGCTCACCCCCATGCAAAAGTGGTATCTCTTTTCGCGAGCCGACACGATCTATGCGGGCTCGAATCAGATCCAACGAAACATCATCGGCGAACGAGGACTCGGGCTGCCGAAGGAGCCGCGATGACCACTAAACCCACTTACGTCGGCGGGCACGGCCTGCTCGAAGGCAAGAACGTTCTCGTCACGGCAGCCGCCGGCACGGGCATTGGCTTTGCAACGGCCATTCGCTGCGCCGAAGAAGGCGCCTCGGGGCTGCTGATCAGCGACATCCACGAACGGCGGCTGGGCGAAGCGGCCGACAAGATCGAGGCTGAGACGGGAGTGCGCCCCGAAGCCGTCCTTTGCAACGTCACCAAAGAAGACGAAGTGCAGGCGATGTTCGAGGTTGCGGTCGAAAAGATGGGGCACGTCGATGTGCTCATGAACAACGCTGGGCTCGGCGGTTACGCCAAGGTCGTGGACATGACCGACGAACAGTGGAATCTCGTGCTCGACGTGACGCTCAACGGTTGCTTTCGCTGCACCCGCGCTGCGCTGAGGCACATGATGCCCCGGGGCAAGGGCGCGATCGTCAACAACGCTTCGGTGCTCGGTTGGCGCGCTCAAGAGGGGCAATCGCACTACGCAGCCGCAAAGGCTGGCGTCATGGCGCTCACCCGTTGTGCAGCGATCGAAGCCGCCGAAAGGAACGTCCGCATCAACTGTGTTTCCCCGTCGCTGGCCATGCACCCGTTCCTCGAAAAGGTCACCCCGCCGGGCCTGCTCGAAGAGCTTCAAAAACGCGAGACGTTCGGCCGCGGCGCCGAGCCATGGGAGATTTCAAACGTCATGGTCTTCTTGGCCAGCGACTACAGCTCGTATATGACCGGCGAGGTTCTCTCGGTATCGAGCCAGCGCGCTTGAACCTACTTTCGGCCGTTCCCGCTTTGCCAAGCATCGGAGTAGCGCAACATGTACCGGCGGACGAGCGGCGCGAACATCTGAGCCAGCGGCCGGGTGAACCGTGACGATTTCCGCAATTGTTCGATGAATTCGTCGAAGCTGATGCGCTGGTAGCCCAGAAGCGATTGGCTCTCGTCCGTGTCCAGCCAATCGCAATAGTACGCACCGCTACCATACGCTTCGAGCGGGAAACGCCCCACCCCCGTCGCTTCGAACATCGCGCCATAGAATTCGCGGAACGTCAGCCGGCAACTTTCGCCGCCACCGATCATCAGGGTCTTCCCGACGGCCCCTCGACATTCGATTGCGCGGACCTGCGCTAGCGCGACATCCTCTGGATGTACCCATTCGAGGCGCGTGTTCGGATTGATGCTGAAGAGCACACGAAAAACATCCGGCGATAGATCGCCGGCGGCTGCTCTGATGCCGACCGACACGCCAATTCGGAAGATCACGTAGCGAAGGCCCGACACGCGAAGAAGTTGCTCGCACTCGGCTTTGTTGGACGTGTAGTTGTCGGTTGCGACGGCCGGATGGTCGCCGGTGAGTGGCGGGCCGCCGGGCTCGCGCGGACCGCAGACGGCCAATGACGATGCAAAAACGATGACGGGCGGCTCTTTCGTGCGCCTCATCGCGTCGAGGACGTTCTTGGTCCCGCCCACGTTGACGGCGTAGGCGAGGTCGGGATGAAGCTCGGAGGCTGGCGCCAGAACGCCGGCATTGTGAATGATCGCATCGGATTCCGCGACCGCCCGGGCAACGTCAGCTGCCGACCGAATGTCGCCCCACAAGACTCGAACCCGGTCCGCGAACCGCCGCGCGGCCTTTCGGTTTCGCCGATTCGAAACATCGAAGGCGATCACGGAATGCCCCTCTTTCAAGAGACGCTCGATGCCCTCCAGACCGAGCCGCCCAAAGGCCCCGGTGACCAGCACGCGCATCCGCGCAGGCTGACCTGCGGCAGCGCCCGCTTCAAATTGAAACGCGTTCTTCTTCCTGATAGGGTCCCCGCGATTTCAAGAAGGGGACTGTCCCCTTTTGTCGGAGTTGCAAATGAAGCTCGGCCTAACCCTAGGATACGCTGGCCCCCAGTTGAACACGACCGTGCAGGGTCTCGTGGACATCGAGAAGATTTCGGCCGTCGAAAGGCTTGGATACGACTCGATCTGGACGGCAGAGTCGTGGGGCAATGACGCGGTCACCCCACTCGCCTGGGTCGGGTCGCAGACTTCGACGATCAAGTTGGGCACGGCGATCATGCAGCTCCCGGGCCGATCGCCCGCAAATGCGGCGATGACGGCCATGACCATGGACACGCTCTCGAACGGGCGCTTCATCATGGGGCTCGGGACATCGGGTCCGCAGGTCGTCGAAGGCTGGCACGGCGTACCCTTCAACAAGTCACTCACCTGGCTTCGCGAGTACGTCACCATCGTGAAGAAGATTTTCGCGCGCGAAGCGCCGCTCGAGTTCGACGGCGTCCGCTACCAAATTCCGTATCGCGGCCCGGGGTCTTCAGGCCAGGGCAAACCGCTCCGTAGCATGATACGCACGAGGTCGAATATTCCGGTCTTCACGGGCTCGATGGCTCCGAAGTCCCAGACGATGTCGGCGGAAATCGCGGACGGCTGCTTGCTCACCTGCATGCACCCGGAGCGTCCTGAAGTTCTGATGAAGAACTTCAACGAAGGCTTCGCAAAGGCGGGGAACGGCAAGGGTGTGCACAACTTCGACATCGCTCCGACCGTCGTGGTCATCATCGGCGACCCGCCGCACGCGATGACGCCTTGCAAGATGCAGCTCGCGCTCTACATCGGGGGCATGGGCTCGAAGACGAAGAACTTCTACAAGGACTACCTCAGCCTCGTCGGTTTCGAAGAGGCCTGCGAGCGAGTTCAAACGCTCTTCCTCGACGGCAAACGCAATGAAGCGGTTGCCGCCGTGCCCGACGAATTGGTCGACGCGTTGTATCTCGTGGGATCCAAAGATCGCATACGCGATCGGTTTCAGCGTTGGAAGGATTCGCCGGTCGGGACTTTGATGGTCGGCTCACAGGACATGGACACGCTCCGCTTCATGGCCGAGCTCAACTCGTGAGGCAGCAATGAAGATCGGAATCGTAGGTGGCACAGGGCGCGAGGGTCGTGGCTTGGCCATTCGTTGGGCGAAGGCGGGGCATGAAGTGTTCATCGGCTCTCGCCGGGCCGAAAAGGGAGCGGCAAAGGCTGCCGAGTTTTCGCAGGAGTTTGGTGTCAGCATCCAGGGCGCCGACAACATCGCGGCGTGCGAGCACGCCGAGCTAATCCTCGTCACGGTTCCTTACGGCGCGCATCGCCCCACGTTCGACTCGATCAAAGATGTCGTCGGCGACAAAGTCATCGTCGACATCACGGTGCCTCTGCAGCCGCCCAAGGTCCGCTCCGTGAACCTGCCGGAAGGGCAAGCGGCGGCCTTGGAGGCCCGCGCTTTGCTCAACGAAGGCGCTCGGCTCGTCGCGGCGCTGCACCACATCAGCTCGGAGCACCTCAGCGACCCGGCGCACACGTTCGATTGCGACGTGCTGGTCTGCGGCGACGACAAGGACGCGCGCGCGGCAGTCATTTCGTTGGTCGCGGATCTAGGACTTCGTGGCATCGACGCCGGCGTCTTGAAGAACGCCATCGCTCTGGAGTCGATCACGCCGGTTCTCTTGCACATCAATCGCCGTTACAAGAGCGTTGGTTCTGGCATTCGCATCACGGGCATTCCGGAGACGGAATGAGCCGCGACGAGCCGAGTTCGGGCGACCTTCGCGTCGGGCCGGAGCTCTTGGTTCGCACCATCGCAGGTGTGCCGACGATCGAGGCCGGCGATGATCTCTTTGCGGTGATCGTCTCCAGCCTCGAACGCGCCGAGATCGAGCTTGCCGACGGAGACGTGATCGTCATCGCCAGCAAGATTGTCTCTCGCGCAGAAGGCTGCTTCGTCGACTTGGGAAGCATCGTTCCGAGCGACGCAGCCCATGAGTTGGGCGTCGAGCTCGAGAAGGACGCGCGCCTCGTAGAGCTAATTCTGCGGGAGAGCGTCGGCATTTCGCGAAAGACTAGCGGCGCACTGATCGTCCGGCACCGTCTGGGTTTCATTTCGGCCAATGCCGGCATCGACTCGAGCAATGCATCGCCCTCGAACGCCCCGAAAGGAAGCGGCCCCTGGGTGCTGACCTTGCCTCATGATCCGGATGCGAGCGCAGCATCGCTTCGAATCAAGCTCTGCGAGCACTACTCGTCGGAGCTCGCGGTTCTCGTCACCGATTCGTGGGGGCGTCCGTTTCGACGAGGCACCGTAGGCTTTGCGCTCGGCGTTGCGGGGCTACCGGCAGTTTGGGATCGCCGTGGTGCGATCGATCGCCATGGCCACGTCCTCCGGGCTACCGAGTCGGCCGTCGCCGACTCCGTTGCGGCGGCAGCAGATCTCGTCGCCGGACAAGCCAATGAAGGGCGTCCGGTGACCTTGGTTCGCGGGCTTCATTTCAAAGCATCGCACGACTCCGCGGCCGTCTTGCTCCGAGATCCCGAAGACGACTTGTACGCATGACCCCTGCATCTGAGAACGGCATGTCCGTCGTCGCGCTGGCTGGAGGCGTGGGCGGGGCGCGGCTCGTCGACGGACTCGATCGCGTGCTCCCTCCGGGGTCGCTCACGGCCGTCGTTAACACGGGCGATGACTTCGAGCACTGGGGCCTCCACATCAGCCCTGACCTCGACACGGTGATGTACACGCTCGCGGGTCTTTCTCCGGAGGATCGCGGCTGGGGAATCGACGGCGACACATTCGAGGTTCTGAGAGAAGCCAGGCGCCGTGGCGTCGACGACTGGTTCCGACTCGGCGACCGTGACCTGGTCACCCACCTCTTTCGAACGCACGCACTGGCTCTAGGCGAGTCGCTCACGCAGGCAACTGCAGAACTGTGCAAAGTACTCGGCGTCGAGCGCCCGATCCTACCGATGAGCGATGCGCCATGTCCCACGAGCATCCTCACCAAGAGCGGCGAAGAGCTCGCCTTCCAGGAGTGGCTGGTCAAGGAGCGGGCGGCGCCTCCGGTGAGCCGAGCGCGGCACGGAGGGAATGGTGAAACGACGCAGTCCGTTCTAGATGCGCTGAACGTCGCCGATCTCGTCGTGATCTGCCCTTCGAATCCTTACGTTTCAATCGATCCGATCCTGAGGTTGACTGGCGTGTCCGAAGCGCTTGGGCGCACGCCGACTGTCGCCGTGAGCCCGATTCTGAACGGCAAGGCGGTCAAGGGTCCGCTCGCCACGATGATTTCGGAGATTGGCGGCCGCCCGCCATCGGCCGAGGCCGTCGCGATCCACTACAAAGGTCTGCTGGATGGATTCGCCGTTCAGCACGGAGACTCCTTCCGGGCCCTTTATCCGACCCTCGAAACCAACATCCTCATTCAAACCAGAGAAGATCGGATACGCTTGGCCCATGAGCTGATCGAATTTGCGCGGAGTCTGAGATGAGTCGCTGGGCACTAGTTCCAATCAAGGGATTCGACCGAGGCAAGTCGAGGCTCTCCGAAGTCCTGGCTCCGTCTGAACGCGCCGACTTGGCGCGCTCCTTGTTCGAGCACGTGGTCCAGGTCCTTCGGACGTCCCCGGACATCGACGACATCGCGGCCGTGAGCGACTCAGCCCAAGCTCGTGAGCTCGCCGAACACTTGGGGGTGTTGGCGCTATCGGATGCGGACGGAAGCCGGGGCTTGGCCGAGGTGGTCGACGGCGCGCTCCAGGACTTGGAGGAACGCGGCGCGACTAGCGTGCTGATCTGCATGAGCGACCTACCCGACCTCACCGCACAAGACATCGCCAGCGTGGTTTGCCAACTCGAGGAGAGCGACGTCGTACTGGTGCCCGATCTCGCGCAGCAAGGCACCAACGTCATTGCCGTGAGACCGGCAACCGTCCTTCCGAGCTGCCTCGGACACGATGATAGCCTTCGGCGACACCATGCGGGTGCCCACCGTCTCGGGCTCACCGTCAGCATCCAACTCAGCAGCGGCATCGGTTTCGACGTTGACCGGCCGTCCGACCTCGATCGGTTGCGCCGGCGCTAGTGCCTCGCCGACAGTCGGTCCATGAGGACGCCGAGGAAGCGTGTCGCGATTCGACGCGGGAGTAGCCTGATCGTGAAGACCATGAGCTTGTTGAGGAAGCCTGGGACCACCGTCACTCGACCGCCCAGCGCATGCAGGCTCGTCGCCACGACCGAAGCGGGGCTCGAAAAGACCCATCGCCGGAGCGGCCCGAACTTCTCAGGGTCGAGGCCTGCGACCTGCTGGAACTCGGTCGTCGTGCCTCCTGGACAAAGCGCCTGCACGTCGACCCCGTAGGGGCGCAGCTCTTCGGCGAGACCTTCGGCAAAGAGAAGGTCGTAGGACTTGGTTGCGTTGTAGTTTGCCATGCCGCGCGCCGCGGAGAATGCGTTGACCGAGGACACGACGATCACGCCACCTCTGCCTCGCTCACGCATGCCCTGGACGATCTCGTGCGTCAAAAGCATTGGAGCACGGCAATTCAAATTGAGCATCGACTCTTGGACGCTCGGGTCCATGTCGAGAAAGGGACCGCTCGAGCCGAACCCCGCGCAGTTGATCAAAAGGCCGATCTCGATCTCGGCGAGTGCCGGCCGCAAGACCTCGACGATGTTCCGCGCGGTGAGATCCGCCGGCGCCACGCGTACGTCAACCCGGTACATGTCCTCGATCGTCGACGCCAGCGCCTCGAGACGGTTCCGGCGCCGCGCCACCAAGACCACGTTGATTCCGTGCTCGGCCACTCGACGCGCAAACTCGGCACCAATCCCCGCGGACGCTCCGGTGATGACGGCCCAAGGTCCGTACCGCTCGGCAAGTTGGCTCATCGACGCGCAGCGTACCACGCAGATCCGGCGCGGACAGCCGTTAGCTCACGACTCGCAAGCCGCGAGGCTCGTAGTGAAAGCGCGAGTCTCTCGTCAGCGCCTCGTAGGAGCCGAACACCGCATCCGGATCCTGAACCGCATCGAGCGGCTCGCTCGGGTCCTGATCGGATGTATCCCCAAACTCGTGAATCGTGTGGTAACCAGTGTCACGCTGGACAGGCACCCGCCCCGAGTCTCGAATGACCCGGCGCAAGGTCGCTGGCGTCATCAGCTGTCCATGTCGCGCGCCCGCCGCCGTCGAGATGCTTTCGTTCATCAAAGTCCCGCCGAGGTCGTTGACCCCACAACTGAGCAACAACTGCGAGATCCGAAGGCCCTCTTTGACCCAGGACGCCTGAAGATTCGGAATGTCCCGGCCCAGCATGAGTCGGGCCGTTGCATAGAGGCGCAACACCTCGTCACCCGTGGGCCCTGGACGAACGCCCGGCACCTCGCTCGCGGCGAAGAGCGGCGCTTCCTCGTGCACGAACGAAAGTGGAACGAACTCGGTGAACCCGCCAGTCTCTCGCTGGACCCGCCGCAGAAGGTCCATGTGCCGCATCCGGTCCTCGACCGACTCGGCATGCCCGAACATCATGGTTGAGGTCGTTCGAATTCCAAGCCGATGGGCGGCGGTAACCACGTCGATCCATTCGCGGGTCGTGATTCGCGTCGGTGAGATCGTCTTGCGAAGGCGATCGTCGAGGATCTCCGCAGAGGTGCCCGGTAGCGTGCCAAGGCCGGCATCCAGGAGCTCGGTCAAGTACTCGGAGTACGAAACGCGCTTGAGCGAAGCACCGAACTTCACCTCTTCTGGCGAGAAGGCGTGAATGTGAATCTCCGGTGCGGCCTCCTTCACGACTCGGCACAGCTCGATGTAGCTGTCCCCTGTGAGATTGGGCGAGAGCCCGGCCTGCAAGCACACCTCGGTGGCGCCCATCTCCCATGCTTGACTCACTCGCCGTACGACCTCTTCTTGCGGCAGGAAGTAACCTTGCTCCGAGCGCACGCTGCGAGCGAACGCACAAAATTTGCAGTTCTTGATGCAGACGTTGGTGAAGTTGATGTTACGGTTCACCACGTAGGTAACGCGATCGCCCACTTGCTCACGGCGGAGCTCGTCGGCAACCATGCACAGGGCTTGGAGGTCCCGACCTCGTGCTCCGTTCAGGGCGGCGCCATCATCGATGCTGAGCTCGTGGCCACCGAGGCAGCGCTCTAGGATTGCGCGAATGCCGGGCGTGACCCCTCGGAGACAGGTTTCGAGAGCGGTCGTCATGGCGTCGCAAGCTCCAGCTGAAGCTGATCGATTCGGGGGCGCAGAGACGGGTCGACGAAGCCCTGCGCTTCGAGATGCCCAGGATATACCGGCAATCGCGGTTCGAGTCGAAACCCCTCGGCCGCGCAAGCCTCGCTGAGGCGTTCGAGGTACGGCCAGGGATGTTGGGGGTTGATGTAGTCGGGGCTTACCGGCGAAATGCCGCCAAAGTCGTTGATCCCAGCGCGAATCAAAATCACGGTTGATGCGGGGTTGAGGTTCGGTGGCGCTTGTACGCTGATCTCGTCGTCGAGGATCAGTCGGGCTAAAGCGACGGTGGCAGCGAGCGCGTCGGAGCTGGGTTCGCCGGCCAATCCCATCGGCGTATCGGGATGCGAGCGGAAATTCTGAACGATGACCTCGCCGATGTGACGGTGCGCGCGGTGCAGACGCCGAATCGCCAAAATGGTGTCTACCCGCTCTTCGACGGTCTCGCCAATTCCGATCAGTAGCCCCGAGGTGAACGGTATCTGGAGCTCGCCGGCTTCGCGCGTCATTTGAAGGCGCTTGGCCGGTCGTTTGTCAGGCGCCCGATGGTGCGGCATGCCCTTTTCGCACAAACGCTCACTCACGTTCTCGAGCATCAAGCCGAGGCTGACGTTCACAGGCTTGAGGGCGTTCATGTCCTCACGTGAAAGAATGCCGGCATTGGTATGGGGCAGCAGTCCCGCCGCCAGCGCTTCTTCCGCTGCCCAGCGAAGATAGTCGACCGTTCGTTCGTGACCCCAGGAACGGAGCAAAGCACGATATTCGCGAAAGCCCGATTCGGGCGTATCCCCCAGGCAGAACAGGGCCTCGATGCAACCCTGGTTGCGCGCGCGATGAAGCCAATCACGAACCTCGGCTGGGCTCATCGTCCATTCACCGGGATCGCCTGGCGAGCGGCGAAACGAACAGTAATCGCAGTGGTTGCGACAGAGGTTGGTGATCGGCAGAAACACCTTGGGGGAATAGGTGAGCGTCTTGCCCCAAGCGCGATCGCGCCGTGCCTGCGCCACCTCACAAAGTTGAGCTGTGTCGAGCTCGCTCAGTTGGTAGGCAATTGGCTCGCTGACCGGCCCGAGACACGCGCGCTGCAGAATGGTCGACATCGAGGTCATTGCATCTTGGCAATGACGGTGTCCGCGAATCGGTTCAACCCGTCGATTCGCCCCTGCAGGTCACCGCCGACCATTGGAGTCCCGTACATGAGCCATGGAACGGTAATGATGTCCGTCACGCCCGCGTCTTCGAGACGCTTGAAGCCGTCGGCATCCCAGACGTCGGTAACGACCGCCTGGTACTCCATCGGCAAATGACTGCGTTCGTACTCCTTTCGAAACGATTCGATCTGGCCAACCAGGTCGAGGAGATCCTTGGACTTCAGCATCGCGGAGGACCAACCGTCGCCGTACTTTGCTGCGCGCCGAAGCCCGGGCTTGGTGTGACCGCCAATGTAAATGGGGATCGGTTCACTCGGGACGGGGCTCATCTGAATCTTGCCGAAATCGTAGTGCTCGCCGTGGTATTCGACCATCCCGCCTCCCCAGATGAGGCGCAGGATTTCCAGGCACTCGTTCATGCGCTTGCCGCGGGTCTCGAACTCCGTGCCGCACCACTTGAATTCTTCCGGCAACCAGCCGAGCCCGCAGCCGAAGCCAAAGCGGTTGTTCGAAAGCACCGCAAGGGAAGCGACTTGTTTCGCAACCAAGACCGGATGGCGCACGGGCAGCTTCACGACACTGGTGTAGAAGAAGATCGATTCGGTGGCGGCGGCCATCGCGGCGGCACCTACAATAGGCTCAATCCACGGCGTCTCGCCGTCCCACATCCGACTGCCGTCCTGGGTGTAGGGGTAAGGCTTGCTGACCTCTTCGGAGAAGAAGATCGAATCCGGCAAGACGATGGCGTGGTAGCCGAGTTTCTCCGCCTCCCGAGCCACTGGAATGTAGTGCTCCGGCGGCGCCATGGCGATGGACGCGCTGAATTTCATCGGGCAGAGCGTAGCATAGGGGAGCCGCCGGCAAAGCCGCGATCCGCTGCGAATGCGGCCTGCGACGTTCTGCTCTTGTACGGCCTATGCCCGGTCTCGGGGAATTCGCGTGCCGATGACGCGCGTCACGTTGAGCCAGGCCAACATGCGAGCCGAAAGCAGCGGCTTTCCAGTGTTCATGAACGCAACGCTGATGTCCCGATCGGGGTCTGCCCATCCGAGTACGTTCGTGAAGCCCAGGTGACCGAAGGCGTTGGCGGTACGCGGTCCGTAGAACCCGAAGCTTCGCAAACCAAGCATGAATCCCATCGACAGAGGGATCGGCATCATCAACACGCGATCGACCTGCCCTGTCACCTGAGGCTCCACGGCGCGAGCGACGGTGCGTTGTTCGAAGATCCGGACGTCTTGATACGTGCCGCCGCAAAGAAGTGTCTCGAAGAAGCGGGAAATCTCTTCGGGGGTAGCGATGACATTGGCCGCCGGTGAAACTCCGGTTCGGAAACGAGGATCATTGCCGAGCTCGACCAGCTCGCGCATGGAGGCCCCAAAAGCGACGTGAACGAGATTTTTGTACGGCCAGGTCGGCGTGGGGCCGGTGAACGCGTCGACCGCGACGCGGTCGAGGAGCTCCGGGGCAACCCCGTAGTTGAAATGCTCCATCTTGAGGGGCTCGCGGACCCTCTTCGTCAAGAACTCCCGTATGTCCTGCCCGGTAACCCGCCGAATGATCTCCCCCAAGATGTACCCGCTCGTGACGGCTTGGTACGCCTGTACGCTGCCCGGCCGGTGCGTCGGCTCGAGGTCGCAAAACGCTCGAACGATCTCCTCCGGCTTCGAAAGCAAGTCGAGGTCGATGGCTTCTTCGGGTGTCGGCGGGATTCCCGCGCGATGGGTGAGTACGTCACGAATGGTGATGCTGTGCTTCCGTCGCTTCGCAAACTCCGGAATGAAGGTCGCCACCGGCTCATCGACGTGCAGCTGTTCCTCTTGCTGCAAGAGATGAATGAGCATGGCCGTGACGGACTTCGAGCCTGAAAAGAAGTTGTACAGCGTGTCCGGTGTCGCCTTCACGAGCGGCGTGCCTTCGGGATCCTGCGGGCTGTTTCCTCGGGCATGACCGATTGCGCGGTCGAGAATGATCTCGCCTCTGCGCCGAATGCAGAGTGCGATGGCAGGGTGCAAGCCCGATTTGTAAAAGGTGACGACCGAGCTCCAGATCGCTTCGACATCTCGAGTGCTCAGCCCCACTCCGCGTGGATCGGTTTCCCGGTGACTCTTGGTCGTCACCTCTTCTGGATCGAACGCACGGACGCTGATCGGCAGCAAGTCTCGAAGCCGCGGTCGTTGCATCAGCTCCCTCGCTGATAACCCAGGTTGGGTTGAAGCCAGCGCTCGACCTCGGACACGCTCATCTCTTTTCGGCGCGCGTAGTCTTCGACCTGCTCGCGATCGATTGGGCCGACTGCGAAATAGCGGGACTTGGGATGGCCTAAATAGATGCCGCTGACGCTTGCGGCCGGATACATCGCGAAGTGCTCGGTCAGAGAGATTCCGATCTCGTCCGCCCCGAGCAGCTTCCAGAGAATGCTTTTTTCCGTGTGGTCCGGGCAAGCGGGGTAGCCGAACGCCGGCCGAATACCGCGGTATTTCTCGGCGATCAGCTCTTCGTTGCTGAAGGCCTCTTCGGGCTCATAGCCCCATTCTCGGCGGGCTCGCTGATGCATGAGCTCGGCAAATGCTTCGGCCAAACGATCTGCAAGCGCCTTGAGCATGATGGCATTGTAGTCATCGTGATCCTGCTCGAATCGACGCGCGATTTCATCAGCGCCGATCCCCGTCGTGACCGCAAAGGCGCCGAGGTGATCCGCGATGCCGGACCCGACCGGGGCCACGAAGTCGGCGAGCGAGAAGTACGGTTGCTCGTTCGGCTTCACGGCCTGCTGCCGCAACATGTGAAAGCGGAGTCTTTCTTGGCTGCGCGCCTCGTCCTCCCACACGATGATGTCGTCGCCGTCCCGGTTCGCGGGCCAGAACCCGTAGATGGCGCGGGGCGTCAGCAGTTGCTCCGATACGATGCGGTCTAACAAAGCCTGGCCATGCTCGTAGAGCTCTCGCGCAGCGGCGCCGTAGCGTTCACTGTCGAGAATCTTCGGGAACTTACCCTTGAGGTCCCAGGCAGAGAAGAAAAAGGTCCAGTCGATGTACTTGGCAATCTCCTGCAGGCTCACGTCTTCGACGATACGCCGCCCTTGGAAATCCGGCGTCGGCACCTCGTCGCTCTTCCATTCGATGGGGGTGTCGTTTTCGCGCGCCATTTCGAGAGAAACGAGCTCCCGGTTCTGTCTGTGCTCGAAGAGCTTGCGCGACTTCTCCTGCTCACTTCGATTTTTTGCGTCAATTTCGGTTCGACGCTCGGGACTCAAGAGGTCGGAAACCACGTTGACGACGCGAGATGCGTCGAGGACGTGCATCGTGCTTCCCTCGTACCCCGGAGCGATCTTGACGGCGGTGTGCGCCCGACTCGTCGTCGCGCCGCCAATTAGAAGCGGAACGGTCATGCCGCGACGCTGCATCTCCGACGCGACGTAGACCATCTCGTCGAGCGATGGCGTGATCAGGCCGCTTAGACCGACCACATCGCAGCCTTCGGCTTCCGCCGTATCTAGAATCTTCTCGGCAGGAACCATGACGCCCAAATCGACGACCGCGTAGTTGTTGCAGCCGAGAACCACGCCGACGATGTTCTTGCCGATGTCGTGCACGTCGCCCTTGACGGTGGCAAGCAACACCTTGCCCTGCGCGGCGCGTTCGGTCTTCTCATCCGCCATGAACGGTTCGAGGTGCGCCACTGCCTTCTTCATGACGCGCGCGCTCTTCACGACCTGCGGCAGGAACATTTTGCCGGAGCCAAAGAGATCTCCGACGACAGCCATTCCGCTCATCAGCGGACCTTCGATGACGTCGAGGGGCCGGTCATGCTTCAGGCGAGCCTCTTCGGTGTCCTCGATGACGAATTCGACGACTCCGTTGACCAACGCGTATTCGAGGCGCTTCTCGACCGTCGCCTCCCGCCAGCTGAGGTCCTGCGTCTGCCGCCTCCCCTTGCCTTTGACCGTCTCGGCCAGCGTGACAAGCCGTTCGGTCGCGTCAGGGCGGCGGTTGAAGATTACATCCTCGACGTGCTCCAAGAGTTCTTTGGGGAGCTCTGCGTACACCTCCAGCTGACCTGCATTGACGATGCCCATGTCCATGCCGGCGGCGATCGCATGGTAGAGAAACGCCGAGTGCATCGCTTCGCGAATACGGTTGTTGCCGCGGAACGAAAAGCTGAGGTTGCTCACCCCACCGCTGACCAGCGCGCCTGGGCAGCGCTCTTTGATCTGCCGGGTCGCTTCGATGAAGTCGATGGCGTACGCGTTATGCTCCTCGATTCCCGTGGCCACGGCGAAGATGTTGGGATCAAAAATGATGTCGGTCGGCGAGAATCCGGCTTCTTTGATCAGTAGCTCGTAGGCGCGCGCACAGATCTCGACCTTTCGTTCGATCGTATCAGCCTGCCCCACTTCGTCGAATGCCATCACGACGGCTGCAGCTCCGTAGCGGCGCACCTGTCGAGCCTTGCTGAGGAACTCGGCTTCGCCTTCCTTCATGCTGATCGAATTGACGATCGATTTCCCTTGAACGCACTTGAGGCCGGCCTCGATGACACTCCACTTGGAGCTGTCGATCATGATGGGCACGCGGGAAATCTCGGGTTCGGAGCCGATGAGCTTCAAGAACGTGGTCATGGCTTGCGCGGATTCGAGCATCCCCTCGTCCATGTTGATGTCGATGATGTTTGCGCCGTTTCGAACCTGCTGAAGCGCAACCGAAACCGCTTCTGGGTAGTCGCCCTCGGTGATCAACTTGCGGAACTTTGCCGAACCGGTGACGTTGGTTCGCTCTCCGACGAGGATGAAGTTGGTCTCGGGGCGGATCACGAGCGGCTCGAGGCCACTGAAACTCGGAAAGTGCGCGTCTCTCTCGGGCTCGGGGCGCGGTCGCACGTCCCGGACCGCTGCTACGATGGCACGAATGTGGTCAGGCGTCGTTCCGCAGCAGCCGCCGATGATGTTGATCATTCCGTCCACGGCGAAGCCACGCAACAGCTCGCTCATCTGCTCCGGGGTTTGGTCATAGCCGCCAAACGCATTGGGGAGGCCGGCGTTCGGGTAGCAATGCACGTAGCAATCCGCGACCCCAGCCAGCTCCTTCAAGAACGGGCGCATCTCTTGCGCACCGAGCGAGCAGTTGATCCCAACGGCAAGGGGCCGTGCGTGCTCGATCGACAAATAAAACGCCTCGACGGTCTGTCCCGAGAGGGTGCGCCCGCTCTTGTCCACGATGGTGACCGAAATCACCAGCGGGAGCCGGACGCCCTTCTCTTCGAAGACGTCCTCGATCGCGCAGAGCGCAGCCTTGGCATTGAGCGTATCAAAAATCGTTTCGACCAGCAGCAAGTCGGAACCACCGTCGAGGAGGCCACGCACCTGCTCCGCATATGCGTCCCGCGCTTCATCGAAGGTGAGCGCCCGGTAGCCCGGATCGTCGACGTCGGGACTGAGGCTCAAGGTCTTGTTGAGCGGACCGATCGCACCGGCGACGTAGCATTGCCTGTCGGAGCGGCTTGCAGTCGCTTCTTTGGCAAGACGTGCAGCAGCAACGTTGAGCTCGTACACCACCTCCTGCAGGTCATAGTCGGCTTGCGAGAACGCGTTCGCGTTGAACGTGTTGGTCTCGATGATGTCTGCGCCAGCATCGAGGTACTCTTCGTGGATTCCACGGATCACGTCCGGCCGCGTGAGAACCAGCAGGTCGTTGTTGCCCTGCAGGCTGCTCGGGTGGTCGGCGAAGCGGTCGCCTCGAAAGTCAGCCTCCCCGAGGCCCGCGCGCTGTATCATCGTGCCCATCGCACCGTCGAAAAAGACAATCCGTTGTTCGAGTAACTCCTTCAGCCGCGCGGTCGTCGCGTCGTCATTCATCTGCTTCAAACCTCATCTCCGAGAAACCGCGTAATGACCTTAAAAGCTGGCATGCGCCCGTAGTTCGGCGCACGCCTTCCAGCGTTGGCCAATGGGCTTGCCACCCTGACATACTCCTGATGGGTTAAGCTACTATGCTTAGACTGGTGCGCCTGCAATGAATTCCAACCGATTGGCTTTTGGTACGGCGTGGGTTCGCTTCATGTTAGCGGCCTGCGGGATTTGGCTGGTCCCCCTCTTGTATCCGCCGATGGCTGCGCATCGTTGGGTGTTCATCGCCTACGCCGGCGTCGCAATCGTCGAGCAGTTCTTGATCTGGCGCGATATCGCCAAACCGTGGCGTCCGGTGCTCGGCGGAATTCTCGACATGGCCTTGCTGACGTTCATCGTCCAGCGCGTCGGCTCCTCCCGCACGGTGATGGTGGCACTCTACTTCGTCGCCGGAATCGTGAACTCGCTCGTCGTGACACCGAGAATGGGTGTTTTGCTTTCGGGCGTAGGGGCGGCGATGTATTCGGCGGTCGTCATGATGGAGGTCCGAGGCGTGCTGCCGTTCGCTCCGGATGGACCCGCCTGGATGCAGTCCGGACGACCCAGCCCGATCGACGGCTTCTTGCAGGCTGTCCTGGTCACCACACTTCTGATGTTTGGCACCGCGATCGTGGCGACGCTGATCCGGAAGATCAACCAGCGCGAAACCGAGCTGGTGACCGCCAACGAACGTCTCGGGGAGCTTTCACGGCAGGACCCACTGACGAAGCTCTGGAATCGTCGACACATCTTGAGCCACATCGAGCAAGGGCTGGCCTGGTTGAATCGCGGAAGGCCGATGGCTGTCGTGATGATCGACCTGGACCAGTTCAAGCGAGTCAACGACATGCGAGGCCACCTCGAAGGCGATCAGGTGCTCAAGAGCGTCGCCGAGGCACTTCGGCGGTCGACGCGTGAGGTCGATGTCGCCGGCCGATATGGCGGCGACGAGTTTGTGATCGTGCTTCAGGACACCAATCAGGACGAAGGGCGTGTCGCGGGGAACCGTTTCGTGACGGCGATCCGGGAGGTTGGCATGAAGTTCGACCCAGCGAAGCCGGTCACCGCAAGCGCCGGCTTGAGTATCGCCCGCCCAGGAGACACGGTGGAAGCCGTCTTGAAACGGGCTGACGATTTCGCATATTCCGCGAAGGGCAAGGGCGGAAATCGCCTCTGTGGCTAATCCATGACTGACAAAGTCTTGATCGCGGGTTGTGGCGACGTCGGAAACGCACTCGCCGCACGGCTCCTGACCGAGGGCTGCGAGGTCTGGGGGGTGCGCCGCCGAGTCGAGGCGTTGGGCGAACGGGTCCAACCTTGGCGCATCGATTTGACCGAGCCGAGCGGTTTCGGCACCCCACCGGCTGCCTTCGACTACCTCTTTTACGCCGCGAGCGCCGACCGCCGAGACGAAGACCATTACCGCGCGATTTACGTCGACGGCCTTCGGGACCTCCTAGCTGCCTTGCGAAACGCAAATTGCCCACTTCGCCGCGTCTTTTTCACGTCCAGCACCGCAGTCTACGGCCAGAGCGCCGGCGAATGGGTCGACGAGACTTCACCCACCGAACCGCTGGGCTTCAATGGACGCATTCTCTTGGACGCCGAAG
>JAOTXX010000075.1 GCA_029862185.1 Myxococcales bacterium
ACCCGCGCCGCACTCGCATCAGTGCCAAGCTCGACGAGCCCGAGTTCGATGCCGAGGCATTCATCGTCGACGAGGACGCAATGGTCGTGGTTACCGAGCAAGGTTGGGTCAAACGTCAGCAGCGTGTCAAGGACGTGGCCTCGACTCGGGTACGAAAGGGCGATCGGGTGCTGGCGGTGCTGGCCGGGTCGACCAAGAGCACGGTGGCGTTCTTCAGCAGTCATGGCGTCTGCTACGTGAGCCGGATCGTCGACATCGCCGCCACGACCGGCCACGGCACGCCGTTACAGACCATGTTCAAGATGGCCGACGGGGAGCGCGTCGTCGGCGCAATGGGGTTCGACCCTCGTTTCTTGGATGTGCCGCCCATGGACGAGGGATCCGAGGAGCCCGAGGAGCCCTATGCGATCGCGGTCACGCGTGGCGGGCTCGCCCTACGATTCTCGCTCCGTGCCCATCGAGAGCCGTCCACGCGTTCGGGCCGCAAGTTCACGCGACCGAAGCAGGGGGACGAAGTGATTTATGTCGCGCCGGTCTTCGCGGAGGATTGCGTGGCCTGCGTGACGAAGCAACGTCGCGCCCTGATTTGTGAAGCCGATGATGTTTCGCTGTTGGCCGGTGCGGGCCGGGGCGTCATGCTCATCAAGTTGGCCAAGGACGACGAAGTCTTGGCTGCAAGAGTGCTGTCCTATGAAGACGACGTCTTGATCGCCCAGCGCGACGGAGGCAGCGAGTACCGAATCACGCTCCGCAAGTACGAAATCGTGTCCCGCGGCGGGAAGGGCTTTCAGCTCTTCACGCGCGGCGCGGTCGAAGGCGAAGTCTATCAAGAACCCGAGATTCCCGCGTTCCCGGAGGAGTAGTGGCGTACACCGCCAAAGACATCGACGTTCTCGAAGGCTTGGAGCCCGTCCGCAAGCGGCCCGCGATGTACATCGGAGGCACCGACGCGCACGGCTACCATCACTTGCTTTGGGAGATCCTCGACAACTCCGTGGACGAAGCGATCAACGGGCATGCGTCTCGCATCGAGGTGGTGCTCGAGAAGGATCACCACGGCGCGACGATCACCGACAACGGGCGCGGCATTCCGGTCGACACCCATCCGAAGTTCAAGAAGTCGGCGCTGGAGCTCATCCTCACCACCCTTCATGCCGGCGGAAAGTTCGAAGGGAAGAGCTACCAGGTCGCGGGCGGCCTGCACGGCGTGGGCTCATCGGTCGTCAATGCGCTCTCTTCGGAGCTGACCGCGACCGTTTGGCGCGGGGGCAGGACCTACTCGCAGCCTTACGTACGAGGCAAGGCAACCGCGAAGCTCAAGCGAGGAGCGAAGACCAGCAAGCGCGGCACCTCGATTCATTTCCGACCCGACATGGAGATTTTCGGCAAGCGGACTGCTTTTGATTCCAAGCGCGTGGCGGATCGTCTCGAAGCAAAGACCTATCTTCATCGGGGCCTCAAAATCGTTTTCGTCGACGAGAAGAACGGCGAGCGCCAGGAGTTCGAGCATCCAGGAGGGATCGTCGACTTTCTCGACAAGCTGGTCACCGAGAGCGGGCAGCCTTCGGTGCATGCCGAGGCGTTCACCGTCGAGAGCGAGGGGGACCCGCGTCTCGAAGTGGCGCTGCGGTGGACGGAGGACACGGACGAGTTGATTCGCTCGTACGCCAATGGCATCCCCACGGGTTCGGGGGGCACGCACGAGAATGGGTTCAAGCAGGGGCTCACGAAGGCCATTCGAAACCACATGGAGACGCACAAGCTCACGCCGAAGGGCGTGAAGGTCACCGCTGACGACATTCGCGAGGGGCTGGTCGCGCTGTTGAGCGTGTACGTAGAGGAACCGCAGTTTCAGGGGCAGACCAAGGATCGGCTCAATAACCCCGAGATCACGGCGCAAATCGAGTCATCGGTGCGAACTGCGTTCGAGCAGTGGCTCCTCAACAACAAGACCGCGGCCGAATCGATCATTGCTCGCGTCATCATTTCCTCACGCGCGCGCGCTGCGAGCCGAGCGGCGAGCCAGCAGGTTTCCCGCAAGACCGCCGTGAGCCACCGATTGAATTTGCCCGGCAAGCTCGCCGACTGTTCGAGCACCAATCCGCAGGACAGCGAGCTCTTTTTGGTCGAGGGCGACAGCGCCGGTGGCAACGCCAAGCAGGGACGAGATCGAAAGACCCAGGCGATCCTGCCGCTGCGTGGAAAGGTTTTGAACGCGGAGCGGGCGTCGCAGGCGCAGATTCTCGGGAATCGTGAGCTTCAGGACATCGTGAGCGCGCTCGGCTGTGGGATTGGGAAAGACTTCGATATCTCGAAGCTGCGCTACGGCCGGGTATTCCTCTTGATGGACGCCGACAGCGATGGGCACCACATCGCGACGCTCTTGTTGACGTTTTTCTTTCGGATGCTGCCCGGGCTCGTGAAGGCCGGGCACGTGTTCTTGGCGCAGCCTCCGCTCTATCGGCTCGACATCGGCAAGCAGGTGCACTGGGCGCTCGACGACGAAGAGCGCGACCGCATCATCGCCGAGGCGCCGGGGAATGCGAAGGTCGAGATCAGCCGCTTCAAGGGCCTCGGTGAAATGACGGCCGAAGAGCTTCGGGAAACCACGCTCGACAAGACCCGCCGGAGGGCTCTGCGGGTCATGATCGACGGTGAGCTAGAGGCCGATCGGGTCTTCAGTGAGCTCATGGGCAAAGACCCGGCGGCTCGCTACCAGTTCATCATGGAGAAGGCCCCGGCCGCAGACGCCGTCGAGCTAGACCTCTAAGCCGGAAAATCGCGTCCGGTTTTTTGACCGGTGCAGTGTGTTCTGGTTGAACCACTTCAAGAAGTACTTCGATAACTTCGGGGAGTGGTGATGCAATCGACTTGTCATGTTTGCGAAAAGAGCTTCGAGGCGCGATTTCGCTACCAGGTTCGCGAGGAGAACGGGAGGTACCTCTACATCTGCTCGACAGCTTGCCAGCAGAAGTTGCTGCTCGGGGAAGATGGAGTGCACGGATGCGACACATGCGGAGCCACCTTCGAGATCGAATATCCCTACCAGATGAGCGTCAGCGATGGGCGTCGCCAATATTTCTGCTCGACTGGATGCAGGGAACGCGGGGAGCAACGCCACAGCGAGGTGGGGCTCACGCGCCCAGCGCCAAAGCGAATTGCGGTGTTCAACCACAAGGGCGGCACCGGGAAGACGACGACCTCGATCAATCTGGCGGCTGGCTTGGCGGAGTCCGGACGCCGTGTCTTGCTCATCGACGCGGACGGGCAGGGCAACGTCGGCGCTTCGCTGGGGATCGCCGGACAGCGCTCGCTCTACCACGTGCTCGTCAATGGCGCGAAAGCGGCCGACATCGCGGTACCCGTGCGAGAGGGGCTCGACGTACTCACGTCGAACGAGTCGCTTGCTGCGGCCGAGCTCTATCTTGCCGAGCGTCCGAATCGTGACCGCATCATGCGCGAGCGGCTGGGCGAAGCGTGCCGGGACTATGACACCGTCGTCGTCGATTGCGCGCCGGCGCTTTCGTTGATGAATCAGAACGCCATGGTCTACGTCGACAGCGTCGTCGTGCCGGTGGCCTGCGATTACCTTTCCTTGATCGGCGTGAAGCAGGTCCTTCGGACGATTCGAAATGTCCGCGAGCTGCTGCAGCACGATGTCGAGCTGCTCGGCGTCCTGCCGACCTTCTTCGATGTGCGCAATCGGATCTCGCGAGAGGCTATCCTGACGCTACGCGAGCACTTCGAAAGCCGTTGCTACGATCCAATTCGAATCAACACCAAACTCCGAGAGGCCCCGAGCGCGAAGCAGACGATCTTCGAGTACGCGCCGAAGAGCCATGGTGCGGAGGACTACATGCGTTTGGTGCAACGGGTGACCGCCGTTGCCGCGACCGGTCAGAGAGCGAAGATGCGGGCTTCACTCTCGGTTGCATCTTAGGGGGGCACATGAAGCGACGTGAAACAGCAGGGGTACGAGGGGTTTTCGAAGGCGACGAAGTGAGCGCGGTCTTGCGCGACAGCTTCTATGGCGACAAGCCCGGGAAGCGGAGCCGCGGGAAGCCCAAGAAGGCGAAAAAGCCGGACCACTACGACGTGATTTGCATTTCCCTCTACAAAGAAGATCTGGCCCAGCTCGACAAGATGGTCGCGAAGCTCAAAAAGCAGGGCCATCGCCGTATCAGCCGAAGCGCCCTCATCCGGTTCGCCCTCGACCAGGTGGAGATTCAGGACTTCCCGCGCGCCTACTAGCGCACCGTCACCGGGGCGCTATACTCGGCGCCAATTTTTAGGGTCCTTGGGAGGTTCCGGTGACTGACAGCATCCTGCGGGAAGCACTCACCTTTGATGACGTGTTGCTCCTTCCGGCTTACGCGGATTTTCTTCCCGCGAACGCTGACGTTTCGACGCGTTTCACACGTGACCTCGAGCTGCGCATTCCGTTCGCATCGAGCGCAATGGACACGGTGACCGAATGGCGCACCGCGATCACCATGGCGCGTGAAGGCGGCATCGGAATTCTGCACAAGAACATGAGCCCAGAGCTACAAGCGCTCGAGGTCACCAAGGTAAAGCGGGCCGAGACGGGAATGATCGTCGACCCGGTGACTGTGGGTCCCGGCGAATCGCTTCATGACGCGCTCGAACTGATGCGGCGCCACGAGATTTCGGGGCTTCCAGTCGTCGAGGGCACCAGGCCGGTCGGCATTCTCACCAGCCGTGACATTCGCTTCGAGCAGAACCTCAATCAGAAGGTGGCTCAACTGATGACGAAGGAGCTCGTCACGGTGCCGCCGGGTGTCGAGCAGGACAAGGCACGGGAGCTGTTGCACAAGCACCGCATCGAGAAGCTCTTGGTAGTCGGGGACGATGGCGATCTCGTCGGCCTGATCACGATCAAGGACTTGCTGCAGGCAGACCGTTACCCCGATTCGATCAAGGATTCGCTCGGCCGTCTCTGTGTCGGCGCGGCGCTGGGCGTAGGCCCAGATCGAGACAAGCGTACCGAAGCATTGGCGCGAGCCGGCGTCGACGTGCTCATCATCGACACCGCCCACGGACACACCAAGGGTGTGATCGATGCGGTGCGGGACACGAAGGCACAGTACCCGGACATCCAGGTGGTCGCCGGCAACGTGGCGACGGCCGATGCGACCAAGGCGCTCATCGATGCGGGCGCGGACGCGGTCAAGGTGGGCATGGGTCCGGGCTCGATTTGCACCACCCGCGTGGTGGCCGGCATTGGCGTTCCCCAGGTGACCGCAGTCATGGACTGCGCCCGGGTCGGGCGCACACACGGTGTTCCCATCATCGCCGACGGCGGCGTGAAGTACTCGGGCGATGCGGTGAAGGCGATCGCCGCAGGCGCCGCGAGTGTGATGATCGGCTCGCTCTTTGCGGGCACCGACGAGGCGCCCGGCGAGCTCGTCCTGTACCAGGGACGAACCTACAAGTCGTATCGCGGCATGGGCTCCCTCGGCGCAATGCGAGAGGGCTCGTCGGATCGCTACGCGCAGGCCGACATCTCGGACGTTGGCAAGCTCGTGCCCGAAGGGATCGAGGGCCGCGTGCCGTATCGCGGACCTTTGTCGACGGTTCTGTATCAGCTCGTCGGCGGCCTGCGCGCCGGAATGGGCTACACGGGCAATCCTTCGATCGCGGAGCTTCAGAAGAACGCTGAGTTCGTTCGGATCAGTCCTGCCGGGCTTCACGAGAGTCACGTGCACGACGTGATGGTGACGAAGGAAGCGCCGAACTACCGGGTGAGTTGACGGGGCGGCGTCGGACCGCTCGCGCTGCCGCGGGTGTTGGGGGGTCGGGTCTTGGGTGGGTTGTCGGGTAGGGTTCGTTTACACCGCCCCGCCCACCCCCACCCGTAGTCCTCCCTGGCGCGCCTTGCGCTTCGCTTAGGCTTGCCGGCGCGTTCGCGCCGGGCTTCGCCCTTCGGGCTCGCGCTGCCGCCTGCTGTTGGGGGAGGTGGTTGTTCGTGTCTCCGTACAGAGGGGCGCGGCGAAACGCCATGGGAGGGTTCGGCGGCGTGTGAGTGACAATCGGCAAGACAGCAACCCCCCCGATTGGCGCGAGCTCCGAGGGGCGGCGTGCGTGGCCCCTGGCCCCCAGTCCCTTCCGGCCACCTTTGCAGGCCGCCCCGTCCGTCGCACCCTCCCATGGCGTTTCGCCGCGCTCCGGTTGCCGTCCTCGACCGGTCTCAGGGCCCATGATAGACCCGCGCCATGATCGTCGATGGGGTTTTGATTCTCGATTTCGGGTCGCAGTACACCCAGCTCATCGCTCGGCGAATTCGCGAGCAGCACGTCTATTGCGAGATTCAGCCGTGCACCTATTCGCTCAGCGAGATTCGGGAGACGGGACCGAAGGCGATCATTTTGAGTGGCGGGCCGGCGAGCGTGTTCGCGGAAGGGTCGCCGACTGTCGATCCGGGCGTGTTCGACCTCGGGGTCCCGGTCCTGGGCATCTGCTACGGCATGCAGCTCACCAGCCATTTGCTCGGCGGCCAGGTCGAGCGGGCGGATGAGCGGGAGTACGGTCCAGCGCGTCTCGAGGTACTCAAGCCCGAGGGGCTTCTTCACGGTTTTCAGGCGGGTTCGCAGGTCGACGTCTGGATGAGTCACGGTGACCGCGTCCAGCGTTTGCCCGAGGGCTTCGAGACCATCGCGCGAACCTCGAGCAGCCCGTTCGCCGCCGTGGCGAACCTCGGGCGCAAGATCTTCGGTGTACAGTTTCACCCGGAAGTGGCCCACACGCCGCGCGGCGTCGAGATGCTTCGGGCTTTCTTGTTCGAGGTCGCAGGGTGCAAGCCCAACTGGACCCCCGGTTCGTTCGTCGAGCAGAGCGTCGGGTCGATTCGCCGTCAGGTGGGTGATCGTGCGGCGGTCTGCGGCCTGTCCGGTGGCGTGGACTCCTCGGTCGCAGCGATGCTCGTGTCCAAAGCAATTGGCGATCGCCTCACCTGCATCTTCGTCGACAATGGCCTTCTTCGCAAAGACGAGGCCGAGAGCGTCGTTCACACGTACCGCGATCACTTTGGTCTCAAGCTCATTCACGTCGACGCCGCAGACGAGTTTCTCGATCAGCTACACGGGGTGAGTGACCCGGAGAAGAAACGAAAGATCATTGGCCGCGTGTTCATCGACGTCTTCCAGCGTGAAGCCGAGAAGCTCGACGATGTCGGCTACCTCGTGCAGGGCACGCTTTATCCGGACGTGATCGAGAGCCTCTCGTTCAAGGGGCCGAGCGCGGTCATCAAGAGCCACCACAATGTCGGGGGCTTGCCCGATACCCTGCACCTCGAGCTCATCGAGCCGCTGCGCCTGCTGTTCAAGGACGAGGTTCGCGAGGTCGGCGAGGCGATGGGCATGCCGCACGATTTGCTTTGGCGTCACCCCTTTCCGGGGCCGGGGCTTGCGGTTCGGTGTCCAGGCGCCATCGAGCGGGAGAAGCTCGACATCCTTCGGGAGGCCGATGCGATTTTCATGGAAGAGCTTCGCGCTTCGGATCTGTACGACAAGATCTGGCAGGCGTTTTGCGTAATCCTCCCCGTACGCACCGTTGGGGTAATGGGTGACGAGCGGACCTACGATTACGTCGTCGCCATCCGCGCCGTCGACTCGAGAGACGGCATGACCGCTGACTGGTCACGCATTCCGCACGAGGTGTTGGCTCGGGTCTCGACCCGCATCATCAACGAGGTTCGAGGCTGCAACCGCGTCTGCTACGACATCTCGTCCAAGCCCCCATCGACGATCGAATGGGAGTGAGGGTCGGCGCGTTCGCGCTTGCGTTCGTCGCGATGAGCTGCGCGAACAAGCACACGGTGGCGCCGGAGCCGGCAAGGCTGCAAATCAACACGACGCCGCCGAACGCTTCGGTCTACATCGACGGCCACTACTTTGGTCGCGCCACGGTCCTTTCACAGGAGCCCAAAGCGCTCGCTCCCGGTGCGCATCTGATGACGGTGCAAGCAGAGGATCACTTCCCGCACGACATGGAGCTAGAGCTGCCACGCGGCCTCACGACGATCACCGTCGAGCTCCGCCCGATCCCCCCGTAGGCAGCGAGAGTGCCAGCGACTCTAGTCCGAGAGTGCGCCCTTGAGCTCTTGGCTGGTTTTGTATTCTTCTTCGATCATGGTGCCGGCTAGGCGGACGACGAGGTGGTTGGGGCTCATTTGTTTGAGGGTCTGGAGCGCGGCGTATTTTTCGTCGATGTTTTCGTTTACGAGGACGAGGTTGGCTTGGGCGCGGACGAAGTCAGGGCGTTTGGCGACCGTTTCTTTGAGGAGCTTTTCGCAGCGGGCGGGGTCGACGTAGCGCTCGAAGGCTTCCATCGCGCGCAGGTAGGTGCGTACGGGGGGGTCGTCCGGCCCTTCGTCGGCGTATCCCATCATGCGATCGTACTCGAGCCAGTTGCCGCGCAGGCGAAAGTAATTCGCGTTGGCCAAATAGGCGAGCTGCGATTTCGGGTCTTGGCTGATCGCTTGCTTGATCAAGTCCGCGCCCGAGACGAGTGGAGCGTCAGAGAGGATGCGCAAGGCGCGAATCACCTTTCGGAGATCCGCGGTCTTCGCTTGCAGCTTTGCGGCGCGTGCCTGGTCTTCCCCCGCGCTTGCATTGCCTTCCATCGGGCGACTCATGGTTAGCTGACGGAGCTCGGTGAGATCTTGCCTGCGTTCGTGTTCCAGAATCCACGCCGCGGTCATTAGAGCGCCGGCGTAGGACAAATCGAGATAGCCACGCAGGGTGAGCGCCTCTGTGCCCTGCTTGCCTGCGGCGAATCGCCTTGCCGCTTCGTACTCCGGCAAACGGTCGCCTCGGATGATCTCCAGCACCTGCGCCATGGAGGTCACAGGCGTGTCGGGAGGCGGAATTGGCGGGATGCCGTAGGCTTTTTGGAACTCCTGGACGACCTGGGCCGCCTCGGGGGGCCGCATCGTTTCGACGTCGACGCCCTTGCCGATCGTCGAGCCGTCGTTCGTGGAGGATTTGGACGAGGCGCATGCGCTCAAGACGAGCATCATCAGCCATGCGGAGACCGTTCGTTTCATGGCGCGGAGGCTAGCACAGGCGCCGGCGGCCCCCAAAAGCGGACTAGAACCGCACGAAGATGTCAAACTCGGGGGAGACGTTGCTAAGCACGTCGCCGGGTATCACCAGATAGAAACCGTCGACGAAGAAACTGCTGTAGCCGACCCCAAGTCGGATGTTGGCGCGGTCCCATGAGAACACGAAGCCGGGGATGAGGGCGAAGGCGTTTTGCAACTTGCTCAAATCAGCCTCGAGCTGAACGCCGATGGCCGGGTTCCCTGCGTCGAGAGTCCCTTCGACCAGGAGGTCGCTGACATAAGGGACCCATCTGACCGTGAACGTGAAGGCGACCACGCGAGAGAGCCGCCATTCGGCCATCCCCCAGAGCTGAAGGAAATCGACCACGACCGCGCCTTCGACTGCGGTGCCTTCCGGCTGCGAATCGGCATCCCCGTTGACGGCGGTGAACCTTGCTCCGAAGTGCGTGCTGAAGTCGGAATTGATCCGCACGGACGCTGCGAAGGAGACCGGAATCAGGAAATACCTGATTTTCGTATCGTCTGGCTGCTCGATGGTGCCAGTCAAGAATCCGGCCCCAACGCTCAGCGCCAGGCGTCTGCGGTCGTAGAAGGTCGACTTGAGCGCTACGTTTGGTGCGACATCCTGAAAGATCGCCCCGAGGATCCAAGGCATGGTGAAGGTCGTGACCTGTAGTTGGTCGATGATCCCGTAGCTCAGCTGCATCAAGCCGAGGCGGACCCGCCGGCGAGCAAGGCTATACGCCGTGGTGTCGAGGATGCGCTCCTCGTAGGTGTGATAGGCGCGGGCCGAGCTGGGATAGAACCCCATCCCCGCCGACGTCACGCTCAGTGCGAGCGCTACCAGGAGAAGAGTGTTCCTGATTCGTCGAAACATCGACTCTCCTCTAGGCTGCATCTAAACTCGCCCATCGCATCTTGGATGGCCTGTTCAGTTCCCGCAAAGATGTAGTTGAACGTCTCCGACAACGCCGGATCTGCGAGGTCCACCAAGATCACGAGCCCCGACTCGTCCGCGAGGACCACGCGAAAGCTCTGGTTGATGCGGAAGTCGTCGCCGTCGAACCCAATCGTTCCTTCGACGACGAAAGTGACGGGCAGCTGTTCAATGTCTTCACTAACCCAATCGGGGCCCAAATCCAGTGCAAGGGCTCCGTCGTACGACGCTTCGGGACATCCAGCGGCTTCGCAATTGCTATCCTCGGGCGGCGGCACGAGGTACAGACAGTTTACTGCTGTGCCCCACACAACCCGCCCGATCCCTCCGCTGTCGAGTGTCATGAACAGATCGATCGAGCCGTTTGCGGAGTCCGGCTCGGCATCATTGCCCTCATCGAATTGGCTTTGGTCCCAGCCCGGGCAGATGTAATTGATCCGAACGGCCCCAGTAGGACTTGGAAGGGTCACCCCGCCGCCGCAAGTGCCATTCGGACAAGCCGTGTCGTCGCCGACGTCGCAGGCTTTGCCATTGTTGTCTCCGCCACTACAGGTCGCATTGAGAACGAGGTCTCCGGTGGTAACGCAAGTGCCATCGGGACAAGCCGCGTCGTCGGTGCAGGCGCTGCCATCGTTGGCTCCACCGCTGCAAGCCTTGGCGGTGGAGTTTTTGATCTCTTCCTGGACTTCAATGATGACGTTGAGAATCTCTTCGAAAATCTCCGAGTCGTCGATCTCCTCATACGCTTCCGCGATTTCATCGGCGACCTCGGCCATGATCTCCCCGTCGACCACGGCGGTGGGGTTCTCATACGCTTGCAGCACCGGCTGAAGATTCGGCGCTGTGGGGAGGTCGGTCGAGTTGCACGAGTCAAGGACTACGGCGAACGCGATCGCAGCGAGCGAAGAGAAGAGCCTCATCGTTCGCCGACCCTAGCGCGTTCCCGCCGGCGCTCCAACCGACCTCGGCCGGTGACCAGGACCATCGGGATGACGAACCAGCCCGCCGTCCATGCGGCGGGTCCGACGAACGCGAACCCAGTGTTCAACAGAGCGGTCACCGGCTCGACGATAGCATTCCTCGGAACGTCATCTTTCTCGGTTTCGCTCAAGTCGGCGCGAACGAGACCGTTCTTGCGAGCGTAAGACCAACCCGCGATGCCGATGAAGCCCGAAAGGGCGAGCGAGAGGCTTTGCCCAACCGGTGAAGAAAGGCTCTCGAGCTCAGGGTCGGCGATCGCGAAAAAGAGAAACAGGCACACGAAAATCAGTTGCAACAATGCCAGCAAGGTGTGTCTCGCGTTGGTTCGATCCAGAGGACCCAACAGTTTGTGGGTCAGATTCCACGAGATCAGAGTGAGCCCCACCGCGATAATCAGCCTCAATAGATTGGCGGAGTCGTCGATCAGGAGCGACAGGAGCCCGTACGGAAGCTCGGTCCAGGCCATGTCTTCCGTGTGGGGGAGGTACATGATGAAATCGACGAACAAGACGGCGTAGGCGACGTCGAGAAACGTCTCGAGGCGTCTCAGTTGCTTGCGCCCCGCGGCGGCGTTAACGTCGACCTCAGTCATTCTTGCAGCGCCGAGACTCGCTCTGTAGCCCCATGATGTCAAATCGCTACTCCTTGATGCCGAGCGCGCACCGCTCGCCCAATTACGGTGGGCTTCTGTTCGTCTTGATCCTCTTGATCGTCGTCGCGCCATCGGCGACCGGCCCAGGCGCGATGTTTATCGTCGAGGCCTTGCTCGACCTCGTGCTCGTGGCCGGTGCCTATTCGGCTGCCGCGCGAGCCGGCCATAGCTGGCCCTTCCTCGCGCTCACCGCGCTCACTCTGCTCGTCCGCTGGAGCGCAATATTTGCGGGCGGCACCGGCTTCGAGCTCGTTTCATCGGTGATCACGGTGACTTGGATTTTGTATGCGATCGTGATCATCGGGAAGCAGCTCTTCGTGGAGCGCAAGGTCACGACCAACATGATCTACGGCGCCGTGATCGTGTACCTTCTCGCGGCCATTGCATTTTCTTTCGTATTCGAAGTGATCGAAGTGCTGCAGCCCGGCTCCTTTTCGGGACTTCCGGACGGCGCGGGACCTCTGGCGCTTGGCGACGCGCTTCTCTATTTCAGCCTGGTGAGCATGACGACGGTGGGGTACGGGGACATCCTGCCGGTGTCGGCACTGGCCCGCCCTTTGGCCGTCCTCGAAGGGGTTTTTGGCACGCTTTATCTGGCTGTGGTCATCGCTAGGCTCGTCGGGCTGCATATCGCCGCGTCGATGTCAGGAGAGGAAGATGGATCGTAAATCTCCAACAAGCCTCCGGGGGGCCAAAGCTAGAAACCGCTGGCGTATTTTTGGGCCACGGTGCATAAACACTGACGTGTTGATACGTCTCATCCTCGCTGCCGCGGTCGTAGTCGCGGCCACCGCCTGCAAGCACAACAAGAACGCGAACACGACGGTGACTCGCCGCGCCGCATTCGATCTCTCGTGCCCGAAGGAGGAGCTGAAGCTCAACGTCGTCGATATCGAGGGCGCGCGGAAGATGGCCACGCAGATCGCGGTGCGCGGTTGCGAGCAGAAGGCGGTCTACGTGTACTACCCGGATTCCGACACCTGGATCATCGACGGCGCCGTGACGGCGCTGTCGTCGGACTACCAGGTGCCGCCTCCCATCGACAAAGGCAGGGGGAAACGGGGAGATAAGCAAACGATCAAGGCTGAGAAGCGGGGCAAAATGACGAACGACCCGCCCGCGCCGGCCGAGCCTGCTCCCGAGTAAGAGCTCCCCCATTCGTTTTGATCCATGTTGGCCTGGCGCCGAGCGAGCTAGCTTTTGGGCGGAGCTTCGCTCGGCACCGGCAAAGCCACCGGCTGCCCCGACTCATCTGTGATCTGTGTTCGTGAGGTCGGCGGCGCCAGCTCGATGCCGGCTTCCGCGAAGCGCCGGATGATTTCGAAATTGACGCGTTCGCTGAATTCGGAAAACGCCCAGTAGTCGGGGGGCGAGTACCAGTAGAAGAATCGGATGCTCAATGAATCGGGATTGAACTCGTCGAAGTAGACGCGAGCGGGACTGTTTAAGGGCATGCCTTCGTGGTTCGCCAGGATCTCTCGGACGATCTGCACCGCCTGTTCGACTTTTTCCCGCGGAGTGCCCGTGGCAATTCGAAGCTGCGCCTTTCGGCGAATGCTGCCTCGCCGCCCGATGTTCTCGATGTTCATCGTGGCCATGCGTTCGTTGGGAATCGAAGTCACGTTGCCGTCGAGTTGCCGGATCCCGGTCGAGCGCAGCCCGATGCGCTCGACGACCCCGTCATGCCCGCCGGCAACGATTCTTTCCCCGACTCGGTAGGGTTGGTCGACGAGGATCGTCAGGCTGCCGAGCAGGCTCTTGAGCGTATCCTGGGCTGCAAGAGCGATCGCGAGCCCGCCAATGCTGATACTCGCGACCAGGCCAACGAGTGGCAGCCCGATTTGGTCCGCACCGCGAAAGACCAGCACGATGGCGGCCCCCATTCCGATGACCTGAGACGTCAGACGGATCAAGCTCGCGTCGAGGCTCTCGGCACGAATGCGCGACCTGGTTGCGATGGCCTCTCCGATCGCCACCGCAAATAGCCAGATCGCCCACGCTAAGGACACATACGCCACTGCGGTGCTCGAGAGCCGAAGGACATTCCCGATGGCACCAGTCGCATTGATCTCGTCCGAGACGAATGGGACGAACCAGAGGGCCGAAACAAAGACGGTCATGGGAAGCGTCAGGCGAAAGACGTAGCCCCATGTCGAGCGAGGCTGGCCCTTGCGGCGAGTGAGCCGGTGCACAAACAGAATGAGGGCGACGTTCGCCAAAGCTGCGACCAAGAGAACGATCCACTTCCACCAGGCCAGGTTCCAGGCCACGCTTCGCAGCGACTTGGGAAGCGCATCGACCCAGGCCATCGGCACGTTCCAACCTCCATAGACCTCGAGGAAGGAGCTGAAGTCTTCGATGGGCGGCTGCCGAAGATAGGGCAAATCTTGGGTGCGCTCGTAAAACTCTTGTGCACGGGCGACGGTGTCAGGGTCGAACAGGAACTCGCCTCGGCGCGGACCTTCGTCGACACGTCGAATGCGAATTTCCGTGTGAGGCAAGGTCCAGTGGTCCAGGTCCGGGTTCCCATCGATCTCATCGGTGCCGGGAACCTGTTCCATCGGAGGCACCTCGATTCGGGACAGAACCTCATAGAGAAACACCTGCACTTTTGGCCCGGTCTTGATGCGGGCCTCGGGCGCGACACCGCTCATGTCGAGCGTACGCAAGGACCGGATGTCGAGCTGTTCGAGCTGCCGCAGGCCTTCCCGGGTTCTCTTTCCGGCGCCCTCGTCTCGTATGAGGATCAGCATCTGGTCCGTCGCCGTCAGAAAGGTGCTCAAAGTTTGCCGCGGGCTCGAGGTGTCTGGCGGCTCGAGCGGATGCTGGGCGTGCGCGAGCTCCACTTGCGAGCCTGTCCCAAAGAGAAGGACAAACACGCCGAGCCGCAATGCCCGTACGGAACGAAATACGCGAACCGCGATCACCGACATGCAGAGTAGACTGCCCCAGCTCGTCTGGTTTCAGCTAGTCCAAAACGCCGCGACCCGCTGAATCATCCAAAACGAGGCGAGGATGCCGACTGCGTAGGCCGATGGGGCTTGCAGCGGGCGAAGTGCATCGATCGAAAGGTCGCGATTCGCCAGCGTGCGGCCCGCGAGGCGAACGAGTTGATACACGCCGATGACGCCTAGCACGAACAGGATCTGCCCGAGCTCCACGCCCAGGTTGAAGAAGAGGAGGGCGGTCGGGATCTCGGTTTGGGGCAGACCGGTTTCGCCGAGCACCGCGGCAAACCCAAAGCCGTGCAGAAGGCCGAAGGACGACGAGACGGCGATGGGGTAGCGGTAGGTGAGACTGTTTTTGTCGCCGCGTACGATTTCGACGGCCAAAAAAACGATGCTCAATGCGATGGCGGCTTCGACTGCCGGAACGGGCACGCGGACGAGGCCGAGGGCGCTGAGTGCGAGGGTCATCGAGTGCGCAATGGTGAAGCCCGTGATCGTGATGAGAATGCGACGCCAGGTGCCGGCGATGAGCATGAGACACACCAAGAACAGCAGATGGTCGTAGCCTTCGAGGATGTGTCGGATGCCGAGGGAGAGATAGTCGTGGGCGACGCTTCCAAAGCTCTCGGTCTCGGGGATGATGACTTCGGTTTGCTCGGGCGACGCCAGGAGCGAGTGCTTTTCGCCGGACTGTCTCGAGATGCGAACGAGTGTGGAAACGGAAGGATTGAACAGTGGATATCGGATTTGCAGCGCCGTGCCCGCGGGGTCGGTACTACATCGGTAGGTTTGGCGGCGGACGCTCCCTCGACTTGCCGATCCGGAAGCGCGAGCGGTGTTGCTGATGCAACCCTCGGCCATCGAGATCTCAGGCGCATTGCGAACGTCGACCGACGGCGGGATCTTCCACCGAACCAAGAACTGGAGCGGCGCCTTTTCGGTTACCTCGATGTAGAGAGGTCGGCTCTCGTGCGCCCGCGCGCTGCTCGATGCCGCGGCGCCGAGCGCTAGGACGAACGCTATCTGGAGCATCGCCCGTTTCATCGACGCTCGGAGCCTTCGGGATCGTTCGCCGCTGTGTCGCGTTCGTAGACAATGCGCACGTCGTAGGCGTCGACGACGTCGGCGATGGCCGCGTCGGTTTCTTCTCGAATCCGCGCCCTTCGAGCGTCCTCGCGCACACGGCCTTCGAGCTCGGCGAGCTCAGGCTCTCGGCCCGGTTCGTTTGTCGTCAGCAGAACCAGGTGGACGCCGTAGGGTGAGTCGAATGGGCCTCGCCAGACGAAGTCGTTCGGCTCCAGCTCGAAAAGAGCCCTCGCCATGGGGGGGCCGAAGTGGCTGCCCACGTAGTCCGGTGTCCGCTCGACGTAGTTCACGTGATAGAGGAAGCGGTCGCCGTGCCTCGGCGCCTCGGCAAACGGGACCGCTTCCCGGTTGAGCTTCACCAACTCGTTTTCGGCCAGACCGCGGGCCTCTGCGCGCGGTCGGTCCTCGGTTTGGAAAAAGACATGCGTGAAGGTCACGTAGGGCTCCACGTAGTAGTCTGCCTTGTTGGCATCGAAGTAGCGCTGGACGGCGGCTTCATCCAGGTCTGCGCTCGCCTCTGCAAAGCCCTCGGTGATGAACTCGAGCTTTTGAACCAGTCGCCGACGAATCACGTAGTCGTCTTCATCGAGGCCAAGCGCCAGGGCCTCCCGGTGCAAAACCTCTTCGCGGACGAAGTCATCGATGAAGAGCCGGAGCTCGTCGTCGGACATGCCCTCGAGCTTCTTTTCGGCCAGAGCCGGGTTGAAGGCCTTGATTCGATACTGGGCGAAGGTCAGCAAAGCGTCGCGATCGACGACGATGACGTTCGGATCGGAATTCCCGTCGTCCCGGTTCACAATCCCAAACAAGACGAACAGACCAAGGCCTGCTCCGAGGAAGTGAACGAGCGGTTCTTTGAGAAACCTCTTCAAGGGCGGCTCAGCGTTCGCAAAGGGGACTGCCCCCGGATACGAGCTACGGCGTATACCAGATGGGCGAGGAGTAGGCTCGCTCTTGGATCGTCGATGGATGCCCGGTTTGCTCGGGGTCCATCTCGAGGGCGATCGCGTCGTAGAGGGTGTGGCGCGGCGTCGGAATCTGAAGGACGCGTAGGTAGTAGAAGGCGCGGGCGTCGGGGTTGAAGTCGGGGTCTTGCCATACGACCGAGAGCTGGGGGTCGCCGATCGCGTTGCTGTATGTGCCGGTACTGACGTCGACCGTGTTTCCGACCGGCCGCAGCTCGCCGTCGCTGCCGATCATGCGCCCGTCGGACCAGGCGATATCGTAAATCTTCTCCTGAGCATCCCCGTTCTCGTCGAGCCAGCCCTTGACCATTTGGATGCGATCGAGGTTGGCGCCGACCGGATCTTTGACGGCATACACCAAGAAGCGGGGCGCCTTGCCCTCCGGCGCTTCGGTCAGGTCGCCACCCATCGGCACGCCGTTCGCGTAGCCGATCTGTGCGAGGTCTTTCTTCTTGGCGTCCTTCGCAGAAAAACCCCATCCGCCGAAAAGTCGAACACGAATGCGCGGACCGGTCGTGGCGTAGACTTCTTTGCGCCGGAACGCGTCGAAGAGGGCCCCGCGCTCATTGGCCTCCGCCCACACCGCGGCCATCCCTGAGGCGGACATGTCAGCGCCGAAGCCTTTGACGCCGAGAAAGGTGTCGAAGCGGTTCTCAGGGGTCGAATCGAACGCGGTCTTGCCGTGGAAGTTGTCTTCTTCAGCGGACGACATCCCCGTGTGGGAGTCGGTCGAACCGATCATGCCGAACTTGTATGGGTTGACTCCGACCTCGGCTTCGACCTGCAGCCCGCGAAGCAAGCCCGAGCGCGCGAAGTCGCCAGCCTCGACGCTGGCCTTGACGCCTTCGCCCAGGGTCTCCGCGTCGATCGCATGGCTGAACGGCTCGAAGGCGGCGAACTCGTCGTTGGGCGAGAGGATGGGATCGGTTTCGGAGTCGCCTTTGATCTGTGTGACTTCGATGACCTGCTCCCATTTCATTCGTGTGCGAGCGTATTCGGCCGTGATGGGGCGTCCCTCGCTGTCGACGTCGTTGAACATCAGGCCGCCGCTGATGTTGGCGTTGTGCGGGATGGCGGTGAACGTCGCGCCCGTGCGGGAAGACGTTTCGTCGAGCCAGGTCCAGAGGTCTTCCGGCTTGGCGCTGTCGAAGGAGCTGTACGGAATGAACTTCGACGCGACGTCGCCGCCCTCGGGCATGAAGACCACCCGGTGGAGATTCTTCCCACCGGGCGTCGAGGTCCACTCCCATCCGATGAACGAGGTGAACTCGCCGGGGCTGTTGTGGCGCTCGGTGATCCCGACCATGTCGCTCCAGACCGAGCGTCGAATCTCATCACCGTTCAAGTCGTCGTAGGGCTTGCCGGCATTGATGGCGCCTACGAACTCGATGAAGATCTCTTGCCCCTTTCCGGCTTCCATCATCTTGATGAATCGCCGTCCGCTTTTGGTTTTCGTCAGCGTTTGGTCACCTCGGAACAGCCGAAACGGCACGCCCATCATTTCGGCGTGATCGGCCACGACCAAGAAGTCGAGGGGTGTTCCGATTTGAATCTTCGCCCTGTGGTATGGATGGACGACCGGAAAGCCCTTGGCGTAGCGATAGGCGGTATCGGGGTCGGCCGTCTCGTTCCCGAAGAAGTAAGCATCAGGTGAGTAACTCGTGTGAAGATGCGTGTCGCCCCAGAACACCTGAGACGGCTCGGCCAACACTGTAGCGGCGGAGCTGTACGCCGGCGGCCCTCCGCCCGACTTGCAAGCGAGTGCAAGCAGGGAGAACAACGCGCAAAGGAGCAGAAGGACATTGGCAGGCGACTTCATGATCTTGCTCTTCTTGGGGGGGGACTTTGGAACATGACGTAGTTGGGTTGTACGTACGCGCCGACTCGACGTCAATCCATAGATAATTTGTGAGATTGAACCGGCTTTGGCCACTTGTGGCGAGGGACCAAGGCTGGCACGCTGCGGCGTGAACGTGGCGGCACGGCAACTACTCATCGGCAGCCTGATTGCGCTTGGGCTTTTCGGATGCGGCGGCTCGGGAGAGTACCGCAGGACCGGTGGCGCCTACGCTGCTCGAGGACCGCACTGCGACTACCGCGTCATTCGCAACCGCATCGTCGAGCCCTACGAAGAGGTCGGCGTCGTCGACATCGACGCGTTCTCCGTGCCCCAGCTTCCCAGCAACGAGCGTGAGTTCCGTAAGGTCGTGGGCGAGCACGTCTGCATGTCAGGCGGTCATGCGGTGATTCCGTCGATCAACATGCACGGGCGATGGGTCCACGGGACGGTCATTCGATTCCGTCCTTCGGAATGCGATCGGTGCAGAGCTGGCGGTATCATGCGCGACGGACAGAATGCGACCAACGCCCGCAAAGAGGAGGGCTAGGCACTCATGCTGATGGCTCTCATGCTGGCGATTCTCAACTCTGCGGGCGTGGCTCCGACGCCGGCGGAGCTCCAGAACTACAAGCTCAAGTTTCGGGAGCGTGGCCACCACATCCACATGGACTTCGGCACGACTCGGACGCCGGAGAGCGGAGGCAAGGCGTTTACCTGGGGTCTGGGGTATGAGTACTATGTCGATCGACAATTCAACGCGGTTTCGTTTGAGGTCTTAGGCCAGAAGCTCGGCGATTTGTTCAAGGGGCCGCAGGACTGGTGGGTCGGCGGCGGAATCGGCTGGTGGCCGATCCGGGATCTCAAAATCTTCATGCAGGCCGGCGCGCTTTTCGATGACTTGGGAACAGCGGCGCAGGCCCGCGTCGGGGCGGGCTATCGTTTCTTGTTTTTCATGGTTGGGGTGATGCCCTACCTCTACGTACAAACGACCGACGACGCACGATTCAGTTGGGGTATCGGTGTGCGAATCCAGTACTGAAGGCAGGATGCCATGATGCGACCAGGAATTCTCATCGCGCTCGCCCTGCTCACCGCGGCTTGCCACGGTTCGCGTCCCACGAGCCCGGGCGCGATGGCCAAGGAGCCGACGCGACTCTACTGGGGCGACACCCACCTGCACAGCAGTCATTCGGCGGACGCGTACTTTCTGCAAAACCGTTCCGCG
>JAOTXX010000076.1 GCA_029862185.1 Myxococcales bacterium
ACCATTCCGAGGATGATGGTCGGCGGCTGCAGCGCCGGCGGGGTGGGCTCCCTCAACAATTACGCCTTCATTCGAAATGGAATGGAAGGCGCGGAGCAGGGTTATCTCCTGGCCGACAGCGGCCCGATTGTCCCTGCCACCCTGCTCAACGGACAGCCGAGCAACCAGGGGAGCCTTTTCTCGGCGGTGAGCACGATTTGGGGCGTCGATACCATGATCCAATCTTTGCCCACGGGCGGAGACCGGATCATGGCCGACTTCGGCGAGGTGAACGCCTTGGTGTCGGAATCTTTCCCAAACGATCGCCTCGCGGTTTCCATCTTCGAGCGTGACTACAACTTCACCGTCGCCACCTACGAAAGCGCCTTCCCGATTTTCTCGAATCCCGAGACCTCTGTCGACACGGGCGCCGGCCGAACGGAGATCTACCGCCTTGCTTCAGAGGATCTCGAATCGCTCCGCGCGCGCCTCGACGACCTCGATAACCTCGCCTACTACATGCCGTACTACCGGAACACGAACACGAGCCACTGCCTCACCGTCACCGGCCTCGAGGACGTGGGTAACTCCGAGCTCGAGTTCCTCGGGCTGTTTCAACAGGACCCGTCGGCTGCGACTTGGTCCGGCACGGAAATCGAGACGGACGGCGGAACCGTCACCTACAAAGACTTCATCGAGGAGCTCCTCGACGACTCGGTCCCGCAGCAGAGCTACTACGAGGGCACCTGCGAAGGGAAGTTCCAAGTCTGCGCCCTGGACTGCGAGGCCTATGACGCAGTGATGTGCGAGGCCGCAGTCCAGTAGGGGATTCGCAGCCTCCCCATACAATCCGGTCGTCCTGTTCTGTTCGGCTACTCTTGCCGCCAATGCCGATACAGCTTGAGCTCCGGCCACACGGCTTGGAGCGACGCATGCTCGCGACAAACATGGATTGGAACATCCGACTCCATCGCCACGTCGTGACGAATCCGCGCGACCTCCTCAGGCGCGTGGCAAATTTTCGCAAGCATTTTCGCGGACCCACCCACCACCACGACCGGCCCCGTCCTCGAGTCGTCCGGTCCCCACAAGTAGTGGCTCATGTACCCGGACGTCGCTCGCGGCAATCCATACGCTCCGCCGTGAAAGTTCAGCGCCGACGCCTGGCCGTAGTTCACGGTGAAGATCGTCGCGGTCTTCTGCTCCTCGGGCGTCAGATCCTCGAACACCCGAGCGACGACCTCCGCCTGCTCGGCCCAGCCCAGCTCGTCGTGCATGTCGTGCGTGAGATCGGTGGGACGGACGATCCAACCCAGCGCTTTTCCTAATGCAGCGTCCACGGTCGAAAGAGGCAGCAGGGGCAACGTGAACGAACCCAGCAAGAGCCCGCTCCCGACCAGCACCACCGTGAACGCCGCTTTGAGGCCACGGTGCGACTCGAACCATTTCCCAAGCCATGCGCCGCCCGCGGCAAACACCAACGGATAGGCCGGCGCCGAGTAATACGGCTTGCCGCCGGTCACCGTGAGCACGACGAGCACGGTGACAAACAAGTACCCGAACAACCGGTAGCGCTTGCCCGCGTCCGTGAAGAAGTAGACGAGCCCGGCAAGCCAGATGGGGAGCGCGAAGATGCCGAAGTAGAGAACCTGCCCGGCCAAGAAGAGTGGGCGAGGAATGTCGGCGAGAACCGTCGCTCCCATGGTTCGAATGAACTCGACCGTCGCCCAGTCGTGCTCGGCTTGCCATAGCAAGTTCGGCGAAACGATCAGCAAAGCCACGACCGCGCCGAGCCACGGCCACGGGCTCTTGAGCTGAGCGCGGAGCGGAGTCGCGAGCATCCCCACGCCGAGGCCGAGCCCCCAGAGCAGCATCGTGTGTTTGTTGAGCAGCCCGAGGCCGGCCACCAGCCCGACCAGCAACCAACGCTTCTTGTCGGCGCCGTCGATGAGGTCGGCGACCAGGAGCGCCGCCGCGGTCCAGAACAACGGCTCGAACGCGACGATGTCGAGCATCCCGTGCATGCGGAGGTACGCGGGCGCAAAAAGCAGAGCCATTCCCGCAAGCGCCTGACCAAACACGTTGGCGCCAAAGCGGCGCGCGAGCAGGATCGTGAGCCACATCGCGCCCGCTCCGGCCAGGATCGACGGCAAGCGAAGCATCACCAAGCTGTCGCCAAACAGCCGCGTCGACGCCCCCGCTAGCCAGGGCACCATCGGCGCATGGTCGACATAGCCAAACGCCAAGTGCTTCCCGCAGTCGATGAAGTAGTACTCATCCCGATGCCGGCCGTATCGCGCTGCCAGCGCCAGATGCGTCCCCAGCTTGGCGAGAACGAGCACGACCAAAACCGCCTGCTCATGCCTTCGCCGAACGCTCGCGACCTCCACTGGAATCGATTCGCCCATCCGCCCGCATCACCCCGGAACCGCTGGCACGGGCACCTTGCTATCTCGGCCTTCGTGTTCGAGCGACACGTGAAGCGAGCCGGTGAGTATTCCTTCCCAAGGCCCCTGCAATGCCTCGAACACGCCCTCATCGAGGTCAACCGACGCCTCGAGCAGCGCATCGACCAGCAACTGACGATGGTCGTCCTCCATGTCCCAATGAACCACCAAGGCCAGTCCGCCGAGCTGGTGCGCTTCCGTCAAAAACACATGCGCCTTCGCAAACGCGCGCTCCACAGCCGAAAGCGCCTCGTTGGGCGTCGCATGCATGGTGGCGGTAAGCGCACAATCCTCAGACATGACGCTTCAGTTTACCAGCGACCCCGCGACTGCCCTAACCCGAATCTGAACCAGCCGCAGAGGGCGGCCGAAGAATGCGCCGGCGCGACACCTTGATGCGGGCCGGCCGCGTCGATTCGATGAACTCGGTGAGCGCGGTGACGAAACGCTCGGGCGCTTCGCAGTGCGGATAGTGCCCCACGCCTTCGATGATCTCGAGCCAGCTCCCCGGGATGACCGCGTGTGCGGCATAGGCGTGCTCAACGGGGATCACGCGATCGTCCTCCCCCCAAACGATGAGTGTGGGCATCCCGGCGGCCAGGTAGAGCTTGTCGTTTGCGCTCACCGATTGGCCACGCGGGTCGATGACTGCGCGTAAGGTGCGCAGAAACGCGCGACGCGCTTCCACATCCCCGAGCGAGGCATAGCTCCGCCAGAGCTCGGGAATCACGGTGGCGCTCTCGAGCTTCTTGCGGAGCGCAAGCCGGCCGATCGTTTCGACGATGCGCCGGACGGGCGGTGCGCAGGCGACGAGCAATATCGCTTCTGACCCCGGAAGCGTCAGCATCCGGAGAAGCGGATTGACTTCGGTGCCGAGCCCCCCGGCATTGACGAGCACCAATCGCTCGCAGCGCTCCGGGTACTGATACGAAAGCTGCATCGCAATCCCGCCCCCGTACGACTGCCCGACCACGGTGGCGCGCTTGTATCCCAGGGCTACGATCAAGTCTCGCAGAACGGATGCCATCGCGCCGAGCGAGTAGTCGCCCTTCGTCTTGTCCGATTCGCCATGCCCCAAAAGGTCCGGGGCCAGCACGGTGAAGCGCTCGCTCAGCGCCGGCATGACCTGCTTCCAAGTCGTCGCGCTGCCGGCCATGCCGTGAATCAACAGCACCAGCGGGCCCTTGCCAGCAAGTCGATAGGTCAGGCGCTTGCCATGGATGATGAGCTCTTGTTGCTCCATCACCTTAGGATTCTAACACAGGTTCAACTTCTGGTCCGTGCGATGCGAGGGCCGACATGAAGACCGGCAGCATGATCCGCTGAAGGTCCATGGTCGGTCGGTAGTGCATGATGAGGCCGCCGAGCGTCGCGACGACCCGGCCGATCATCACGAAGTGATCGGGAACGCGCACGACAGGATCCTGTTCGACCGCCCGCAAAAGACAAACCCACTCGTCGATCATCGCCGCGCTCGAGACCCCTTGTCGAAACGCGTTACCCTCGGAGCGCAGCTCGTCCAGCATCAATTCCGCGAACCAGAGCAACGTGTCTGGCCGTCCGCTTTGGGTGCGAAACCCAAGCTGCTGAAGGGTCTCGCTTACGCGCTGTGTGTCCTGCACGAAGAACGCCTGGAGCAATTGGGCGTAGGCACGGCGGGAATCGGCTTCGAGGATCTTCGAGCATCCGAAGTCGAGGATGACGAGCATGCCGTCGGGCTCGACGAGAAGGTTGCCTGGATGCGGGTCGGCTTGAAAGCGCCCGAGCTCCAGCATCTGGCGGGCGTATGCTTCGATCAGCTTGTTCACGAGGCGCGAGAGCTCGGCGTGGGCGCTTTCGTCGCCTGCGTCCCGCGCTTCGGCGAGTCGGTCGAGGGCCGAGGTGATTTTCTCCCCGCTGATGAACTCGGTCACGAGCACGCGCCTGCTCTGATGAGCGCCCGCTGGCTTCGGCGCGCGGACTCCCTCCAAGGTGGCAAGGTAGTCGCCCACCGCGGAGGTATGCGCTCGCTCCGCGTCGTAGTCGACTTCGGCGCTGATGGTGGTGCGCACTTCTCGCACGATGGTTTCGTAGTCCGCCGGCGGCAGCGAGGTCTTCATTGCATCCAAGAACGATGACAAGATCTGCATGTCGAGTTGAATGATCGCGTCGATCGATGGGCGCTGCAGCTTGACGGCGACGACAGTTTCGTCGTTCAGGACGGCGCGGTGGACTTGCCCAATGCTCGCCGATGCGATCGGCGTTCTTTCAAACTCACGAAAAGCCTCGTCGACCGGTACCCCCATCTCTTGCTCGAGGATCGCCACCATGCGTGCCTCGTCTTCGGCCGGGACGCTGTCTTGCAGGATGGAGAGCGCTTCGATCCAAACGCGCGGCATCAGGTCCGGACGCGACGAGAGCAACTGACCCACCTTCAAGAAGCCCCCGCCGTGCGAAATGCAGACCTCGGTGAACCGCTGCGCATTCTTCGCATGCAGCCGCTCGAGCATCGCGCTGGCCTGTCGCCGGCTCACAAACGCCGCCCGCGTCAGGTGCAATCGGTAGCTCGCGGCAACCTTGGTCAGCACCCAACCAATGTTCACCAGACGCGCGGTTTGCTGCTGCCAGCTCTGCACAGTGCTCTGCGCGTCCCGCAACCCGCCGGCCCAATCGGACCACTCCTCGCGGGCGGCACGGCATGCCTCCACGGCTTCGCGCCGCAACCGCCAAACCGTCTCCTCGATGGCCCGCAAGACAGCATCGACCGCGGCCAACCAGTGACGCAGTGACGAGCTCGCGTCAGATACTGGATTTTCCTCAGGTTTTACCTGGATCACCGAGTTGTGTGATACATCCATATGCCTGATGTATCACAATGTGACTCACTCGGCTACATCCTTGTCGTCGATGAGGCGTTGCCATCCCCGTGTCATTCGCGATGCTGCAGCTCGGAAGCGTCGGGAAGGAAACGTACGTGGAAGCCACAGACATGTTGATGAGCGAGCATCGCCTCATCGAAAGGGCACTCGATGCGATGGGGGCGTGGATCACCACATTGGGCGCCGGGAGCGAGTCGGACGACAAAGCGGAGCTAGCGCGATTCGTCTCGTTCATTCAGGGGTTTGCCGACGCCTACCATCACGGCAAGGAGGAAGACATTCTGTTCGTCGCGATGGGCGAGCACGGTATGCCACGCCATGCAGGCCCCGTTGCCGTCATGCTGCACGAGCACGATCTAGGTCGTTCTCTCGTCCGCGTTCTAGATGGCCTCGCGCGGCAATCCGCGACCTGGACCAAGGAAGACCGCGATACCCTTGGACGGACCGTGCACGAGTTCTCCGGCCTGCTCCGCCAACACATCCGAAAGGAAGACCAGGTCCTCTACCCCATGGCCGACGCTCGACTGCCAGCATCCGTCAAAGAAGAGATGTTCCGACAATTCCAAGCGTTCGAAGAGCAGCAGACTCGTAGCGGCGAGCAGCAACGACTCCGCGCACTCGGCAATGCGCTGATCGAAGCCCACGCTCCGTAGAACGAGTCCCTGCGCAGTCGTTTCACCTGGGCGCTGCGTCCTCGATCCGAACCAGCTTCGCGATGAGCTCCACATGGGGCGTCTGCGGCAAGGTGTCGTAGGCGCGCACGCTCTCGAGCCGGTAGCCCTCCGTAAGCGCCCCGATATCTTTGGCGAGCCCAGCAGGTCCACAAGCCATCACGTGAATGCGCGCCGGACGCAGCCGCAGCAGCTCTCCGGTCACCGCAGCGCCGAGTCCCTTGCGAGGCGGGTTCGCGATCACCCCATCGACCGCGTCGGTTTGGCGCACGAGAAGCGCTTCTGCCGTTTCCGCATCGACGCCAAGACTTCGCGCCGCCTCAGGATGCGACTCACAGGGCACGACCTCACTCGCCACCGCCCGGAGCCGTCGCGTGGTCGCGCCTGCACCCGCGTAGAGGTCGAAGATGCGTCCGCCGCCGATGCCGTCGATGAGGTCGTCGTACATCTGCTCGGCGACCTTGGGATTGGGCTGCAGGAATCCAAGCGGACCGATTGTCGTGCCGTTCACGTCGAGCTCTTCGATGCCGCGAAGCACGGTGGCTTCCGCTCCGCGTAGCACGTTACCGCCGTCTCGATAGAAACTGAGCGCAAGCCCGTGGCAACGTGTGAGCCGGGGGCTCAGTCGAGTCAGCTCGTCCCCGTTCGCTTCGCTCGTCACCAGCGTGGCCAGCACTTGCGTTCCGTTGGTGCGCAGCCAGACGGCGCGAAGTCCGAGCCGCTTGCGTTCTTCGTCGTGCGCCGCGATGCCGAGGTCGCGCGCGCCTTCTGCGAGCTCATCGGCGGCGGCGGCGATGAGCGGATGATCGACGAGGCACCCCGTCATATCGGCCGGGCGGTTCGTCCCGCGCATGAAACTGCCAAGGCGCAGCTTCCCGGGTCCGCCGAAGGCGACCCGCTTCGCACTCCAGCGGTAACCAAGCGACTCGGGCGCCGCCACGACTTCGCTGACCTCGAGCCCGTGTTGCGCGAGCAGCATCTCCCGGAGAACAGTCCGCTGATCGGATTCTTCGAGTGCCATCAAGGCACAGCCGGTGCAGCGCCCTTCTTTGGTGTCCACGTGACGCAGGCAGGGAGGCGCACGCCTACCGGGGCGCCCACGCTCCACGTCCACGGTCGTCGCAAAGGTCGCGTGCTGCCCGACATGGTCGATGCGCGCCACGACTCGCTCCCCCGGAAAAGCGCCAGCGATGCGGGTTCGCCCGCAAGCGCCCTCACCCGAAGGCAGCAGCGATTCCACGTCGAAGGCGACCCGATCTCCCGCGTTGGGGCGAGGCTCCGCTTTGCCTTTCATAGCCGTACGTTTGCGCGACCCATCGCTGCTGGGCAAGGTGCGGCATGGCCCTCGTCCCCTTATCGCGAAAAGGAGCTCGGGGTCCGAGCAGGCCGGACACGAGCGCGTACCTGCCCACCACGCGCGAGGAGATGGACGCCCGCGGCTGGGATGAGCTCGACGTGCTCATCGTCAACGGGGACGCCTACGTCGATCACCCGGCCTTTGGCGGCGCGCTCATCGGCCGTTTCCTCGAAGGTCGCGGCTACCGCGTTGGCATGATCGCCCAACCAAAGTGGGACGACACCACCGACCTCTCCCGGATGGGTGCGCCGCGCCTCTTCGTGGGCATCACCAGCGGCAACTTGGACAGCATGCTCAACAAGCTGACCGCTCAGAAGAAGGTCCGCTCCGAAGATCAGTATTCCCCCGGCGGCCACACCAACATGCGCCCCAATCGGGCGAGCATCGTCTACGGCAACCTTTGCCGGCAGGCATTCTCGGGCGTTCCAATCATCCTCGGCGGCATCGAGGCCTCGCTACGGCGCATTGCCCACTACGACTACTGGAGTGATTCAATTCGTCGCAGCGTCTTGCTCGATTCGAAAGCCGACATGCTCATTTTCGGCATGGGCGAGCGCCCCGTCTGGGAAGTCGCCGATCGGCTCGCGGCCGGCGAGACCTTGCAAGACTTACGCAACGTGCGCGGCACAGCACACGTGCTCCGCAAGGGGCAGTGGGAACACGTCGAACCGAGCCGATTCATTCCCGACGGGAACCCCGTGTTCTTGCCGAGCTACGAAGAAATCAGAGCGAGCAAAGAACGGTTCAGCGAAATGAGCGGAGCGTTTCAAAAAGAAACGAACCCGGGCAACGGTCGGCCGTTGATCCAGCCGCATGGCCACGAAGCCGTCTACCTGAACCCTCCTGCAGAGCCACTCACCACCGAAATCATGGATGGTCTCTACGACCTACCGTTCACACGCTACCCACATCCATCTTACACCCAAGGCATCCCGGCGTACGAAACGGTGAAACACAGCATCGTCACCATGCGCGGCTGTTTTGGCGGCTGCAGCTTCTGTTCGATCACCGAGCACGAGGGCAGGGTGATTCAGTCCCGCAGCGAAGAGAGCGTCCTGCGAGAGGTGCGCGCCCTTCGCCGCATGGACGGTTTCGCAGGCGTGATCAGCGACGTCGGCGGCCCGACCGCCAACATGTACCAAATGAAGTGCAAGGACGAGCGCATCGAAAAGGCCTGCCGCCGCCTAAGCTGCGTGCATCCCGGCGTTTGCGAGAACCTGGTCACCGACCACGGCCCGCTCATCGAGCTTCTGAGCAAAATCCGAAAAGAAAAGGGCGTGAAGAAGGCCTTCATCGCATCCGGCGTGCGCTACGACTTGGCCGAGCGGAGCGCCGCGTTCGTCGAAGTGCTCGCCGAGCACCACACCGGCGGCCAGCTGTCGGTCGCTCCCGAACACGTCGACGAAGACGTCCTCGACAAAATGAAGAAACCCGGCGCAGAAAGCTACGAGCGCTTCGCCGAGATGTTCGACTGCGCCAGCCAAAAGAGCGGCAAGGACCAACACCTCGTTCCGTACTACATCAGCGGCCACCCAGGCTCGACGACCCAGTCGATGATCGAGCTCGCGCTCTACTTGAAGAAACGCGGCCTGCGCCCCCGCCAAGTCCAGGACTTCATCCCCACCCCAATGAGCATGGCCACCAGCATGTACGTGACCGGCCTCGACCCCTTCACCCAGGAGCCGGTCTACGTCGCCAAAGGTCTGCGCGAGAAGCGAATGCAAAAAGCGCTCCTGCAATACTGGGACGTCGAGCAGCACGCCCTCGCACGCGAAGCTCTCATCAAAGCCAAACGCGGCGATCTCATCGGAAGCGCCGACCGGCACTTGGTCCCGCCCGCCTCCGGCAAAGGCGCGCTCTCGATTCACGAAAAACGACGGCGCCAAGGACGACGCGATCAACCTCACGGCCGGGTAGGGCGCCGCGCGGGGCCAGCTGGCGGCCGCAAACGCAAGTAACGCGCGTCGCCGATCCCGAGCGCAACAGCAGCGGACAACAGACCTATATTGCAATAGGCGCAGCCCCTGTCCGGCGTACCTTGCTACAAACCGTCGAGACGAACAGATATCCGCCCAGTCGCCCTCAAGGCAGCGCGCGCTCGAGCTCTTCCATCTGATACCTGAGGTAGCCCCTCTTTCGTTTGGCGCGCTTCAGGCGAACCGCGCTGATGGCGAGTCCGGTAATGCCTGCTGCGATGGCGGCTACGCCAACGCCAACCAGCGCATTGCCTTGGCGAGTTCGGCACGTGCGCGCGCTCGAGAGGATGCAGGAGTTTGCAATCCCTCCCACCGACGCCGTCAGCACGCCGCCCACGATGACCAGGGAGGATACCGGCACCCCCGCCCTCGGGCCGCGGATCTTCACCTCCTGATACTCCCTCTCCAGCTCGGCGAGCCGCGCCTCTGCCGTCGATGCGGGCATCATTTCGATCTCCGACGGGGAGACGACGACGACCTCGGATTGCGCGAACGCGGACGATGTGACGGGCGCCAACGCGACGGCGAGGAGAAACATCCATGTGTTCATGAGCGCATCGCTTTGCAAGACCTGTTCCCCCTGAAATGCCGCCGATTGGGCCTCGACGGCTCGCGATTCGAAGCGTGCGTGGGCCACCGACGGCTTTGTCCTGCCATTGGCTCACACCAGGACGAGCCCGTCAATTTTGTTCCCCCTCGCCCGACGGCATCATTCCCACTATCCTCCGCCCGAATGGGTTTCCGTTCCCACATTGATGTGACCGCGTGAGGCAGTTGGCTTGAACGACAGACTCCGGTCTATCGTCAAGGACGTTCCACCGTCCATCGTCGTGTTCTTGATCGCGCTTCCCCTGTCGATGGGAATCGCGCGCGCGTCGGGGATGCCGGCCTCGCTTGGTTTGATCACCGCGGTCGTGGGCGGGGTGATCGTGGGCTTCCTCGGCGGCGCCCCTCTCGTCATCGCCGGTCCGTCGGCCGGGTTGAGCGTCCTGATCCTGGAATGGGTCATCGCTTTCCGCACCGACCAAGACCCCTATGGCATCGTCAGCATCGGTATGGTGGTCATGCTCGCCGGTGCGATTCAAACCGCCGCAGGCCTGTTGAAGTTCGGCACCTATTTCCGAGCGGTCTCCCCAGCGGTCATCCGCGGCATGCTAGCCGGCATCGGTGTCATCATCGTCGCCAAGCAGTTCCACGTCATGATCGACGAGGACATCCAAGGCAGCGTGCTTCACAACATCGTCAAAATCCCGGCCAGCATCGTGAAAGCCATGACCACCGGCGGCGAACGCACCCACTACATCGCCGCGTCGATCGGCGTGGCCACACTGCTCACGATCGTGCTCTGGGATCGCTTCCGCCCCGCCAAGCTCAACGTCTTGCCAGGTGCGCTCGCCGGTGTGCTGGTCGCCACGATCGCTGCCGCCTGGCTCGAGCTTCCCATCGATTACGTCGACGTCACTGGCTCGCTGGCTTCGTACGTCACGCTGCCGACGCTCGAATCGCTTCACAAGGTCGTCGAGCCGGAGATCTGGACCGCCGCAGTCGCCCTTGCCTTCGTGGGAAGCGCCGAGACCCTGCTCTGCGCCACGGCCGTCTCTCGGATGCAGCCGGGCGGTCGCACGGACTACGACCGCGAGCTCGCAGCCCAAGGGATCGGCAATCTTGCATGCGGGGTGCTTGGGGCGCTGCCGGTCACCGGCGTCATCAGCCGGAGCAGCGCCAACGCCGAAGCGGGCGCGAAGACGGGTGCTTCCTCGATCATGCAGGCCATCTGGGTCTTTCTATTCGCCGCGCTCTTCCCCGGGCTGCTCGAGCTCGTTCCCGAATCGGCCCTGGCCGCCATCCTCATCTACGTCGGCCTCCGTTTGGTTCAGGTCTCCACGCCCCGCAAGATGATCGATTTTCGAACATCGGTGTTCGTCATCTATCTGGCGACGATCATCGGCATCGTCGCCATCGACCTGCTCAGTGGCATCATCCTCGGGTTCGTCCTTTCGACCGGAGCTCTTGTCTACTCCCTGGCGCACCTCGACATTCACCGAGTCGACTTGGACGACAAAATCGAGCTGCACCTCCACGGCGCCGCAACGTTCGTTTCCCTTCCTGCGCTTGCCGCGGCCTTCGAAGAAATTTCACCCGGCTCCGAGTTGCACGTTTGCTTCGACGAGCTCGACTACGTCGACCATGCCTGCGTCGATTTCATCGCGGCTTTCCAATCGCGCCACGAGGAGACCGGCGGCAGTGTCATCGTGGAATGGCCCTCGCTCATGGGCCGCTACACCAGAGGCGGCATCCGCGCCGCCCGCCGAAGCATTCCTCCGACCCGCCCCGGCACCGACGAAGACTGAACAGCTCAGTCGAGCGAGATGCCGCAAAGCGGGTCGTCCGGGGCGCAACCGGCCTTCTTGACAGGGCGTGCCTTCGGCTTGGCCTTCGTCGAAGCCGCGGCCTTTTGTCGGGCCTGTTCCTTCTTCTCGAGCCGTGCCTTCAACGCTTCCTTGTCACGCTCGGCAGCCTCTGCGCGCTCTTTTTCGGTCATGAGCGCTGCCTCGGCCTGCTCCTTGTCCATCGCGGCCCGGCGTTGCTCTTGCTTGGCCATCTCTTCGGCCATCGCTTGCCGTTCGAGCGCAGGCTTGAGGACCAAAGCGTAGCCCCCGAGCGAAGCGAGCACGAGGACCACGGCACTGCTCGCAATCATACGACGCGTCCGAATCTTGTTTCTTTCGACAGCGGTGATCGCGGCCATCTCTTTTTCATGCTCGAGTATGCGTTGCTGCTCGGCAGCGCGCGCCTTGGCTTCTTCTTGAAGTTGAACCCGAAGCTCGGCCTGCTTGGCTTCACGTGCGCGCAGCTCTTCCTCTTCACGGCGAGTGCGTTCTTCGGCCAAGCGGGCTTCCTCTTCGGCCCGCAGGCGTGCCTCGTTTTCTTCGCGTCTTTGCTGGGCTTCCGCCTCCGCACGCATTCGCGCCTCTTCGGCTGCCCTGAACCGGGCTTCCTCTTCAGCCACGACGCGCGCCGCCTGGATGTTGTGCAACTCCAAGAGCTGATCCGCGAGTGAATCCTTACCCGGTCCGTTCGGCATCCCCGTCTCCCGCCTTCTCAAAGATTCTGGCAAATCCGGAGGCCCACTGCCCACGACTTTTCGATCACTCATGCATTCACAGACGCGCCGGCATTGAAAACGATCTAGGCGGTGAGCCTGCCCACAGTTCTCGAGTCACATCCCTGCGCGTGACCGAGGCCGGCGCCAAACCAGCCGCCCGGCGCTTGAGGGGGCCCACGACCCGGGTGAGTCTGGCAAACCCCCGCCATTGAGATGACTATGTTTTCTTGGTTCCGCGGCCCTGACGGGCGCGGCTCTAGCGACTTGCCGCCAATCGGCGCTGACTCTGCGCCCAAGTCGCGGTATCCTCGCCGCCCCCAGCACTTCCACTCGAGTACCAGCAGCGAGGCAAAGCGACATGACTGAAGAGAACTACGGCCTAGGCACACGTGCGCTTCACGCCGGCCAAGAACCTGACCCCACGACGAACTCGCGCGCCGTGCCGATCTACGCGACGACGTCGTACGTCTTCAACGACACCGATCACGCGGCCGCCCTCTTTGGGCTCGCCGAGTTCGGGAACATCTACTCCCGGTTGATGAATCCGACGGTCGACGTCCTCGAGAAGCGCTTGGCCGCGCTCGACGGTGGTGTGACTGGCCTCGGCTTCGCGTCAGGGCAGTCGGCGATCAACGCGGCGATTCTCACCCTCTGCCACTCGGGGCAGAATTTCGTGTCCGCCACGAGCCTCTACGGCGGAACTTGGACGCTCTTCAACAACACCTTCAAGAACCTCGGCATCGAAGTGCGCTTCTTCGACCCAGCACACCCCGAGCAGATTCACGATCTCGTCGACGAGAATACGCGCCTCGTTTACATCGAGTCGATCGGCAACCCTAAGAACGACGTCCCGGACTTCAAGGCCATTGCCAATGCGGCGCACAGCGCCCCGCACGGTGCCATTCCGCTAATCTGCGACAACACCGTCATGACGCCCTACTTGTTTCGTCCGTTCGAGCACGACATCGACATTTCGGTCTACTCCACCACGAAGTTCATCGGCGGCCACGGCACCCACATTGGCGGTGCAATCGTCGACTCGGGCAAATTTCAGTGGACCGACAACCGCGACAAGTGGCCGGAGCTCTGCGGTCCATCGCCGAACTACCACGGCGCCGTGCTTGCCGACGCCCTCGCGCCCATGGGGAACATTTCGTATCTAATTCAAATCCGAACCCACTGGCTCAGGGACACCGGCGCCGCGATGAGCCCATTCGCCGCCTTCCTGTTCCTGCAGGGGCTCGAGACGCTTCACCTGAGGATGCCGCGGCATTGCGAAAACGCGCAGGCGGTTGCCGAGCACCTGGAAAAGCACGATGCGGTCGAGTGGGTGAACTACCCGGGCCTTCCTTCCCATCCCGACAACGAGCGCGCCAACCACTACCTGCCAGACGGCAAGGGCGCGATCCTCGGTTTCGGCATCAAGGGCGGCATGGAAGCGGGCAAGAAATTCATCAACTCGGTGAAGCTTTGCTCCCACCTCGCCAACATTGGCGACGCCAAAACTCTGGTGATTCACCCCGCATCCACCACGCACCAGCAGCTCAGCCCCGCCGAGCAGCAGCAGACGGGCGTCGTACCGGAATACGTGCGCATCTCGGTCGGCATCGAAGATGTCAAAGACATCATCGCGGACATCGACCAAGCACTTGCGGCTGCCGTGGGGTAGGGTAACCGACTCTCGTGGTCGCGGAGTTCGAAAGCACCGATTCGATGCGGAGCGGAAAGCCGCTTCGCCACGTGCAGACCGCCGTCTTTCCGGCGCCGATGAAGCTCCATCTCGGCGGTATGCTTCCGAGCGTCGAGGTCGCCTATGAGACGTACGGGACGCTCAACGCGGAGGGCAGCAATGCGGTGCTGATCTGCCACGCCATCACCGGGGATTCGCACCTCGCGCGGCACGACGAGCAGGATGACCCGGGTTGGTGGGAAGGGCTCGTCGGTCCAGCCAAGGCCGTCGATACCGACCGCCTGTTCGTCGTCTGCTCCAATGTGCTCGGCGGCTGCCGCGGGACGACCGGGCCTGGCACGATCAATCCGGTCACCGGGATTCCATTCGGCAGCGACTTCCCGCTGGTCACCGTCGAGGACATGGTCGATGTGCAGAAACGGCTCATCGACTTGCTCGGCATCAAGCGCCTGCGTGCCGTCATCGGCGGCTCGCTCGGCGGTCACCAGACGCTTTGCTGGGCGACGCGCTATCCGGAGTACGTTCAAACCGCGATCCCCATTGCGGCCTCGGCGAGGGTCACGGCGCAGGCGATCGCCTTCGATGTCGTCGGCCGGAACGCAATTCAATCTGACCCCCACTTTCACGGTGGCCAATACTACGGTACCGGCGATTTCCCGCGAACCGGCCTCGCACTCGCGCGGATGCTCGGGCACATCACCTATCTGTCTTCCGAAGCGATGACCCGGAAGTTCGACCTCGATCGGCATGCGCCCCGCGACATCGTCACCGATTTCGAAAAGCGGTTCTCCGTCGGTTCGTACTTGGCGTATCAGGGCAAGCAGTTTGTAGGGCGCTTCGACGCGAACTCCTACGTCGCCGTGACGCTCGCTATGGACAACTTCGATCTCGGCGAAAGCCGCGAACGGCGTCTCGCGGCGTTTCGCGCCGCCCAGTGCGATTGGCTGGTTATTTCGTTTTCGAGCGACTGGCTGTTTCCGCCCTCCCAGTCGCGCGAGCTCGTCGCAATCATGACCAAGCTGGGTCAGCCGGTGTCGTACTGTGAAATCGAGACCGACGGCGGGCACGACAGCTTTCTTCTGGCGGACGACATCGAAGCGTTCAGCCCGTTGGTCGCCGCCAAGCTCGGTTCACCACAGCCGCGTCCGCCGCGGATCAGCTTCGAAGACGATCGCATTCTCGAGCTGATTCCGCCGAACAGCTCGGTGCTGGACCTCGGTTGCGGGGAGGGCGACCTTCTCGGACGGCTCAAGGAACGCGGCGCGCCGCTCCTCTGTGGCGTCGAGGTGAGCACCGAGCTCATCGCCGCGACCATGCAGCAGGGCGTCGAAGCCATCGACTACGACTTGAATGTCGGCCTGCCCGAGTTCGACGACAATCGCTTCGACTACGTCGTGCTCTCATCCACGCTCCAAGCGGTGCCCAACGTGGAGCGCTTGCTCGACGACGCGCTTCGCGTGGGCCGCCGCGCAGTCGTAGGCTTCACCAATTTTGCGCATCGAACGCTGCGCGAGATGTTTGGCCTCGAAGGCCGAGCGCCCAAAGCGCCAGGTTCGTACTCCTACGAGTGGTTCAACACGCCGAACCGCCGCTTTCCCTCGATCCAAGACATGCTCGACCTCTGCGAGAAGATGGGCGTCACCGTCGAAAAAGCCCGTTATTACGACGACACCGAGGGCCGAATCATCGGCGACGACGAGGACGCAAACCTGCTCGCCGAAACCGCGCTTCTGGTCCTGAGCAAGACCAGCGACTAGCCGTAGTGGTTGGCGTGGGCCTCGAAGCGGCTGCCGATCTGGTGGACCCGTTCGATGATGCTCTGCGCATAGGCCGGGTCGGTGTCGGCTTCGAAGCTGAATTCCACCGTGTCCGAGATCCCGCCGAATCGGCCCTCGATCGCCTTTGGTAGTTCGTCATAGGTCGCGAAGACGCCAAACTCGTCGACCACGTCGTCTGGCACCTCTGCCGCCATCTTCTTCCACTGCCCGGTCCTCGACATCTGGTTGAGCTTCTGCGCCAAGTCGTCCCAGCCGTGAAGCGACATCACGGGCAGATACGCCGGCGTCGAGCCGTAGAACGCCACCCGGTAGCGCACCCACTCGCGATTCTTCATGACGGTCTCTTCGTCGGGACCCGTCATGATGAAGCCGCCGCCGCACACTTCGAGCTCGCTTCGCGAACGCCCACTCGCCGCCAAGCCGCGTTCGATCGCCGGCCGGGTGACTTCTTGCAAGTACTTCTTTGTACAAAAGAAGTGAAGTCGAAGCCCGTCCGCGATACCGGCCGCCGACTCGATCATTTTCGGCCGAACCGCGGCGAGGTAGACGGGTACCATCGGCAGATTCGATTTTGGCGGCGTGAATTCTGGCGTCATGAGTGAGAAGTGGTAGTGGTCGCCCTGGTAGTCCAAGCGCTCTCCGAGCTCCCAGCAGCGCCAAATCGCGCGCAGCGATTTCACGTATTCGACCATGCGGCTTCGCGGCGCTTTCCAAGGGGTGCTGAACCGGCGCTCGTTGTGGGCTCTGACCTGCGTGCCGAGCCCGAGCCCGAAACGCCCAGCGGAGTTCGTCTGAATCGACCAGGCTTGCTCTGCCACGACCATCGGGCTCCGTGGAAACGCGACGGCAATCGCCGTGCGCGCGTGAATGCGCTGGGTTGCATTCGCGGCGATTGCGGCGTTGAGAATGGGGTCGTTCGTGATCTCGGGAATCGCGAACCCATCGAACCCACAGGCCTCGGCCCGCTGGCAGGCAGCTGCCACCTTGGACCAGTCGTTGACTTCCATGCTGAACGTGTCGACGCGCATTCGGTGCTTCTATCACGGTTTCGGCTTGACCGCTGTCGAGCTAAGCCCTGAAAATCCGCAGCCATGAACGCAAACACGCACGTGCTCGCCGCAACGCTGACCGTAGCCGTCGCGTGGGGCTCGTCGGTCACCGGTCATGCACAAGACGATTCAATTACATCCAGCGTCGTCCAGCTTTCGGTCTACGCTGATCCCCCGGACCTCGAGGTGCCCTGGCAAACCGAAGGCACCGAGCTCTACTACGGCTCCGGGGTCATCATCGAAGGTCGCCGCATCCTCACCAATGCGCACGTCGTCGAGAGCGCCGTCGGCATCGAAGTGAAGCGTGCCGACGCGAGCGAACGATTCGCGGGCAAGGTCATCTTCATGAGCCACGATGCAGATCTGGCGCTGGTCGAGGTGGAGGACTCGCGGTTCTTCGACGATGCTCGAGCGGTACCCATCGGCGAGATGCCCAAGCTGCAGCAGGACGTGGTGGTTTACGGATTTCCCATTGGCGGCCTGACGCTCTCGATCACCTCGGGGATCGTCTCCCGCGTCGAGCTCGACACCTACACCCAATCCGGGCGCAAGCTGCTCTCCGTACAAATCGACGCGGCGATCAACGAGGGAAATAGCGGTGGCCCCGTCGTCAGCGCCGGCACGGTCGTCGGTATCGCCATGCAAGGGATGGATGAAGCCGACAATGTCGGGTACATGATTCCCAGCCCCGTCATCCGGCACTTCCTCGAAGACGTATCCGACGGGCGCTACGACGGCTTTCCTAGACTTGGCATCGACGTTCAAGACATGCAGAGCGATGCGCAGCGGCGGGCCTCTCGAATGGCACCGTCCGCGACCGGCGCTCTCATCAGTCGAGTCGACTACGGCGGTCCTTCGTACGGTACGCTGAGGCCGCGTGACGTTCTGCTCGCGATCGATGGCCGAAGGATCGCCAACGACCTCACCGTCGCCTGGCCCGCGGTGGGCCGCGTCGACTACGAGCTCGCCTGCCAGAACAAACAAATCGGAGACACCATCTCCGCGACCATCCTGCGCGACGGCAAAAAGATGAAGAAGACCATCGAGCTGACTCCGCATAGGCCCCTGGTACCGGGGCGGAGGACCACCAGTTGGCCGCGCTACTTCCAGTTTGCTGGCTTGTTGTTTCAACCCCTCAGCGAAGACCTGATCGACCAAACCAAGGACGTCTACCCCGACTCGCTGAGCTACGCGGTCGTGAACAACCTGGTCACCAAGGAGCGACGCGAAGTGATCCTTCTGTCCCAGGTCCTGCCGCATGCGGTCAATCGGGGCTACCAAGATTGGGGGGGCGAAACCGTTCGCCTCGTCAACGGCGTGATTCCCCGAGACTTGAACCACCTCGCCGCGATCGTGGACCGGGCGCAGGGGAAATGGCTGCGGGTCGTCACCGGAGACGGCTGGGTGCTCACGCTCGATCGCGAGGCCGCACGCCGAGCAAACGGGCAAATCCTCTCCGAGTATGGGATTTCCGAGGATCGCTACCTCGGGCCAGAACCGACCCCAGCGCGAAGCCGGCGAAAACGCCGCCGGTAGGCCCGATTGGCAGCTCGCTGGACAAGCCCGGGGCAACTGCTACCTTGCTGCCATCGTCCATCAAGGGCGCGGTGGTCCATCGTGGGCTGCCAGCACGCTGCCGACCTGTTCCTACCAGACCCGCACCGTGAAAAAAAGCAACGGTTAAACGGTTCGTAGAAGACATCGGCAAGCAAGCAAGTGACGCGGAGTAGACGTTCGGGACAGTTCCTGGCGAATGCTGCGCAGATAGATCAGAGAGAGACAGACAGAATGAGCAAGAAACTATTCGTAGGTGGCCTTAGCTGGAACACGACAGACAGCGAGCTCCAGCAGGCTTTTGAGGCATGCGGTGCAGTCGCCGAAGCCAAGGTAATTACGGACCGGGAAACCGGTCGCTCACGAGGCTTCGGCTTCGTGACCTTCGACGACGAGGGGAGCGCTGGCCGCGCGATCGAGGAGCTGAACGGCTCCACGCTCGACGGCCGCACGATCCGAGTCGACGCAGCGAACGACCGACCGAGAAACGACCGCCGCTCCGACAATCGTTGGTAAGCGGTACTACCGGATGACCACGAGTCGTAGTGACTTTCAATCTCTCGGGCTCGGCGAAAAGTTTCGCCGAGCCCTGAGAGACGTGGGCTACACAGAGCCCACGCCGATCCAATCCCAGGCCATCCCGCACCTCTTGCGGGACAGAGACCTCCTGGGCGTCGCCCAGACGGGGACCGGCAAAACGGCAGCGTTCGCGCTGCCCCTGTTACAGCGTCTGGACGAGGAAAACTCTCCAGCAAAGCCCCGGCGGCCGCGCGCGCTCATCCTAGCGCCCACTCGCGAGCTTGCCCTTCAGATTCACGAGGAGCTCGAGCGGTTCGGAAAGTACACGGAGCTTCGCCAAGCGTTCATTTTCGGCGGCGTAAGCGCCAATCCACAGATCAAAGCCCTCCGACAGGGCCTCGATGTGGTCGTCGCGACTCCGGGCCGACTGCTCGACTTGGCAGGCCAGCGTCACATCGATCTCTCGGAGGTCGAGGTGCTGGTGCTGGACGAAGCCGACCGGCTGCTCGACATGGGATTCATCCGGGACGTAAAGCGCATCGTTGCGCAGACGCCAAAGGCCCGTCAGTCGCTTCTCTTTTCCGCTACGATGCCCAACGCCGTTGCGGCGCTTGCCCGAGAGATCCTCGACGATCCCGTTCGTGTCGACGTTTCGCCGAAACAGGTGACCGTCAAAGAGATCGAGCAGGGATTCGTCATGGTCGGAACCAGCGACAAGCAGCGGAT
>JAOTXX010000137.1 GCA_029862185.1 Myxococcales bacterium
TCACGCGATTTCATGGCGCGCATCATGGCCGACTTTTCGCTGGTTTACACGTCAATTTGACTGGATCGTGCGGGATCGCCATTGTGGGGGCGTGCGGCTCGGGAATCTATGGGGTTCGCCGTTGGCGATCGTGTCGTTTGGGGTGGCGTTGGCGGGCGTGTGGACCCTTGGCTTCGGCGCGTCGACGACATCGGCGGATACCTCTCCGAGGACGCCTGCTGCGATAGACGAAGCCGGTGTTCTCAAGGCGGTCCGCTCCCAGGAGCGCATGGGGCCGAAGCTCCTCGAGCCACCGCCAAACGACGCGCTCGGCCTCGACATTGCCATCGAAGATCGCGACGGAAAGTCGATGGAGGCATTGCATCGAGCTCTTGCTCGCGCGGCTGCGGGTGAGGGACAGGCTCGGCTTTTGTTCTATGGCGCGTCCCACGTCGCCAGCGATCTATTCACCGGTTACATCCGCCGAGAGCTACAAACGCGATTCGGCGATGCGGGTCATGGCTTTCTCCTTCCCGTTCATCCCTGGCGCACCTATCGGCACCGCGACATCAACATCGAAAGCGATGGCATGCGATGGGAGACGCAGCGCGTTCGAGTCGGCGACGCGGAGGTTGAGCGCGTCGGCCTCGCCGGGATCGCGATGATGAGCCAGCGAGTAGGGTCTTTTGGTGCGGTGTACACTGCACAGGAGGGCGAATACGGTCGCACAGCGGGTTTCTTCGAGCTGTACTACAAGCTGCACCCTCGAGGCGGCGACATCGATGTCTTCATCGACGGCCGAAAGGCGCGTCGCATCTCTACTCGTGCGAGCAAGGTGTCGACCGGCTACGCCACCTTTCGTGTGCCCGACGCCCCTCATCGATTTGAGATCCGAACCGTGAGCAGGCGCCCCGTCTGGGTGTATGGCCTGGTGGTCGAGCGCGATCAGCCCGGCGTGGTCGTCGATACTCTCGGGATCAACGGCTCACGCGCCCGCTATCAGCTTCTTTGGGACGAGGAGGTGTATCATGAGCACCTTCGCAGGCGAAAACCAGACCTCGTCGTGCTGGCCTATGGAACGAACGAAAGCGGCGACGAATCACCGCTCGAAGACTACGAGCGCGATCTACGCTCGGTGCTCCAACGGATGCGTGACTCGGTGCCGGAAGCGTCCTGTCTCCTGATCGGTCCGTCGGACCGGCCGATGCAAGTCGAAGAGCGCGTTTTCGAAGACCGGGCGCGAACCGCTCGGCTGATCGAGATCCAGCATCGCCTCGCCCTCGAGCAGGGCTGCGGCTTCTTCGATCTCGTGGCGTTCCAAGGCGGCGCCCTCTCGATGGTGCATTGGGCGGCGAACGATCCGGCCTACGCGGCGCAAGACCACATTCACTACACCCGTGTCGGTTATCAGCGCTTGGGAGAGGTGTTGCTCTCGGCGCTGCTCGAAGGGATGCCCGCGTCAAACGATTCCATCGAGTCGGACGAGTCCGACGGGCCGACATCAGCCGCGCTTGGCGTCGGGGAGTCCGAAGACGCAGGCGCTGTCGAGGTTTCCCGAGAGAGGTAGTCCGCAAAGCCAGCCAGGAGGGCTTTGTAGAACATGTTGCCGATGATTTCGTAGCCCGCTGGCGTGGCATGTCGGAAGTCGCCCATCGCGAGCCTGGGACTCGCCTTGTACCAGCGTCGCATCGCATCCTCGCCGCCCATCGCCTGCCACGTGTCGTAGAAAGCGCAGTCGGAGTCGATAGCCGCCCGTCGCTGCGCCGCGACGATCAGTGGGATGGTCGGCAGCGTGCGAATACGTCCACGGGTGCGTCGCGCCTGGTCGAGAGGCGCAAAGACCAGGCAAGCGAGGTCTTCGCGTCCCTGCCGCATTCGGCGCAGGACCTTCATGTAGTCCTCGTAAAACATCTGCTCGGTGCGGTCGTCGCTCGCTTCGTTTCCTCCGAACCCCAGAACGATGAGGTTGGTGCCGCGCTGTTCGAGCTGCCTCCGGATGTGGGCTTCGTCGAAGTTGAGCAATCGATTGGCCCGCGCACCGACCAAGCCGAGCGAGTCGTACACCACGCCGGGACCCTCACGTTCGACAGCGACGCCATAGAAGGTCACCGGGCCGCCTCTGTGGTAGCGGAGCTCGATCGAGTGCGGGCCGTCGGGGACTTCGATCGAATGGACGCCATCACCGACCGCATCGGCTCTCGTGGACACGATGTCACGGTCTTCTCTGTCGATCCGAACCGAGAACTCACCGCCGCGCGGTTGCTCTTCGTAGTAGATTGCGAATCGGGATGCCTGCTTTCCGACGTCGCCCCGCTTGGCCGTTCCGATTCGAGCCCACGAGCCTCGCATGGCTCTCGACTGGACCCCCCCGTAGCCGTAGTTGCCGTCGCGATCCTGTCGGCGTACGACTTCGCGAAGCTCCCAGGATTTGGGGTTGGACGATTGCCGCACGCCCCGGTGCTTGTAGGGAATGTATCCCTTGGCCGCGAGGACGAAGCCATGGCCTGCATCGCCGAAACGCGCCTGTAGATTCTGACGAACGGTCGAGGTGATGAGGTCGGTGGCAATGCTCGAGTCGCCGTAATGTCCGACGCGTGTAATGCCGCCTTTCTCCGCCCGTGCGGTCTTTTCGAGGGCCGCATAGAACGCCCGCATGCCCCGCCCGCTCGGATCTTCGATCCGGACCGATATCCCCTCGTACTCCGAAGGATCAATGGTCACTCCGTCCTCTGACTCGGTCGGCGGCGCCACGATTGGCTTGGTGCCCAGGTTTGCGGCTACGGTTTTTCCCACCGCTTCGGCGAGACGCTTGGTGCGGGCGCCTTCGCCTGCCGTCGACCGGTACGAGCCTCCATGACCAGCGAAGGCAGGTATTTCACCCCAGCGCTTGAAGAGCCGCACGATCGGGACGTCCTCCTCACCTGGGATCCAAGGTCGAAGGGTTTGGATTGGAGGGATCAGGTACGTCAACATGCAAGCCGCCCACATGAACACGGCGACCGTGACCAGGTGCTGTAGGGGCGTGAGCCGTTCGTGAATTCGCTTGAACATTAGAATTGAAAGTAGATGTATGGAACGACTTCGCTCGTCGCGACGACGCTCAAAACGAAGCCGACGACAGCGAGTGTGATGCCCTGGGCGGGCGCGGGCATGGACTTGAAGCGCAGCTCGATCGATTCGAACCAGCGCTTCGGCGTATAGTGGGCGGCGAAGGTCAGGATCAGCATCGCCCATACACCGAGCGAAATCTGGGCGACCGAAAATGTGCCCGAACCGAGCCGAGCGGTGACGTCCACGGCGTTCTGAAGGCTCGTCGCTCGAAAGAGGATGCGTGAGAAGACGACGAACTGCAGCGCCCAAAACACCTTGAAGGCGTGGAGTCGCCAACTGTCAATCGTGTCGCGATTGCGGCCGGATCGCCTGTAGAAGAACCTGTGAATCACCATCGCCATCGATTGGAGAATCGCGTAGAAAACGAAGGTCCAAGACGCGCCGTGCCAGATGCCGATCAGAAACATGGTGAGCCAGAGGTTCCAATACGCGCGGACCGGCCCGGCACGAGAGCCGCCAAGCGGGAAATAAAGATAGTCGCGGAGCCAGGTCGAGAGCGTCATGTGCCAACGGCGCCAAAACTCCGCAGGGCTCGCAGACTGATAGGGCCGGTCGAAGTTTCTTGGAAGCTCGAGGCCCATCAGTTTCGCCGAGCCGCGCGCGACGTCGGTGTAGCCGGAGAAGTCGCAGTAGATCTGCATCGTGAAGCCGTAGAGCGCGATTACGACCTCGGCTCCGCTGTACAGCTCGGGCTGATCGAAGATGCGGTCGACCAGATTCACCGAAAGGTAGTCGGCAATGGCGACCTTTTTGACCATGCCGGTTGCGATGAGGAACAGGCCCTGGGTGACCTGCTCGTCGCGAAGCATGATCTTGCGCTGAAGTTGAGGCAGCAGCTGCGAAGCGCGGACGATGGGGCCTGCGACCAGCTGCGGGAAGTACGTGACGAAGAAGGCGAACTGGAAGAAGTTGCGGGTCGGTTCGAGCTTGCGTCGGTAGATGTCGATCGTGTAGCTGAGCGTCTGGAACGTATAGAAAGAGATCCCTACGGGCAGCAGAACGTCGAGGAACGGCGGGCTTGAGATCTCGATGCCGAAAAAGAGCGCCAGCACGTCCGCGGTCGCTTGCGAGGCGAAGTTGAAATACTTGAACAGTCCAAGAAGCCCGAGGTTCGAAGCCAGGCTGACGATGAGCCAGCGCTTTCGGGTCGTCTGGTTCTCGCTCGCGTGGATGCGAAGACCGACGACGTAGTCGATGACCGTCGAACCGAGGATCAGGGCGATGTAGGCGGGGTGCCATGCCATGTAGAACAGGCAGGACGCCACGAAGATGAAGACGATCCGCAGCTGCGCATGGCGAGCCAATAGCCAGAACCCGGCGACGGCAACGCCCAAGAATAGGATGTAATCGAGGCTATTGAAGAGCACTGGTCCCCTTACCCAGCGTGAGTGCGCCCGGTTCTAGCCGCAGCCGGCCCTGCACGCTAGCTGCTTGACGGAGGCCTTGCTTCGACCAAGCATCTGCGGCCGGAGGTTGGGATGAAGATTGCTGGTTCGGTAGCACTGGTGACGGGTGGAGCTTCTGGCCTGGGCGAGGCGACGGTGCGCAGGCTCGTGAGCCAAGGAGGCCGCGCGGTCATCGTCGACCTCAACGCGGATCGGGGAAAGAAGCTGGCCGCCGAGCTCGGTGACGCGGCGACTTATGCGCAGGCCGACGTCAGCAATGCCGACGAAGTGCAGGCGGCAGTCGATCAGGCGACGTCGATGGGCACCCTCCGCGCCGCGATCAGCTGTGCCGGGATCGGATTCGGCATGCGAACGATCGGCAAGGACGGCACGCCGCACGATCTCGGCGTCTTCCAGAAAGTAATCGCGGTCAATCTCGTCGGCACCTTCAACATTCTTCGTCTTGCCGCTTCGGCCATGGCCAAGAACGAGCCCGAAGACGGCGAGCGAGGTGTCGTCATCAACACCGCCTCGGTGGCGGCCTTCGACGGCCAGATCGGGCAAGTAGCGTACTCGGCCTCGAAGGGCGGCATTGTCGGCCTGACCCTGCCGGCCGCACGCGACCTCTCCAAAGCGCAGATTCGCGTCGTGACGATCGCGCCAGGCACCTTCGACACGCCGTTGCTGGCCACGCTTCCGGATGACATGCGGGCAGCTCTTGCTGCGACGATCCCACACCCGAGTCGACTCGGCCGTCCCGAGGAGTTCGGCGCACTCGCCTGCCACATCGTCGAGAACAGCTACCTCAACGGCGAGGTCATCCGCC
>JAOTXX010000077.1 GCA_029862185.1 Myxococcales bacterium
TGTCGGGACTGGCGATAAGGTTCCGCGCATGTTGCCAATCGATCTTTCGGGGAAGCGAGCGTTCGTCGCAGGTGTCGCCGACGATGGTGGCTTTGGCTTTGCAATTGCAAAGGCGCTTGCCGTGGCCGGAGCTTCGGTCTGCGTCGGCACCTGGCCGCCAGCGCTCGGAATTTTCGAGACGCTGCTCCGGCGTGGAAAGCTCGACACTTCGCTACGGATGCCCGACGGCAGCATGTTCGAGCTCGAGAAGATCTACGCGCTCGACGCCGAATACGATTCACTCCTGGACGCGCCCGAAGAGCTTCGCACACAGAAGCGCTACCGCGACCGGGGCGATTTCAGCGTAGACGGCGTGGTCAAGAAGCTCCGCGAGGACTTCGGCGAGCGTTGCATCGACATCGTCGTGCACAGCCTCGCGAACGGCCCCGAGGTCAACAAGCCGTTGATGCAGACCAGCCGCAAAGGGTATCTGGCCGCGCACGGCGCCAGTGCGTATTCGTTCGTCTCGCTCGCGCAGCGCTTGCAACCCTTGATGCGTGACGAAGGTGCATTTTTGGGGCTCTCGTATCTGGCGAGCCAGAGAGTCGTCGCCGACTATGGTGGCGGGATGGCATCGGCCAAGGCAGCGCTCGAAGCCGACGCGCGCATGCTGGCGCTCGAGTTGGGCCGCGAGTGGGGACATCGGGTCAATGTGATCTCAGCGGGGCCGTATGCATCGAGAGCGGCGTCAGCAATCGGTTTCATCCACAAGATGATCAAGTACTATCAGATGAACGCGCCTCTCCCGGACGCGCTGCGCGCCGATGAAGTGGGGAACGCTGCGGCGTTCCTGTGCAGCCCGCTGGCCAGCGGCATCACCGGTACGGTTCTCTACGTCGACAAGGGCTACCATGCGATGGCGGCGCCCGCGGACGTCGGCGGCCTGGTCGACGCGCTCAGCGGGAGTGGCGTCGAAGACTAGGCGGCAACCATCTCGTGTCGCGCGGTCGGACGAATGCTGCTGGTGTCCGCGGCGACTTGCAGCGTTGCCGCGAGGGCGCGCTCGGTCCGGATCCGGTCCGCGAGCCAGGGGTCGAGCGCCCGCATGAGGGCACGCGCCGAAGGGAACCGGGTTGCGGGCATCCGGCTCAGGAGCTTTGCGACCAGGCGATCCATCTCAGCGTCGACGCAGGGCGACAGAACCTTCGCGCGGGGCGCGTCTTCGCGAATGATGCGGCGGAGGACCGCTGTCACGTCTGACCCCGTGAAGGGGAGCTTGCCGGTGAGTGCCTCGAACATCGTGATACCGACACCGAAGAGGTCCGCCCGAGCGTCGACATACGGGTTGCCGGCGGCCTGCTCGGGTGAGGAATAGCTCGGTGTGCCGTAGACGCGGCCGCGCTCCCTGGCGCGCTCGTCCGCGGGCGCGGATTCCGCGGCGCAGACGCCAAAATCGAGAAGGTGTACGTCGAGCTCACCATAGCCGCCCCGATTGAGCAGGATGTGCTCCGGCTTGATGTCCCGGTGGACGTAGCCGTGCCGGTGCACGCTGTGCAGGATCGACGCCAGCCGCGCCATGATCACAGAAATCTCGGGTCCGTTCAGTGGGCCGCAGCGCCGCAAGTAGGACGACAAGCTTTCCGAGCGCATGTGCTTCATCACCAAGTAGGGCGACTCGTCGTAGAGAGTGCCGTGATCGATCACCGGGACGATACCAGGGTGAAAAACGCGGCGAGCGACCTCGATTTCACGGCGAACCCTGCTGATCAGGTCGGGATTCCCGGAGTGAGCCGGACGGAGCATCTTGATGACGACGCGTTCGAGCGTCGCAAGGCGCTCGGCCTCGAAGACGATTCCAGTGCCGCCGATGCCAATCGTGTTTCCAATTCGATAGCGACCGTCGAGGATCTGACCCCGAAGCTCACTGCGCTCAGCCGATGCCGACATCTCGGGGACGATCGGGCGGAGCAGGGGTTTTCGTCAAAAAAGGTGCAATTCCTGGCTCGTGGTTTGGTTACACCGCCCGCCCCCCACCACATCCGCGGCAGCCGCAGCGCCAGTGCCGTCTATGTGGTGATCGCGGCGCTTACCGCGCCGTCCGGAAGCTGTTGATCGTCTCTCGCTCGTCGTACTGATAAGCAAACCGCGTGGCTCGGCGGAAGGGGTCGCTGTCGACGACGATCGGGTACTTCAGATGATCGATGGCGCTGGTCGGAAGGTAGGGTAAGCCGAGGCGGCCCAGGCCGAGCTTGAACAGCATCTCGGGGACTGGGAGCGGTCGGCGGCCTGCCGCCCGCACGATGGTCGCGAGCGGCACCGGCGTTGGGCCCGACACGTTGTAGATGCCGTGGAGCTTGTGGGCGAGGGCGGAGACGATCGCTTCGGCGGCGTCTTCCTCGTGGATGAACTGAAAGAGCGGGTCGAAGCCCATGATCAGCGGCACGTTCGGGCCATGCAGGAACGAGGCGAGTGTCCCGTGCTTGCTTGGGCCCAGCGTGTAAACGATTCGCAGGACCGAAGTCGTGATTTCCGGGTACCGCCATAGCGCCGAGGCGGCGTAGAGGTCCGCTGCAACCAGGTCGGCCAACTCGGCGAACGCGTGGGTCGACATCGGGGGCTCGTCTTCGGTGTGGTAGAGCGGCGAGTCGGCCGCCGCCCCGTAGAACGTGTGTCGCCCCACGAAAACCGCCTGCTTCACTCCATAGCTATCGCAGTGATGGATGAAGGCGCGGGTGCCGTAAAGATTCACGCGCATCCGGTCCGGGCTTTGCGTCACGAGGTGGGTGACCGTGGCCAGGTGGATCGCGGCGTCGGGCCGATGGGTCCGAAACACGTCTTCTGCTGGCCGCTTTCGGATGTCGGCTTGGACGATTTCGACCTCCTCGGGCGCGTCGGGCCAAGGTCGTTGGTCGATGCCAATCACCTCGTACCCGTGTCGGACGAGCTTGAGTGCGGTCAAGCGTCCGAGCGTCCCCGAGATACCTGTCACCAGAACCTTCATCCCAGCACCAGGTCTTCTTCCGAGATCTCCCTTTCCCGAAGCTGTCGTCCCTGTCGAATCAACTCGGCAATTCGTTCTTTCACCTGGTCGACCATTGCGTGCACTACTTCGTCGCGCTCATGTCCGGTTCCCTCGAAGAACATCGGTTTTCCATAGAGCAGTTGAAAGCGCGTGGGCTTGGGGATGAGCAGACCCCACTTGGTGACTGGGATGTACGGGACACCGAATAGCCGGCCGAGCCGTTTGAGATTCGCCACCGTGGGTAGCGCGTCACCGCCCCCGACGAAGCCGAACGGGACGACCGGGCTTTTGGTTTCGAGCGCCAGACGCATGAATCCGGTTCCGAACCCCACCAATGAGTCCGCGTCTTTCGCCAGCTTTGCCGTGCCGCGCGCCCCTTCCGGAAAGACGAGGATGAGGCGTTCGGCGTTCAAGAGGCGTTCGGCTTGGTCCGGGTTACCGGTGAACTGCCCCGTTCGGCTCATGAGCTGCGATGCACCTGGAAACTCGTGGATGAACTTGTCGATCATCGCATGGGGAAGCCGTGGTGGCTCCGCGTCGAGCAGCATCGAACCCATGACCATCGCCCCATCGATCGCCACGCCACCCGAATGGTTTCCAACGAGCAGGGCCCTCCCCTGCGAGGGCACGTTATCGAGCCCGTAGACGTCGACCTTGAAGTAGTATCGATAAATCCAAGCAAACGCCGAGACGAATCGGGTCAAGTCGTTCTTGTCGATCCCGTACGGGTCGATCCCAAACTTGTTGAATTGAAGATCGAGCGCCTCGATACGGGCTGCGACTTCAGGATCGACTGGAAGAAGATTATCGAGCAACTCGGCCTCGGCTGGTCCCGCGATCTGTATGCGGCCCCGAAGGAGAACGCAATGTCACTCTGAGCCGGGTTTGCGAATTCCGAGAGCGCGCATCTTTTTGTAGAGGTGGCTGCGCTCGAGGCCGAGGTCGGCGGCGGTCTTGGTCACGTGCCCCTCGCGGAGCTCGAGCGCCCGGCTGATCAGGTCGCGCTCGGCCGTTTCGAGCATCGCGCGAAGGGGTGTTTCCGGACGAAAATAGCCACCCGAGGCCTCCTTCGGGCCGATTGGAAGCAGTGCACAGGCCTCCGCTTCGGTGATGGTCTCCCCGGGAGTCAGAATCACCAAGCGTTCGACGAGATTGCGCAGCTCCCTGACGTTGCCAGGGTACCGATATGCTTCGAGCACCTGCATGGCCCCGGAGGCGATCTGCTTGCCCGGACGGTCGTGTGCCTCGCAGGCCAAGCCCAGAAAGTGCTCCACGAGAAGCGGAATGTCGTCAGAGCGCTCCGCCAGTGCAGGCACCCTCAGGGGCACGACGTTGAGCCGGTCGAAGAGGTCTGCACGAAATCTGCCCGAGTCCATTTCCGCTTCGAGCGACTTGTTCGTCGCAGCCACGACGCGCACGTCGACCTTCACGATCGACCCAGCGCCGACCCGCTCGACCTCACCTTCTTGCAGCACCCGCAGGAGCTTCGCCTGCATTTGCGGCGGCATGTCGCCCACTTCGTCGAGGAAGAGGGTGCCGCCATGGGCCCGCTCGAACTTGCCGCGCCGCTGCTTTGTGGCCCCGGTAAACGCGCCGGCTTCATGGCCGAAGAGCTCGCTTTCGATCAGGCCTTCGGGCACTGCCGCACAGTTGAGCTTTTCGAGCGGCCCGCTGGCTCGCGTGGAGCCGGCGTGAATCGCCGCGGCCACCAGCTCTTTGCCAGTGCCCCGCTCACCCAGAATCAGGACTGGCGCAGTCGAGCGTGCCGCTAGCTCGATCTGCTCTCGAAGCCTGCCCATCGATGGGCTCTGCCCAAGCAAGGATTCGCCCGGTCCATACCGTCGGCGAAGCTCCCGGTTTTCCTGTTGAAGCTCGCGTAACTCGAGGCTTCGCTTGAGCGACAGTACCAGGCGATCGCTTCCGATCGGCTTCTCGATGAAATCATCGGCTCCGCGTCTCGTCGCCTCCATCGCGACCTCGATGGTCGCGTGCCCGCTCATCATGATCACCGGAGCCGTGATCTCCCGCTCGCGCAGCTCGTCCAGCATCGCAAGCCCGTCGATCCCCGGAAGCTGCACGTCGAGCAGAATTGCATCGAAGCTCTGCTTGGCGAGCTTTTCGAGTGCGATCTCTGCGCTTCCGGCGACCTCGACCTCATAGCCTTCGAGACCGAGCGCGCGAGAAACGGACGTTAGAATGTTTCGTTCGTCGTCGACGACGAGAATCGTCGCGGCCACCATATTGCTACGCTAGCACAGGAAGGCCCTGGCTCAGCTCTTGGTCCCGTCACCGATCTTCTTCATGGAGATCGAACGCATGTAGGTTCCCGAGGTGCGTTGGTTGGCCATGAGCCAAGGGGTCAGGTCATCTGGCGATTCGGGGCGCGCGTAGAGATAGCCCTGCGCGATGTCGCAGCCGTGGTCCTGCATGTACGCGAGCTGACCGGCGGTTTCGACGCCCTCCGCAATCACCTCGAGGCCGAGATTTTGTCCGAGGCCTATGATCATCTTCGAGATAGGTCCGCCCCGGTCGCTCGATTCGACGCTCTGCACGAAGCTCTTGTCGATCTTCAGCGCGTTCAACGGGAACTCGTTGAGATAGGTCAGCGAGGAGTATCCCGTGCCAAAATCGTCGATCGAGATGCGGACCCCGACGTCCCGAATCTCGCGGAGGAGCGCGCCCGCTTGGGCAGGGTCGCTCATCAGGCAGCTCTCCGTGAGCTCGAGCTCCAAAAACTCCGGTGAGAGCTCTGTCCGCGCCAGCGCTGACCGAACCTTGTCGATCAACAGAGGATCCTCGAACTGTTGGGCCGAGACGTTCACGCCGATCCGCATGGGTTGAAGCTCGAGCGCATGCCACCGTCGCATCTGCTCGCAGGCCGTCTGCAACACCCACTCGCCGACTTCGTTGATCAGCCCGAACTCTTCCAGGGCGCCGATGAAGTGATATGGAGTGAGTAGCCCTCGCGTCGGGTGCATCCATCGGATGAGCGCTTCGACGCCGATCACGCCTCCGGTTCGAAGGCAAACCTGCGGCTGGTAGACCAGCTGGAATTCGTTCGCTTCGACCGCGTGTCGCAGAGCCCATTCGAGCGCTCGTCTCGACTGGGCTTCCTCCTGCATGGCGTCGGCAAAGAACTGGTAGCATGCGCGCCCCGACGACTTCGCCTGGTACATCGCAAGGTCGGCCGCCCGGAGCAGCTCGGATAGATTGTTCCCGTTTTCGGGGTACATCGCGATTCCGATGCTCGTCGACGTGTTCACCTCGTGCCCGTCTACCGTGGTGACTTCCCGAAGGCTCTCCACGATTCGTTGGATGACGGGAAGAACTTCTTTCGCCTCGCTCACGCCTTCGAGCACGACGGCAAACTCGTCGCCTCCGAGCCGGGCAACCGTGTCCTGGTCACGAACGTTCGCGCGGATTCGCTTCGCGGCTTTGATCAGCAGCTTGTCGCCAACCTCGTGGCCCAACATGTCGTTGATTTCTTTGAACCGGTCCATGTCGAGAATGAGCGTCGCAACACCGGAGCCCGACCGCATCGCCCGAGCCAATGCGTGATTGACTCGCTCCCGCAGCAAGGTTCGGTTTGGCAGTCCCGTGAGCTGGTCGAACTGCGCGAGCCGAACGAGCTCCAGCTCGGTTCTCTTTCTTTCGATCGCGTATCGGATGACCCGGTGCAGGTTTGCGCCATCGATGTGACCCTTGACCAAGTAGTCCTGCGCGCCTGCCTTGACGGACCGGAGGGACACCGCCTCGTCCTCCCAGGCGCTCACGATGATCAGAGGGATGTCCGGGTACGCGGTCTGGAGGCTCGCGACCGTATCGGTGCCTCGCGAGTCCGGTAAATTGAGGTCCGCCAAGATGACGTTCGGCGCGAGCTCGTCGGCCGACAGCACGGCATCGTTCAAGGTACGGACGTGCGTGATTCGGTAGTACGACGAGGATACCCGCCGGAGCAGCCTCCGGATGAGCTGCGCGTCGATCCGGTTGTCCTCGACGAGGAGAACCTCACGGACCTCATGCTCTTCCTGGCCCTTATCGAGCATCCAACATCACCCAAACCAGACGAATACCGTTCCCATTGACCTATTACAGTGCTATGGTTTTACCGAGGCGTCAAGAGTGATTCCACGCCTTGGGGAGACCGTGCAGCCAAACAAGGCCCAAACACCGGCTATCGAGGGACTGGGGAGAATCCGAGTCCTCATCGTCTCAGCTAACCCCGAGCGGATCGTGCTCGTCCGGGAGGCTCTCCACGCCTGGCCCGAGACGGCGGATTGCCGGGTGGCCGTGAACCGCGAAGACGCGATTACGCAGCTCGAGAGCCATGCGCCTCAGATCGTCTGCTGGGATACACGATTGGGCGCGGAGCTTCCAGCGACCGGTCGGGGCATCTGTACCCTGCTGCTGGGTGAGGAGCTCTGCACGGTGCCCGAAGAGGATGGCACGGACTCGCTGCTCCCGGATTCATACGTCGCTGGTCTTCAGCAATCGATCAATCGAGAGTACGAGCTCGGTAGATTGCTCCTGCAGCTGCGGCAGGCTCACGGCGTCGAGTCACAGCGCCGCTTGTTGCTCGCCCGGGCAACCGATGGGATTGCGGTCGTCGATGCGGCTTGCCGCGTCCTTTTTGCGAATGCCGCGGCAGGCTCGCTGCTCGGGGTCAACCATGAAGATCTGATTGGCGAACCCTTCGAGCATGCGATTCCCGATGAGTCCAGGCCAAGCACTTATCGGGCGCAGCAGCCAAACGGCACAGTCTCTCTGCTGACCGCTACGGCGATCGTGTCGATCTGGGATGGGCGCGACGCGACCATCATTCAGATGCAGCCCGCCTTCCGCCCAAGTGTTGCTCCTGGCGCCTCGTCGAGCGCGCCTCCCGCGATGATTGGGCCTCGCGTCTCCGAAGATCGCCTTCGAACCGTCGGGCGCCTTGCTGCTGGTCTCGCCCACGACGTAAACAACCCGCTCACATTCGTCCTTGCCAACCTCGAAAGCCTCCGCGAATCCCATCAAGCCATCCGGCGATTCATTCGAAAGCTGCGGGTCGATCTGGCGACCCGGGAAGCGATCACGCCCCACTCATTCGAGCAAATCGCAGCAGACTCCAATCTGCAGGAGGTCATTGACGACGCTGCCGACATGCTCACCGACTGCTACAAAGGCATGCACCGAATTCAAGACATCGCGCGCAGCCTCGGAACCTTTTCGCGCGCCGACGAGGGTCAGGCCGAAATGTTGGACATCACGCGCATCGTCGACGACGCATGCGCAATGGTCTTCAACCAGATCCGCTATCGTGCGCGCCTGGTAAAGCGCTTCGAGCCCACTCCCATGATCGGCGCGTACCCGGGCCGCATCGCCCAAGCGCTCGTTAACATGCTCACCAACGCGGCGGAAGCCATCGAGGGTGGCGCCTACGCAAAGCACCGAATCATTGTTTCGACGCGGGTGGTGGACGAGCATGTGGTGGTCGCGGTGAGTGACACCGGCAGCGGAATTGGTGACCAGCACCGCGATCGGATCTTCACCCCGGGCTTCACCACAAAGGCGCACTCCGGCGGGATGGGTCTGGGACTCAGTGCCTGTCAGCGGATCGCGAACGAGCACCGCGGGCGGCTCGACGTCCAACATCTTCCCGACGGCGGAACCTGCTTCGAGTTGGTCCTGCCGTTCGACACGGGGCTCACCGTCATCGAGAGACGGCGCGAAAGCCGACCGATCTCGGAGACCCCACTCAAACGGTCGCGACTTCTAATTGTCGACGACGACGCGATGGTGCTCTCCGCGCTTCGCCGGCGCTTGCAGGGCCGCTATGAAGTCGTGACGGTCCTAGGCGGGGTCGAAGGCCTTGCGCGCCTGTCCGAAGACCCGCTGTTCGACTCGATCATTTGTGACCTGATGATGCCGGAAGTGGATGGCAAATCTCTCTACGACGCTATCAAGAAGGAGCATCCCGAGCTCGTCGACCGGATCGTGTTCATGAGCGGCGGCGCGTTTACGCCTCGCCTGCGCAAGTTCGCCTCGGCCGTGTCTAATCCCGTACTTCAGAAGCCGGTGAGCCGCGACGATCTCGAGGCGATGATCTGCGCGCCCCGCGAGGACGACGTGGCCGAGCAACCCTCAGTCGTTCCGGAGGCCTAGCTCTTTCATCTTGTTCTGCAGGCTCTTGCGCGAAATCTTCAGGAGCCGCGCCGTGTGGGTGACGTTGCCCCCGGTTTGATCGAGCGCGCGCCGGATGAATTCGCGTTCTAGCTTGAGCGTGGCTTCCCGAACCGCTTCCTTGAGTCCCGTCGTTCCAGGAGTCGCTGCGATGTCCGAGACGAGGCCGGCGCCGACCGGACCCTCCGCTTCACGAATTTCCGCCGGGAGATGCTGTTTCCCAACCTCGCCATCTTCAGCGAAGATCATGCACCGTTCGACCACGTTCTCGAGCTCTCGGATGTTCCCAGGCCAGGCGTAGTCGAGAAGGTGCTTTGTCGCCTGGTCATCGAAGCCCGTCACGGAACGATCGAGCTTGTCGTTGAATTTGTCTACGAAGTGCTCGAGCAGCAGAGGAATGTCACTCGGGCGGGCGCGCAAGGGCGGCAGGTGCACGTGGACCACATTCAGGCGGTAGTAGAGATCTTCCCGAAAGCCGCCTTCGGCGATGCTCTCCTTCAGGTTTCGGTTGGTTGCTGCGACCAGGCGGGCGTCGACCGTGATCGTCTTGATTCCGCCCACGCGTTCGAACTGCTGCTCCTGCAGCGCCCGCAGCAGCTTCACCTGCATACTGACCGGAATCTCGGCGATCTCGTCGAGAAACAAGGTGCCCCCGTGGGCGAGCTCGAAGCGACCTGGCTTACTCGTCACCGCCCCGGTGAAGGCGCCCCTCTCATATCCGAACAGCTCGCTCTCGAGTAAGTCAGGCGGTATGGCGGCGCAGTTGACGCTCACGAAAGGCTTGTTCTTGCGCGCGCTGTTTTCGTGGAGCGCCCTGGCAATTAGCTCCTTGCCGGTCCCGCTCTCGCCGGTGATGAGGACCGTGCTGGGCGTGTCCGCGACCTTTTCGATCACATCGTAGACGTCGCGCATGGGCTCGGACTCCCCGATGATCCGGTAACGGCCCCGTTCGTTTGGGTCTCCGCTGACGTGCTTCTGGGAGAGCTCGCGCGTACGCGCTGCCTTGGCGACGACAGCCCGAAACTCCGCCCGATCGAAAGGCTTGGTCACGTAGTCGAACGCACCGAGCTTGAGTGCCTCCACCGCCGTGTCGACGGTTCCGTGCGCGGTGATCATGATCACCGGCACGTTCGGGAAGCGACCTCCGACCGCCTTCAGCACTTGCATACCGTCGAGCTTCGGCATGCGCAGATCGGTGATCAGCACATCGATATGATGCTCTGCCAAGGCTTTGAGCACAGCCTCTCCATCGGAGACGCAGTGGACTTCATACCCATCGTGCAGCAGCTGCGCCCTCAGGATGCGGCGCAGGTTGTCCTCGTCGTCGGCAACGAGGACCTGTTTGGTTTCGACCACGGCCCGGAGTGTAGTGCAGCCCGGTCCGCTGTACACAGATGCTTCGCCGGCGCTCAGCTCGCGGCGCTCAGGCGCTGTTCAGCTGCCCGAATTACCGTCGCACGCCGCTTTCGCGCCCGCTCGTACTCCAAAACGGCGGTCGCCTGCGGCCCGGAGAGCCTCTGGACTCGGTTCACCACGTCTTTGGCGGTGAGCTGGTCATAGTTGCGCAGCGGGACGTCCGCCAACTTGGCTGGACGCTTCGCGGTCCTGGCTTTCGGGGCCCTGGGCTTCTTTGCGGCCTTCGCCGTTGCTGGCTTCGCGGGCCTTGCGGGCTTTGCCGCCTGCTCAAGCCGTTCATCGACCCGACTCTGCGCCTTCGCGAGCAGGCCCTTGGCCGAACCGAGCACCGTCACCTCCACGGACTCCGGCCTTAGCGCCTCGCGGGTGCTCAGGGCCTGCCGCTCGGCTCGATCGAAGCGCTCCTTCAGCGCGGCGACGTAGGCGTCCCGGGTTTGGAGAACCAGCCGCTGCCAATCGAGCGCTTCCTTTTGCAAAGCCTTGCGAAACGCTTGCGTAGAACGGCCTGTGGTGCTCGCGAGCTTGCTGCCAGCGGTCCCGATGTCCTGCACGAATGTGACGCCCGCCTCCCGCGATTCCGCGAGAAAGGTCTCGCCGGCACCCCGAGTCTGCTGAAACCAGAGCGTCCCCTGCTTTTGGAGCCGGGTGCTGCTCCGGCGAAGTTGGTCATTTCGAGTCATGAATCTATCCTCCCTTGGATGACGCGGCGCGTTATCCGGCTCCAAGATAGCTACGAACGGGCTCCCGTCAAGATCCGCACGAAACCAGGAACCTTTCCACCACTTCGCCTAGACTTTAGGGCTAGTGTCCGGTGTGGCCCTACGAACGCTGGTCGTCGACGACTCGAGCTCCGTGCGGAAGCTCCTGAGTGAGCTTCTGCGTGAGCGGGATCACGAAGTGACGACCGTCGGGACGGCCGAGGAGGCCCTCGAGGCCCATCTCCGGGAACCCTTCCACCTCATGCTGGTCGATTGGACGCTTCCGGGCATGTCCGGGCTCGATCTCTGCCGAACCGTGCGCAGCCTACCCGGCGGCGATCATGTGGTCCTCCTGGTCATCACGGGCCGCAACCGCGCCGGAGATCTGCACGCGGTCCTCGATGCGGGCGCGTCAGACTACCTTTCGAAGCCCATCGATCCGGAAATCCTCGGAACCCGCCTCCTCATCGCCGAGCGCGCGATCGCGGACAGCCGTCGCCGCGCCGAAGAGCGACTAGAGATGGAGTCACGCCTCGCTTTCGCCGACCGCATGGCGTCGATCGGCACCTTGACCGCTGGTGTCGCGCACGAGCTCAACAACCCGCTGATGTATGTGCTTTCCAACCTGCGCTTGACGCGAGAAGAGATCGATGGCCGGGCGGAAGCCGAGTCCCTAGGGCTCGCGCAGCAGCAGCTGGATGAAGCCATCCACGGCGCGATCCGCATGCAGAACATCGTGCGCGACCTCAAGACCTTCTCGCGCGTCGACGACGAGCAGCGAGGCAACGTCGACGTCCAAAACGTCGTTGACTCCTCGATCAACATCTGTTGGAACGAAATCCGCCACCGCGCGACTCTCGAACGGGACTTCGGCGAGACTCCCATGGTGGACGGCAACGAGTCCCGGCTTGGGCAAGTGTTTCTGAATCTGTTGATCAACGCGGCCCAGGCGATGCCGGAGCGTGCGGTGTCCGAAAATCGCATCACCGTTCGCACCCATACCGACGGAGATGGCTGGGCAGTGGTCGAAGTCGCCGACAACGGCACCGGCATCGAGCCGGATCGCATGAGCCACGTCTTCGAGCCGTTCTTCACGACAAAGGCCGTTTCCGAAGGCACCGGTCTTGGCTTGTCGATTTGCAGGGACATCGTTCGAGACGCCGGCGGTACCATCGAGGCGCGGAGTGAGGCCGGCCGCGGAAGCACGTTCGTCGTGCGCCTGCCGGCATCCACCCGGGCTGACCTTCCGCAACGAACGCAAGCGCCACCGACAGTGACGGTCGGCGCCAGCGCAACCGTCATCGTGATCGACGACGAGCCCTTGGTCGGACGCTCGATTCGACGCGCGCTTCGTGGCCACGAAGTGGAGGTGTTTTCGAGCGGCAAAGAGGCGATCGCGCGCCTTTGTTCCGATGAGCCCTTCGACGTCGTGTTTTGTGACTTGATGATGCCCGAGGTGAGCGGAATGGACGTGTTCCGTCACGTGTCGGAACGACGACCGGAGCTCGCCTCGCGCTTCGTATTCATGACCGGCGGTGCCTTTACGCGGCAGGCTCGTTCGTTCCTCAAGAAAACGCGGCTAACCTGCCTCGAAAAGCCCTTCGAGCTTCGACAGATCCGTGATCTGGTTAGGGAGCGCGCAGAAGGCGCTTCTTCCAATCTAGTGGCGATGGGTGGACTCGAACCACCGACCTAGCGCGTATGAAACGCCCGCTCTAACCACCTGAGCTACATCGCCAGAGGGCCGCGAGTATAGGCAGGTGGGCGTCGTGCGCAATGTGGGCTCGTGCATGGCCTCGGTTCCGTGCTTGGCACGGCACCGGGATTGGTTTATGGCCGGGGTCGTGTGTAGAAGATTCTGTTCGTTGGCTGTACTCAACCTCTTCTTTCTCGTGCAGCCGGCCGCCACCTTCGCCCAGTCGGGCGGCTGGGGCGAGCCGATCAAGGCGCCGAGCGAACCGGCTGCGCCGGTCGAACCCGAACCCGTGCCCGAGGCGCCAGCCGAGCCTGAGCTCGCGGAGCCAGCCGAGCCTGCGCAGACGGAGCCCAATCCGGACTGGGCCGATGCGCCGCCAACCCAGAGCCAGCGACGCTCGGCGACAAATCCGGACTGGGTCGAGGAGACGGAAGCGCCGCCGGTTGGCGCGATGAAGGACCCCGCATCGGAGGTCTACGGTATCCGCTACGCCAATCGAAACCTCACCATGCCCCGGGGCATGATGCGCGGCACCTTCGACACGGTGGTGGGCCGGCGGACGGAGGAAGCGCAGGGTATGAGCCAGCCCTTTGGGCCGACGGGCACGATCTCCACGATGAACTTCGGCGTTGCGATAAGCCTTGCCGAAGACTTCGAGCTGGGGTTCTCCCGCTATCGGATGGGGTCCTTTCCCGGCGTGAGCATCTTCCCGACCTTTGGATTTGGCGGAGAAGGGCTGATCACCTTCAGCATGTCGCCAGATGCAAAGTTTGGGGACATTCCGCTCTATGCGCGCTTCGAGGCGCTTTCGTCCGAGCATGTGAAGCTCGCGTTCGATGCGGTGTTCCGGATTCCAAGTCGCACCGAGTTTGGCTTTGTCGGCGGGATTCCGCTGCGCTTCATCATCCAAGAACGGTTCTCGTTCGACACCGGTTTCGAGTTCACGATCGACGCCAATCCCCAAGGCCCGTCGGTCTGGTCGCTCAACATTCCAGTCACCTTCATTGCCAACGCCACCGACCAGCTCTTCATCAAGATCAACAGCGGCATGAACCTCTTCGACCTCGGCCAAACGATTCGCACTGCGACTTCAGGGCTCGTCAACGGCCCCTTCTACTTCATCCCGCTCGGCCTTGCCGCGGGGTACACGGTCGAGGCCCGCAGCACGATGATGGACGTCTTTGCGAGCTTGGGCTTTCCGGCGTTCTACGGTTTCACCACCCGCGAGTCCCAGCTGAACGCGGAGACCTGGCAGGTCACGATCGGCCTCAACATCTACTCGCCCGTACTGTTCAGGGGGAGCGCGCTCTGATGATTTACCGGCTCGGCGAGCGGCGCGTCCAGATCGAGGGCGAAGTGTATGTGGCGCCGTCGGCTGACGTGATCGGGACGGTCGTTTTGAAAGACAAGTGCAGCGTATGGTTCAACGCGGTGCTTCGGGGCGACTCCGATGCGCTGATCGTGGGCGAGGAGACCAACATCCAAGACTCCGCCGTCCTCCACACCGATCCAGGCATTCGTCTGGTCCTCGGTCGTGGAGTCACCGTCGGCCACCACGCAACCGTGCACGGCTGTGAGGTCGGTGACTTCAGCTTGATCGGCATCCACGCGGTGGTGCTCAACCACGCGAAAATCGGAAAGTACTGCACGATTGGCGCAAAGGCGCTGATCACCCAGGGGCAAGAAATCCCCGACTATTCCGTGGTTCTCGGCTCTCCGGGGAAGGTGGTTCGAACCCTCGATCCGAGCGAAGGCGAGGGGCTCGAAAAGAGCGCAGCGGGCTACGTGCGGCGCGCGCGCGAGTACCTCGACGCGCTCCGCGCCGACGATCGCTTCATTTGATCAGATTCGATCGAGGAGCGTTCGCTCGCCGAGCTCTTCGCAAAGCGATTCAAGCGCCGGACGGTCGGGACCGGTCCAGCGAAGCTCGTTCAATGACTCCGTGATCGGCACGTCGGTACGCAAAGTTGCGAGCGTTCGATAGAGCATGGCGTCCTCGCGATGCTCGCGGAGGTTCTGCGCGAGTGTCGACGCGCCACGAACCTTCACGCCCCAGTCCCGGTGATCGTCCGGAATATCCTCGAGGTGCACGAGCTTGCCAAGAACCGTAGCGGCGCTCTTCGCGCCCCAGCGCGCAATGCCGGGGATGCCATCCGCCGCGTCGCCGACCAACGCCAGGTAGTCAGGGATCGATTCCGGCGACACGCCGAATTTTTCGCGGACGCCGTCTGCATCCAGGACGATTTCGCGCCGCCGATCGAGCGTCACCACCTCGTTCGAGCGCACGCACTGACAGAGATCTTTGTCCGGCGAGCAAATCACGACCTGCTCGACCTCGGGCGCGTCGACGAACTTGGCAGCAGCCGAGGCCAGTGCATCGTCCGCCTCGAAATCCACCATGGGCCAGGTCGCCATTCCGAGCGCCCGGCTTGCGCGTTCGACGAGGGGGAACTGAGCGAAGAGCTCCGGCTCCAGGCCTTCGCCCGTCTTGTAGCCGGCAAAGAGCTGATTTCGGAAGGACTCCACGGTCTGGTCGAACGCGCATCCCAGGTGCGTGACCTCGGCGTCGCGGAGCATCGACGCCATGGACCTCATGAAACCACGAGTCGCGCCGACCTCTTGTCCAGCGGGCGATCGCGCCTCCGGGGCCCCGAACCAGGATCGAAAGAGCTCATAGGTTCCGTCGATCAGATGCACTTTCATGATTCGCTCTTATCGCAGTTCAATGCCCCTGCACCATGCAGTCGGCAGAAGGACCCGCATTACGAGCACTTGTGGAACGATCTTGCACCCGCAGCAGAAGGCGCATCTGCACGGAACGAACGTGGGGTTATAGAGTTTTTTGTGAGGGATACACACACACGTCCCCCCAAATCTTGCGGTTTATTTCTCGTATACCCCCATATCTTGTAGCCTCTGACGAATAGCCATACATGGGGTGTCATCTAATGCGATCCAGGCAAAGCCCTCTTATGACGCGATGCGAAATCGCCGAATTAACCCCTGCTCGAGGCTCACAACTGCTTGATATCACGCCTGAAAAGAAGAAAGCACATGGGGCTGATCGTTTCTGCTTGACTGGGCCTGCCCCGCGGAGCTACTTCGCAGGCTCGCCCCAAGCAGTTGTGGTGGCTATGAGGCGGCCAGCGCAACCTATTGTGGGGCGATTGTGGAGAGTGGGTGGTTCGCCTGGGGACTCAAGGTGAATTCTTCCTGGATGGTGAGTTGCGTCCGGTTGGAGGTATGCTGTGGCATTGGATACGAGGGGAATGACTAGCAATTTGGAGATCGAAGGCGCCCGGCGAGCCGAAGTTTCGCAGAAAGCGGGCGGTCTTTCGATGGAACGCAAGCTGACCGAAGCCGGCACCGACCCGCTCGACGCGGTGGAGTACGTCCTCAGAGACAGCCAGATCACCAACTCGGACGGCTCGGTCGTCTTCGAGCTCAAGGGGGCGCAGGTTCCGGAGGGCTGGAGTCAGCTCGCGACCGACATCGCAGTCTCCAAGTATTTCCGCAAAGCTGGCATCAACGGCGATAAGAATCTGGGCGAACGCAGCGTCCGCCAGCTCGTCTACCGCGTCGCGCACAGCCTCCGCGAGGCCGGCGACAGGTTTGGCGGCTACTTCGCCGACCAGGATGCCGCAGACACCTTCGAGGCCGAGCTCTCTCACCTCTTGATCCATCAGAAAGCCGCATTCAACTCGCCGGTCTGGTTCAACTGCGGCCTCTATCAGCGCTACGGCATCGAAGGGTCGGGCGGCAACTACGCCTGGGACCCCGAGCGCGACGTGATCTTCGAGACCAGCACGGCGTACGAGAATCCACAGTGCTCCGCCTGCTTCATTCAAGCCGTCAACGACGATTTGATGGCGATCTACGAGCTCATCAAAAACGAGGCGCGCCTGTTCAAGTACGGTTCGGGCACCGGCACCAACTTCTCGAAGATCCGTGGCAAGCAGGAGAAACTTTCCGGCGGTGGTACCTCGAGTGGGCTGATGAGCTTCCTCGAAGTTCTCGATCGAGCGGCAGGTGCCACCAAGTCCGGAGGCACGACACGCCGCGCTGCGAAGATGGTCTGTCTCGACATGGACCATCCCGAAATCGTCGACTTCATCGAGTGGAAGGTCCGCGAAGAGAAGAAAGCGCGGGCACTGATCGAAGCCGGTTACGACTCGGACTTCAATGGCGATGCCTATCACACGGTCTCCGGTCAGAACTCGAACAACTCCATTCGCGTAACCGACGAGTTCATGAAAGCCGTCGAAACGGACGGTGAGTGGAAGACCACTTTGCGCACCAATGGCGAAGTTTGCGACACGTACCGTGCGCGCGACATCTGGCGAAAGCTTGCTCAAGCTGCTTGGGCCTGCGCCGACCCGGGCGTCCAGTACGACACGACGATCAACGACTGGCACACGTGCCCGAACACAGACCGCATCAACGCGTCGAACCCGTGCTCGGAGTACATGTTCCTCGACAACTCGGCCTGTAATCTGGCGTCGATCAACCTTTCCAAGTTCCTCGACGCCGAGGGACGCTTCGACATCGAAGGATACCGCCAGGCGATCCGCGTCCTGATCACCGCGATGGACATCGCGGTCGACTTCGCGAGCTACCCGACTCAGGAAATCGCGAAAAACAGCCATAATTTCAGGCCTCTCGGCCTTGGCTACGCCAATCTCGGCACCTTGCTGATGCAGCTAGGGATTCCCTACGACAGCGACGAGGGTCGGACGATCTGCGCTGCGCTCACCTCGATCCTTTGCGGACATGCGTACGCCACCTCATCGGAGATCGCTGCGAGCAAGGGCCCGTTCGGCGGATTCCAGCGCAACCGCCAGCCGATGCTTCGCGTCATGGGCAAGCACCGTGAAGCCGCCTACCGCATCAACGAGGCCGGTGGGCCCGGGATGACCGACGAGGAGCAGACCGCGTGCCCGCCCGAGCTCATCCAGGCCGCCCAAGAGGATTGGGACTTGGCCTGCAAGCTCGGCGAGCTCTACGGCTACCGCAATTCACAGGCCACCGTGCTCGCGCCAACCGGAACGATTGGCCTTCTCATGGACTGCGACACGACCGGGATCGAGCCAGACTTTGCGCTGGTGAAGTTCAAGAAGCTCGCAGGTGGCGGCTACTTCAAGATCGTCAACCAGAGCGTTCCGAATGCGCTCACGCGGCTGGGCTACACCGACGCGCAGCTCGCCGACATCGTTTCGTACGTGACGGGCACCAATACCTTCACCGGCGCTCCACACTGCGGTCGAAAGGCCCTGCTCCAGAACGGCCTCACGGAGCGCGAGATTGAAAAGGCAGAAGCTGCTCTTCGTGGCGTGTTCGATGTCGGCTTTGCACTGGCGCCCTGGGTCATCGGGACCGAAGCCTACGAGCGTCTTGGGATTGACTCGGCCACCTACAACAAGCCGGGCTTCCATCTGCTCCGCTTCTGGGGTCATAGCGACAAAGAGATCGGCGAGCTCAACGACGTCGTCATCGGTCGGATGACGGTGGAAGGCGCGCCGCACCTACGGGCCGAGCACCTTCCAGTGTTCGACTGCGCAAACCGCTGCGGCAAAATCGGCGAGCGTTACATCGACCCCATGGCGCACGTGCACATGATGGCGGCCGCGCAGCCCTTCCTCTCGGGCGCGATCTCCAAGACGGTGAACCTGCCCAGTGAAGCGACCATCGAAGACGTCGAAGAGATTTACGAAGAGGGTTGGAAGCTCGGTCTCAAGGCGATCGCACTCTACCGGGACGGTTCGAAGTCCTCTCAGCCGCTCAACACCAAGGACGACTCCAAGAGCGAAGAGAAGGACGACGCGAGCCCCGAAGCGAAGGCTACGCCGCCCGCACAGGCCATCGCCGCTCCAGTTCAGGAATGGCTCACGCCGCCGAGCACCAGGCGCCATCGTCTTCCGAAGAAGCGCAGCGGCTTCACGCAAGAAGCGCGCGTCGGAGGGCACAAAGTCTTCCTTCGTACGGGCGAGTACGTGGACGGCTCCCTTGGCGAAATCTTCGTCGACATGCACAAGGAAGGCGCAGCGTTCCGCTCTTTGATGAACTGCTTCGCGATCAGTGTCTCGATGGGTCTGCAGCACGGCGTGCCGCTCGATGCCTACGTTCGGCAGTTCACGTTCACGCGCTTCGAGCCACAGGGCATCGTCGAGGGTCATCCGAACATCAAGTTCTCCACGTCGATCATCGACTACGTGTTCCGCGTGCTCGGCGTCGAATACCTCAAGCAATACGACTTTGCGCAGGTTCCACCCAAGGAGGAGCAGGAAGAGCTCCAAAACCCGACCGACGTCGCTGCCGTCCAACGACTGGAAGGGTCGCAGCCAAGCGAGCCGCCCCCGGCCATCGAGCCGGCCGAGCAGGTCACGTTCGGGTTCGACGACTCGTCCCCACAGGCCAACGCTCTCGACCAACAGCTCGGCGAGATGATGGGCGACGCGCCGATGTGCGACAAGTGCGGGCACATCACGGTGCGCAATGGGGCGTGTTA
>JAOTXX010000078.1 GCA_029862185.1 Myxococcales bacterium
CGCGTTGACCGCCACGGTGAACGCATGGTCCATCTCGGAGATCGATGTGCGGATCGCGCGCTCGACTTCGAGCCCCATGGCCCAGATTGCCGCAGCTGCTGCCGGTGACTCCTCGCCAACCGAAGTCCCGAGTCGCCGCCGAGATCCACTGACGAGCTGAGCGAGCCCCGCAACGCCGCGTTCGAGAGCGGAAAGCGGTGTGCCCGACGAGCGCTCCGCGACTTCCGAGAGCGAGCTGGAGGCGGCGACGGAGCGAAGCCCACGTGCGAGCAGTGAGAGGGCCTGGCGAAACGCTTCGATTCGAGCCGACCGCGCGACCGGCAGCTCGATGCCGATAGCCTTCATCGCATCGGTCGCCCCGACCAGGCCACGCCCGTCCCTCTGCGCCAAGCGCGTCGCTTGCTGAAGCTTTGCATAGGCGCGGAGCGCGCTCTCGATCTCGGGGACCATCGATGCCTCGGCCATCGTCTTGAGGTCGTCGACCTGAGAGACGTGCTCCGCCGCAGCCATCAGGATTTCGGAGACGTCTGCGCTGTCTTCGCGAACGAGGGCATCACAGGTGCGAGCCGTTGCAGCGCAGAGCGTGCGTCGAAGAGAGCCCGGTGCATCATGCTGGATGCGATTGAGCAAAACGCGTTGCGTCAAGAGCCGCCGTTGGCGGACGAGCTCTTTGCGCGGATCGACATCGGGGCCATCGGCGTCGACGAGATGGAGCATGGTCCGGAGCTGACGCAAGCGCGTCGTGAATTGCTTGACTTGGCTCGCCTCTTCGAGCGGGTCGCCCTCTCGAATCACCAGCCAGTTGGTGACCTGCTGGAAGAGATCTCCAAGGCGCTCGTCGTGGGGACCGCGTTGGTCGTCGTCCTCGCCGACGAGCAAGAGGTCATTGAGGCTCGAGGTTTCGAAGAGTGCCGAGTTGAGCTCCCGAAGCGCGAGAAAGGCCTGAACCTCGGTCGAGGGGTCACCGAGCGTAGGACGTTGAAGCAGCTCGGCTTTGCGGGCCGCCGCTTCGAGGATTGGCTGAGCTTCGCGTGCGGCTTCGTACGCCCCATGGGCGGCGAAAGTCTCGAGTGCGTCGGACAGCCTGTCGCGAAGGGTCGGCTCGCCTTTGCTCGATGCGCCGCTCAGCTCCTCGGCAAGAGCCTTCATGAGTGCCTCGCGTCCAAGGTCCTCGCTGCCGCTTTCGGTGATGGCTTTGCGGAGGTGGGCCTCGGCCCGTCTTGCGGCCTTTTCCCCAAAGCCTGGCCGAATCCGTTCAGCCCGCAGCTCGACGAGAGCCTCCGCCGTCTCCAGGCCGCCGACGCGCATCAGTTGCTCGAGCAGCGACTCGACGACCTGTGGATGGCTTTCCGCTGCGCGTGGAAGCCCGGCGATCATCGCCGCGGCGATGCCGTGATCTTGCTCGAATACCAGAGATTCCAGGAGTTGCCGGCACGCCCGAAGACCCTCTTCGGGATCCACGGCGATGCTTGCAGCGAGTGAAGCCGCAGCGCGGCGCCATTCGGTGATCGTGAACTCTGGGTCGAGGTGACGCTGGATCTCCTGTTGGAAGGTCGGCATCGACGCCGCGAGCAAACCGCGTGCGGACGCCACATGCCGCCATACCAGGGTCTCACGGTCCGCGAGCAAGCGGTCCCAGGCCTCGCGGACCTCCGGGGTGCAGAACACACGCACGCCTGCGTCGTCGCCTTCGGTCGCGCGCCGCGCAGCTTCGCGGGCCGCTCGTTCGAGTAGCCGGGCGGCCAAGCGGCGAGACGGAAGCGACCCCGTCGCAGGCGTGAGCAGCCAGTCGCGGCTCGTATCCTGCCGGGAGATCAGCGCGAGTGCGAGAGCGTCGACGTTGTGTACGGAGCCGATGGGCAAGCTCAGTGCGAGGGCGACACGCGCGCGGATGGACTGACCGCCGAGCGCACGCTGCGACCCGAGCGCCAGCTGTGTGGCCACGGAAACGAAGGTCGCTGCGTCACCGCTGCGAAGCCGTTTGAGGACCATCCGCCCCAGCTGGCGTTTGATCGAGCTCGGGGGAAGGGCCGCCGCAACTTCGTAGAGCGCCGCTGCTGCGGCTGGACCCGACAGCCAGTCGAGCTTGTCGACCAGCCCTCCCTCGATCGCGACCCGCAAACTTTCGAGCAGTATATCGGGATCGAGGCCTTCGAGCGGCAACGGTCGCCGCTCGTCGATGACCGCGCGGGCGAGCGTCGCCATACCCTGACGCCATGCCGCTTCGCGCTGTTCAGCGCTGTTCAGTCGGTGCAAGGCCGTCAGGCCTTCGAGGCGCTCCCGAGTCGCAGCACGCATCCCAGCGGATTCTAGCCTGCCGATCGCCTCTCGGAAAGCGCGGTTGACAAGGATGCGGCAAACCTCTAGCTCGGAGAGGGGTGCTCCAACTTTCCTTCGAGTTTGCCGGTGAGTCGCCGACGATCGCGGAGCGCGGCGTCACCGACCGGCGCCAGGACGATCTGGATCAGGCTTATGCCCGTGCGTCCGACTGGAGCCGCGCGCTCGCGAAGCGCCTGGGTCGACCCATTCGACTCATCGTCACCGACAATCGAAGCACCATGCTGGTTGCTCGACCCAAAGGCGGACGCCTCGAGCTGCGCCTGCACCACATGTTTCTAACGGCCGACGAGAATATCCTCGACGCAGTTGGCGACTACCTGAGCGACAACGCGTCGCAGGCGGCCGCCACCATCGACCAATTCGTCGAAGAGCATCGCAGCCGTTTCGTTGCCCCGGGTCCCCCGCAGGAGGCCTTGCGTTCCGAGGGGCGCTACCACGATCTTCGCGCGATCGCGGACGACCTCGCCAGCCGGCACTTTGGCGCAGGGGTCGATGTCCGAATCACCTGGGGCAAGCGCGTTCAGCCCAAACGCCGGCAACGCTCGCTCCAGCTCGGATCGTACCTTCCCGAAGAACGCCTGATCCGGATTCATCCGGTGCTCGACCAGGCCTGGGTCCCGCAGTTTTTCGTCGAAGCCGTGGTGTTTCACGAGATGCTGCACCACGACATGCCTGCGGTCGTGCACAATGGGCGACGCCGCTATCACACCCGCGCATTTCGAAAGCGAGAGCGCAGCTTCGAGTACCACTCGGCTGCGCAAACGTGGGAAAAAGAGAACCTCTGGCGCCTCCTACGAGGCAAATAGCCTGGGTCAGATTCATGGCACGTCGCCGAAAAATCCGCTCCTCGATCTCGATCCCCATCACCTTGGGTGCGATCACCGTTCTGCTGAGCCTGGCGCTGCTCGTGGGTTGGTCGTTCCTCCTCGGTCAGAAGATCGCCCGCTCTGCGGAGATCGCGGGCGACGTCTGGCTCCTGGTGCTCGGCGCATTGTCCTTCGTGCTCATCATCGTCGTGCTGGTCTTGTTCGTAATCTCCTTGGCTCGAGGAATCATCGAAGTACGCAAGCAAGACACGTTCATCGACTCTGTAACCCACGAGCTCAAGAGTCCGCTCGCGTCGCTGCAGCTCTGCCTCGAGACGCTAGGGCGCCAAGGGCTCGAAGACGATGCGCGGGAGAAGTTGCGGCACATGATGCTCCAAGACGTCGACCGCCTGCGCGCGTTCATCGACGACGTGCTCGAGGCGAACCGTCTATCCTATGCACGACCGGGTATGCTCAATCTCAGCGACGTGCCCCTGTCCGAACTCGCCGAAGAGTGCGCCGAAGCGGTTCGCAGCAGGCATGAGCTCGAGCCAGACGAAATTCGCGTTTACGTCGACCCCGAGCTCCTGGTGACCACCGATCGCGCGGCGCTCGAGATCGTCGTCAACAATCTCATCGACAACGCGGCGAAGTATTCCGAACGTCCGGCGCGGGTCCAGATCACGGCACGCAGGGAGTCGAACAACAGGGTGCTGATCGAGGTGAGCGACGCCGGAATCGGCATCGAGCAGAAGGATCTCAAGCGGGTTTTTCACCGATTTTATCGTGTGGAGGATCAGGAAGTGCGCCAACGCCGTGGCACCGGTCTTGGGCTCTTCGTCGTCTGGGCCCTGGTGAAGCAGCTCGGCGGTGATGTACAAGCACTTTCGAAGGGCCGAGGGCAGGGCACCACGATGCGCGTCGAGCTGCCCATGGCCCATGCGGTGAGCGGATGATGACTGGCAACGAAGCGCAGAAGCTCCTCATCGTCGAGGACGAAGAGCACCTGGCCGCCGGTCTCAAGTTGAATCTCGAGCTCGAGGGGTATCGAGTCGACGTGGCCGCCAACGCCAAGGAGGCGGGCCAGCGCCTGCTCGACCCGAGCGGTTACGATGCGATCGTCTTGGATGTCATGCTACCAGACGTCAACGGCTTCGATCTCTGCAAGAGGTTCCGGGACGCGGGGAATTTCGTGCCCGTCATCATGCTGACCGCGCGCTCGTCACCCGAAGATCGGGTGCTCGGTCTAGAGGCAGGCGCCGACGACTACATGGTCAAACCCTTCGAGCTAGGTGAGCTGCTCGCCAGGGTGCGGTCCGTGCTCCGCCGCCAACGCTGGGAGCAAGTGTCGGGCAGCAACGTCAAAGCCAGCACTCTGTCGTTCGGCGACGCCCAAATCAACTTCGACACCCACGAAGTGCAAGTCGCGGGCGAAGCGGTTCAGCTGACCCAGTTGGAGCTGGACCTGCTTCGCTACTTTGCGGAGAACACCGGCCGCGTTCTGAGTCGTACGGAGCTCCTCGAACGCGTTTGGAAGCTTCGCAACTACAGCAACACGCGAACGGTCGACAACTTCATCTCGCGCCTCCGCCGTCGCTTCGAAAAGGACCCTAGCTCTCCCACCCACTTCCTATCCGTCCGAGGCGCTGGCTACAAATTCACCGCTTAGAAGAAGAGGCTCGCGCCCTCATTTACAGAACTATGACAAATCGGGGGTGAACCGTGACGGTGCCCTTCGAGCGCCTGAGATAGCCTCGAAAGCATGGAGATGAACGTTGCGGAGGCCAAGCTGCCCAAGCGATCGTTGAGCCGCTCCGAGCAGTGGCGAAGGGCTACGATATTCGTGCTTTCGCATCTTGCGGTGCTTGGCGCGTTCTGGTCGGGGGTGACCTGGCAGGCGGTCGTCCTCTGCGTCGTGCTCTTGTTCGTTCGTCTCTGGGGTATCACCGCAGGTTATCACCGGTACTTCGCTCACCGTACCTACAAGACCGGTCGCGTGTTTCAGTTCTTTCTCGCGGTCCTCGCGCAGAGCAGCTCGCAAAAAGGCGTGCTTTGGTGGGCTGCTCACCATCGGGTGCATCACAAGCTCTCTGACCAGGACGGCGACGTTCACTCACCGGTGCAGAACAGCTTTTTCTACGCGCACGTTGGATGGATCTTCGACGACAATGAAGAGACCCGTTGGGACAAGATTCGCGACTTCGCCAAGTACCCGGAGCTACGTTGGCTCAACAAGTATTGGGCCGTCCCTCCGACTGTCCTGGCTCTGGCCTGTTTCCTGATCGCCAGTTGGCCCGGCCTGTTCATCGGTTTCTTCTTGAGCACAGTGCTCCTTTGGCACAACACATTTCTAATCAACTCCGTCACGCACGTCTGGGGCAAGAAGCGCTTCGACACGAACGACGAGAGCCGCAACAACATGGTGACCGCCTTGCTGACCCTCGGAGAGGGTTGGCACAACAACCACCACCACTATCAGTCTTCCTGCCGTAACGGCTTCTACTGGTGGGAAATCGACGTGACCTACTACGTGCTCAAGATGCTGAGTTGGGTTGGTCTGGTTTGGGACATTCGCGATGTCCCCGAACGTGTCCTCGAAGAAGGACGACGCCGCGACGCAGGCGAGATGGACCAGGAGGAAACCCGCGGAGAGCGCCCGGACAAACTCCCCTTAGCCGCCTAGGCCAAGGCGAGCTGGCGGAGCCTGACGGGTTTGGCTACAACCACCAACGAAGGATGTGCGCCCACCATGGGGCGGGTTTCTTGCGCGGTTCCCAAGTATGTTCGCTGGTATGCATCTGGGGGTCTCCGTCGGGCTGCCGAATACCGTATCAGCGATTATACAGATGTAAGCCCTGTTGCGAAATTGTTTCGTAATTTTCATAAGCACTGAAGATCAAAAGAGATTTCTGTATACCATTCCCCGTCAGGAGCTCCGCCCATGCCTCAACTCCGCGTAGTTTCCCCCCCGTCTGAGCCGCAGGATGACCCGGCATTCACCGTGGCCCGCGCCCTGAGCGCCCATTTCGAAACGGGATCGACGAAGTCGCGGTCTTGGCGTCTCTCCCAACTCGACGCGATGGAGCATTTCTTGATGGAGCGGGAGCGAGACATCCTCGCGGCGCTGCATGCCGACCTTCGCAAGCCGGCGATGGAAGCGTTCTCCTCGGAAATCGGGTTTCCGATTTCGGAGCTCCGTCTGGCAAGCAAGAAGCTCGCCGCATGGATGAAGCCGGAGCGCGTCCGGACGCCCCTGCTCGCGATGCCGGGCCGAAGCTACATTTACAGAGAGCCTCTCGGTGTAACGCTCATCATCGGAGCCTGGAACTATCCGTTTCAGTTGATCGTCTTGCCGCTCATCGGCGCCATCGCGGCGGGGAACTGTGCGGCGCTCAAGCCGTCGGAGCTCGCTCCGCACGTGTCTGCGCTTCTCGCCAAGTGGATCCCAAAGTATTTCGATCCGAGAGCCATTCGGGTCGTAGAAGGGGGCCCGCCCGAAACCACAGCGCTGCTGCGCCAGAACTGGGACCACATTTTCTACACCGGCAACGGGAGGGTGGGTCGCGTCGTCATGGAGGCGGCCGCAAAGCATCTGACTCCCGTGACCCTCGAGCTCGGCGGCAAGAGCCCCTGCATCGTCGACGAGAGCGCCGAGTTAGACACGACGGCCAAGCGCATCGTGTACGGCAAGTTCTTCAACGCCGGTCAGACTTGCGTCGCCCCGGACTATGTCTTGGTTCACGATCGAGTTCATGATGCGCTCGTCAATCGAATGGTCTCCACGATTCGCGAGTTTTACGGGGACGATCCGATACAGAGCGCAGACTTGAGCCGTATCATCAACGAGCGACACCACGCCCGGCTCAGCCGATTGCTCGACGGCGCAGACATCGTCACCGGTGGCGAGACGGATCCATCGGAACGCTACTTCGCGCCGACGATTCTGAAGAACGTGAATGAAGACGACGCGGTGATGCAGGAGGAGATCTTCGGCCCCATCCTCCCGGTCATCTCCTTTTCGAGCGTCGAATCGGCAATCGGCTTCGTCAATCGGCAAGCCAAGCCACTGGCCCTCTACCTCTTTTCACGCGAGCGGGAAGTGCAAGACCGTGTCCTCGCAGGCACTAGCGCCGGGGGAACGGCCATCAACCACGTTTGGCTTCACATCGGCGTTCCTCAGTTGCCATTCGGCGGCGTGGGCGAGAGCGGCATGGGGGCCTACCACGGTCGCCATTCGTTCGAGACCTTCTCGCACCGCCGTTCGGTCTTGAAAAAGCCGGCGCTCGCGGACCCTCCGCTCATCTTCCCGCCGTACACCGCCCGGAAGATGCGCTGGTTCAAGAAGCTGTTCTAAAGGGCGTCGGTGCGAAGTGCGGCGACTTCGGCCTCGACGTGCCGTTTGAAGTAGAACGGAATCCGAAGTAGGTCCTTCCGGACTGCCGGGCGAATGATCGAAACGAAGACTCCATCGCCGATGTCGACGAGCGCGCCGAAGGAAATCAGCGTCCGGTTGCCCTTGTAGGGACGAACTCGCATGAAGCCCCAGCCAGCCCGGATGTCATGCGCCTGCGAATGATCGACTCGAAAGACCATCGATCGACGGTCAGCCTCGAGCGTCGTTTGCAACACGTATCGAACGTCGATGGGGCCCCACTCCTGTCGAATCGCCACGTCGGCTTCCTCTCCAGCTTGATGCTTGATGTCGCTCTCGGTCACCAGCGGGATGAAATTCTTGTAGCCCGTTAGATTTGCCAGGGCCTCCCAGGCCACGTCGACCGGAACGTTGATGATTTGCCAACTCTGTCCGCCAATGAGCTTGTAAGCGCCTCGTTGCTCGTTCTTGTGCTTCATGACGAGCTCACCCGCAGCAAGAAGCTTCTTGTCTTCGGTGGTGAGGCGATCGTTGCTGGAGAAGGATTGGGACGGTGCCGCGAAAGACGCGACGAGGACAGAAAGCATCGCAAGAGTAGTGGTCAAAATTGACCAGCGGCTGCGTTCCTGTCTATCTCTGGAGTTGTTCATGCGGGCAGTCCTCTTCGGTTTGGTCATCATCCTGGTTTTCGCGGCCACAAGAGCCGGCGCCCTTTCCAATGACGATCCCACTCCGAACCTCATTCAAGATATTTCGTTGAATATTACACCGGGGGCGGCGGCCAAGGTAGCCGACGGCGCCGAGGCCAGCGGGCTTCCGCCGTGGACGTCGATTTTGCCGCCGCTTCTGGCGATCCTCCTCGCGTTGCTCTTCCGCCACGTGCTCGTCGCGTTGGCCTTGGGAGTTTGGCTCGGTGCGTTTCTGATTGCGGACTTTTCGTTCGGTGCTTCGTTCGCTCGCTTGCTCGACACGCACATCGTCAACGCGATTGCCGATCGCGGACACGCTTCGATTCTGGTTTTCAGTTTGCTCCTCGGGGGGATGCTCGGCTTGATGACACAGAGCGGTGGCGCCAAGGGCCTCGCCTCTTGGGTGGGCACCGATGCAACGAGCCGCCGACGCGGACAGCTCACGACATGGTTCCTCGGACTGCTCGTGTTCTTCGACGACTACGCCAATTCCCTCTTGGTGGGTTCCTCGATGCGTCCGGTCACCGACCGCCTTCGGATCAGCCGCGAGAAGCTTGCGTTCCTCGTCGACGCGACCGCGGCGCCCGTCGCGAGCCTCGCGCTGATCTCGTCATGGATTGGAGTCGAGGTCGGCTACATTTCCGATCAGTTCACCCATCTCGGGGTTGACCGTGACGCCTACCTGACGTTCATCGAAACCATTCCGTTTCGGTTCTATCCGATTCTAATGTTGGTTTTCGTCGCGTGGGTCGCGCTCCGGGGGCGTGATTTCGGACCGATGCTTCGAGCGGAGCGGCGCGCGTTCCACGAGGGGTTGCCCTCACGGCCTGGTGCACAGCCGGCTTCGGATTTTCACGAGGAGGCGGTCCCCGAGCACGTGCCTGGCCGTCCGATGAACGCGCTCATTCCGGTGGCCGTGGTGGTGCTGGTGGCCGCGATTGGAATCTACGTCGATGGACGGGCAAAAGTCGTGTCGGCGGGGTTGGACGTTTCGCTCCGTGCGATTGTCGGCGAGGCCAGCTCGAGCGCGGCGATCCTCTGGGGGACCGGGGCGGGCTGCCTGTCCGCTTTCGCCCTCTCGGTGGGCAGCGGCGCCTTGTCGTTCGCCTCGTCGATCGAAGCCTGGATGTCGGGAATGCGCTCCATGCTCTTTGCCGCCGTCATTTTGGTCTTGGCGTGGGCGCTCGGCGGCGTCTGCCGCGACCTCGACACCGCGTCGTTCTTGATCGGTGCGGTTGGCGATTGGATCGCACCGGCCTGGATTCCGACGACGGTGTTCGTAATGGCAGCTTTGGTGAGCTTCGCGACGGGCACCTCTTGGGGCACGATGGCGATCCTGTTTCCGCTCGTCGTGCCGCTCGCCCACGAGATCGCGCCAGGCAACGAGACGATCCTCCTCGGCACGGTGTCTTCGATTTTGGCCGGTTCCGTCTGGGGCGATCACTGTTCGCCGATCTCCGACACGACGGTCCTCAGCTCGATGGCGAGCAGCTGCGACCACATGGATCACGTTCGAACACAGCTTCCCTATGCGCTTCTCGTGGGAGCGGTGAGCGTGCTTTGCGCGGAGCTGCCCGTCGCCGCGGGCTGGTATGGCCCCTGGGTGGGCCTACTCGTCGGGGCGCTGGTGATGGTCGCGGCGTTCGAATCACTCAGCCGGCCCGTCCGGCAGTAACGGCTCGGCAACGATTTCGCCCGCTGCGAGCGCGTCGCGAAGGAGCCTCTTCAAGGTCTTGCCGCTTGCCCCACGGGGAAGCGCTTTCACGAACGCGTACCGACGTGGGACCTTGTATGGCGCCAAACGCTCTCGCGCGAAGGCATCGAGCTCGGTGGCGGCTACCTCGGCGCGCGCGACGACGACGGCGATGACTTCTTCTCCATAGTAATCGTCTGCCTCTCCGACCACCGCCGCGTCCTGCACTGCATCATGAAGAGTGAGAACGGCCTCAATTTCGGAAGGGTAGATGCTCGCTCCACCTCGGAGGATTAGGTCCTTGCTTCGATCGGCGATGGTGAGCCGGCCTTCTTGGTCGACGAAACCGATGTCGTCGGTGTGAAGCCAGCCGCCACGCATGACGTGGGCGGTGGCCAGCTTGTCGTCGAGGTAGCCCGACATGAGGTTTTGACCCCGAATCAGCACTTCACCGCGCTCGCCTTGCGGAACCTCTGCGCCATGGTCATTCGCAATTCGAAGCTCGACTCCGGCGACCGGTTTCCCGGATGACCCCGCGACGGCCTCGTCGGGTGGTGCGTTGATCGCGCTCAGGTTGGCTTCGGTCAGCCCGTATGCTTGGCGAACCGGGGCTCCCAGACGCTCTTCGGCCCGCAGCCGCACATGCTCCGCAAGCGGCGCGCCTGCGCTCATGCACCAACGAAGTGCAGGCGGCGCCGGAAGGCTCGGTTCGTTCGCCCAGGCGACGAACATCGTGGGGACGCCGGGGATCCAAGTGATGCGATGGGCGGTGCAGAGCTCGAGGGTGCGCGTCGGTGAAAATTTGGGGACGAAGACCGTGCTTGCGCCGGCGTAGAACGGCACGAGCAGCGTCGTGCGAATGCCGTAAGAGTGCGTGAGGGGCAGGGTGCCGAGAATTCGATCGTCTCGTCCAAGATGCAAAGTCTCTTCGACGAGCGCTTGACTCTGCGCAGCAAGTGAGCGGTGGGTGATGCACACCCCTTTCGCGGCGCCGGTCGTTCCCGAGGTGTAGAGCACCATCGCAAGGGAGTCTCGCGTCACTACGCAAGGAGCAGCCTCGCCCTCGAATCGCGCGAGCAGGTCTTCGACCAGCAGGATCTCGGTCGGCGTGCGTGCGCGCGCTTTGCTGGCTTCGGCGACCGGGAAATGGCCCGCGTCGGTGAGCAGCGCCTTGCAGCCCGCGTGCTCGAGCCGGAACGCGATCTCGTGAGCGGTCGACGAGACCGGGACGGGGAGCGTCGTGCAGCCGGCGTAGACGGTGCCAAACCAAGAGGCTACGAAATCGAGCCCATTCGCCGTGCAGATCGCAACGCGATCGCCGACCCCGAGGCCCCGGTCCAGCAGCCGCGCGGCGACGCGGGACGCCTGCTGGTCTAGTTCCGCGTAGCTGATAGTGAGATCATTGCGGCCCGCATCGATGATGCCCGTGCGGTCTGGGTCACGCCGCGCCCAGTGATGCAGGAAGGTCCCGACGTTCGCGGTCATCGGGGAGAAGCTAGCACGGGGGCTGGGCCTGGACGGTAGCCGGCGGCGCGTTACGCTTCGGCCCATGCACAAAGCCAAAGCGATTCGAATTCGTGAGCCCGGCGGGCCGGAGGTGCTCGAGGTCGGCGAGATCGAGCTGACCGCGCCCGGGCCGTTGCAAGTCTTGGTCGAGGTGGCCGCCGCGGGCCTCAACCGTGCCGATTGCCTTCAGAGGCGTGGGTTTTACCCGGCGCCTCCCGGGGTGCCGGCCGACGTGCCTGGCCTCGAGTTCGCAGGCCTGGTCGAATCGGTTGGCAACGCGGTGAGCGACTGGAAGCCGGGAGACCGGGTGATGGGTATCGTCGGGGGCGGCTCGATGGCGACGCGGCTCGTGACCGAAGGCGCAGAGCTCATGCCCGTTCCCGCGGAGCTTTCGTTGGAACAAGCCGCTGCGCTGCCTGAGGTCTTCTTGACGGCATACGATGCGGTCGTCTTGCAGGGGGGGCTCCGCGCGGGGCAGTCGGTGCTCCTGCACGCGGTTGCCAGCGGCGTGGGCACGGCGGGAATTCAGATCGCCAACGCGATCGGCGCCTCCTCGGTTGGCACATCGCGTAGCGCACACAAGCTTCCACGCTGCACCGAGCTCGGCTTGACGCACGCCGTGCTCGTCGAGGATGGCCAGTTCGCGGACAGCGTCCTCGGGGTGGTTCCAAATGGCGTCGACGTCATTCTCGACACGATTGGCGCTGCGTACCTTTCCCAAAACATCAAGGTGATCGCAAAACAGGGTCGCCTCATCGTGATCGGTTTGATGGGTGGCGTGAAGGCCGAGCTTGCGCTCGGGGCGCTCTTGGCGAAACGCGCGTCCATTCATGGGTCCGTGCTCCGCAGCCGCTCGTCGGCGGAGAAAGCTGAGCTAACGAAGTCGTTCACCGAAGAAATGCTAGGCAAGTTCGTGAGCGGTCAGTTGAAGCCAATCATCGACGAAGTCATGGAGATGGCCGATGTGCAGTCGGCGCATGAGCGAATGGAGAGCAACCAGACGTTTGGCAAGCTAGTGCTGCGCTGGTAGCGATCGCTGGCGAGCTCTGCCGAAGACCAGATATCCGGCCAGGAGACTCGCGACCGCAAGGGCCCCTAAGACAGCATAGATAAAAAGAGTCGGATCGGAGATGCCACCGGAGCTGGCGACTTCCCTGAGAAGGGCGTGGTTCATCGTGGACTGACCGGTTGTCGAAAACATGGTGATTCTCCCTCTTTCTCGTTCACCAGGCTCTACGCCGGAGGGCAGCGCTTGGATTAAGGGAGACCGAGCGCCGACGAAAAATGTCGTAGGCGACGCGAAAGCGTCTAGCGTGGGGCGTCCCTCCACACGGAGACAGGACCAACCAGCTCCCCAAACCGCAGGCGGCAGCGCGAGCCCGCAGGGCGAAGCCCGGCGCAACGCGCCGCCAAGGCGGAGCGCAGCGACCGCCGCGGCAGGGAGGATTACGGGTGGGGGTGGGCGGGCGGTGTAATTAAACCAAACCGCGCCCCCAACCCAAGCCCCCGACCACCCAACACCCGCGGCAGCGCGAGCCGTTCGACTCCGCCCCCCCTCCTCAGAGCTTCAGCGCGCGTTTGACGTAGTTGGGCAGCGCGAAGACAGCTTGGTGCAGCTCTTCGTTGTACGCCTTGGAGCCTTCTACGATCACCTCTTGCCGCTCACGAATCGCCCAAAGGGGCTCTCCCGTATCCGAGCACCAGGTCCAGCTCCAGGTACCGGTTCCGTAAAGCGGTACGGGCCCTAGATACGGGTGCACTTCCGAGAACAGCCTGCGGAGCCTGTGTTGCGTTTCGACGAAGAGGTCCATCATTAGCAATGGGGACTCGCTCTGTAGCGCCATGATGCCCGAGGGCGTGAGCATGCGTTTGCAGCCGGCGTAAAAGCTCTCGTCGAAGAGAACTGCACCCGGACCGACGGGGTCGGTTCCGTCGAGCAAGATGACGTCGTACTTCTCGTCGTTGCTCCGCTTGACGTACTCGTGCCCATCGATGAAACGAAGGTCGAGGCGCGGGTCGTTCCAGGCGGTTCCGATGCCGGGCAGGTATTCTTTCGAGAGGTTGACGACCATTTCGTCGATCTCGACCATCACGCACTCCTTCACCTCCGGATGCCGAAGCACTTCACGGACGGTGCCACCGTCGCCGCCGCCGATGACCAGAACTCTTGCGATGCTAGGTGCCGTACACAACGCCGGCTGTGCGAGCATCTCGTGGTAGAGGAACTCGTCGTATTCGCTGGTCATGAAGACCTTGTCGATGATCAAAACCCGCCCAAAGCCCACCGTGTCGATCACCTCGATCTCCTGGTAGGCACTCCGTCCCGAAAACAGCGTCTCTTTCACCCGGAGTCCCAGCCGGGTGTGGTCATCGAGGGTTTCGTCGTACCAAAGGCCCATGGGTTCCCCGCTAAAGTCCCAGCTGCATTTGTAGCTCGAGCCTGGGCCCGAGCTCCAGCGGCTCTTGTTGGTGCGCAAGGAACAGCTCGGTGCCCCGATGTCCGAGCACGGCCTCGGCGGAGCTGCGCGCGAGCCGGGGGGAGTTGTTGGTCTCCGACAAATGCATGAGAACGACGCGTTTCGGCAGGTGTGCAAGCCCCGCCAGCAAATCCGAAGCCTGGCCGTTTGAGAGATGCCCGTGCGACCCGGATACGCGCCGCTTGAGCATCGTAGGGTACGGGCCTTCGGCGAGCATGTCGGGGTCGTGGTTGCTCTCGAGCAGGAGGGTTTCGCACTCGCTGACGAAAGCCGCGAGTCCTTTGGGAACGTGTCCGAGGTCGGTCACGAGGCCGATGCTGGTCGTGCTCGTTTCAAATCGGAGCGCAACCTGGGGCACGTCGTGCGGAATCGAAAGTGAGTGGATGGTGATGTCGCCCAAAGCGAAACGCTTGCCGGCGGTGAAGGTTTGGGTTCGTACGGAAGGACGAAGACGTATCGACGCTATCGTGTCCTCGCTCGCGCGCACCGGACAGCACAGGCGGGTCGCGTAGGTCGACGCGTGCGCTGCGTGGTCGCTGTGGCTGTGCGTCACGATGACGGCAGCTACGTTCGTCGGAGGCTCTCGCCCGATGGCTTCGAAGCGCTGAACGAGCTTGCGGTGCGAGAGACCGGCGTCGACCAGGACAGACGTTGTCCTGGACTCCAAGAGAAGCGCGTTCCCCTCGCTCCCGCTACCTAGAATGGTAACCCGCACGGCCAAGCTAGAGCACAGCTGCGATCGCTTGGCAACACTCTTGACTTGCCACCGAGGGTTTTAGGCGCGAGAGTTCCGGCGTGGGCGATACGGATCTGGAGTACGACAGTATTCTCGTGGTGTCTTTCGGAGGGCCCGAGAATCGCGCAGATGTCATGCCGTTCCTCGAGAATGTGGTGCGGGGCAAAAACGTTCCGCCCGAGCGACTCAAGGAGGTCGCGGCGCACTACAATCATTTCGAGGGCAAGAGCCCCATCAACGACCAGAATCGGGCGTTGATCGCAGCGCTCGAAGAAGAGCTTCGTAGGAGCGAAATCGACCTACCGATCTACTGGGGCAATCGCAACTGGGACCCTTTCATCCTCGAGGCGCTTCGGGAGATGCGCGACGACGGGAAGAAGCGAGCGCTGGCCTTCGTCACATCGGCGTACAGCAGCTACAGCGGGTGCCGACAGTACCGGGAGAACATCGAGAAAGCTCGCGAGGAGCTCGGTGAGGGTGCGCCCCTCGTGGACAAGCTCCGGGTCTTCTACAACCACCCCGGGTTCATCGAGGCCAACGTCGAATGCCTTCTCGCGGCGCTCGAGACGCTGCCCAAAGAGCGTCGTGAAACCGCTCGCGTCGCATTCAGCGCCCATAGCATTCCTCTCTCCATGGCCGAGACCTGCGACTACGCCGATCAGATCGAAGAAACGGCGCGGCTGGTTGCCGAAGGAGCACGCCACGATCGCTGGCAGCTCGTTTACCAGAGTCGAAGCGGGCCACCTCACGTTCCATGGCTGGGTCCGGACATCCTCGAGCACATCGATGCGCTTGCGCAGATCAATACCCACGACGTGGTGGTGGCGCCGATCGGCTTCGTGTCGGACCACATGGAGGTCGTCTGGGACCTCGACCACGAGGCACGCGACCACGCCAGCGAGCTCGGCATCACCCTCACGCGCGCGCCCACCGTCGGGACGCACCCAGCCTTCGTGGCGATGATTCGCGAGCTCATCGAGGAGCGACTGGGTAAGGTCAGTGTCCGCCAAGCCTTGGGCAAGCGCGGCCCCTCGCACGACGTCTGTCCGCCGGATTGTTGCCAGTACCAGCCGCGTGTGTCGCGGCCGGCAGAGCCAGCCTAGTGTGTCTCGTCACTCCGGGTCTTTGAAGTTGGGATCGCGCTTCGTCATGTTCGCCTGCACCGCCTCCATTTGATTGGGGCTGCCGAGCAGGCTGACCTGAAGCGCGGTTTCGAGCTTGAGCGCATCCGCACGGGACATCTTGGGGGCGTCCCGGAGAAGAGCCTTTCCTGCTCGGATGGCATGAGGGGACTTCGTCGCAATCAATTTGGCGATTTCGAGCGCGTCTGCGAGCGGATCCTCGGCGACTTTGGTCGCCAGCCCGAGCGCGACCGCTTCGTTGCCCGAGATGATCCGTCCGGTGAACGTGAGCTCCTTTGCGACATCGAGCGGGACCAGCTCCAACATGGTCTGTGTGATGCTCATGTCTGGGATCAGTCCCCATTTGATCTCCATCACGGAAATCTGCGAATCGGCCGTGACGTAGCGAAGGTCCGCGCCTAGGGCGATTTGAAGCCCGCCGCCAAAGGCGAAGCCGTGGATCGCGGCGATGACCGGGACCTGGACCTCTTGCCAAATCCAGCCCGCCCGTTGCGCCATGTTGGCCGGGCTCTCTTCGCTCCGTGAAAGGAGCTTCTGCATCATGTCGGGCGAGCCCATGAACGAACCGAAGTCGAGCCCGGCGCAAAAGGCCTTGCCTTCACCGTGGAGCACCACCGCCCGAACGCTCTTGTCCGCGATGATGCGCTTGCCTGTTTGGATGAGCGCTTCGAACATGTCTGCGTCGAGCGCGTTGCGCTTTTCGGGACGCGCCATGCGAACCGTGGCGATGTGGTTGTCGATGCTGAGTTGAACTCGTTCAGACATGTGGACTCCCTAGTTGAAAACGACCGTCTTGTTGTCGTAGACGAGGATTCGGTCGTCGAGGTGCCAACGCACCGCGCGCCCAAGCACCACCTTCTCTAGGTCCCGGCCCTTGCGGACCAGGTCCTGCACGGAGTCGCGGTGTGAACACCGGACGACGTCTTGCTCGATAATCGGCCCTTCGTCCAAGTCTGCCGTGGCGTAGTGCGCCGTCGCACCGATCAGCTTGACGCCGCGTTCGAAAGCCCGGTGGTAGGGCTTGCTTCCCATGAACGCCGGTAAGAACGAATGATGGATGTTGATGACCTGACCGTCATAGGCCTTCAAGAAGTCATCGCTGAGAATTTGCATGTATCGGGCGAGCACGACGAGATCTACGCTCTCGGCCTTCAGCAGCGCGAGCGCCTCACGCTCTTGCGCGGGCTTCGTATCTTTCGTGATGGGAAGGTAGTGGAACGGGACCCCAAACTGCTCGGCCACGGGCCGGAGGTCTTCGTGGTTGCTGATGATCATCGAGAACTCGGTCGAGAGCTCTCCAGCGCGTTGGCGCAACAAGAGGTCATACAGACAATGGTCGTACTTCGACACGAAGATCGCGGTCCGAAAGCGATTCTTGCCGTCGGCGATCCGCCAGCTCATCGAAAAGCGGCCGGCGACTTCGGAAATCGCGGTCTCCAAGCTTCGGCGGTCGGTGTGCAGCTCGGACATGTCGAACTTGATGCGTTGGAAGAACTGACCAGCCACCGGATCGGTGTGCTGGTCAGCATCGAGGATGTTGGCGCCGTGGCCGTAGAGGACCTGTGCCAGGGCCGCGACGAGGCCTTTGCGGTCGGGGCAGCAGACGAGCAGCGTTGCGGTTTGTTCCACGGGCAAAGGTGTAGCCGTTGAGCGAGCGTTCGGCCAGCGCCCCGGTGCCTAGCGGCTCAGGCGCTCCATGGCATCGCCGAAGATGAAAACCAGCTGCAGGACGCCGGCGATGGTGCCCAGCACGGCCCCCGCGGCGATTAACTTCCACTCGTCCTGCTGGAATGCAGGCCTGAGCACCCCCTCGTAGCTTTCGCGGTCGAGTGATTTCATCCGGCGTTCGAGCTCTCCCTTGAGGTCCACCGACTCGCCGGCGAACGTGTGAAAGAAGCCGCCCGGCTTTGGCCACTCGGTTTGGATTCGTTCGAGGAGCTCGACCCGGAGCGCAGGTCGCTTCTCTTCTGGCAAGACCAAAGCCGCTATCGGGTGGGCTTCGTATTTCGAGATCAGCTCGCCGACTCGATGCTCGATGATTCGGTTCATGTGCGCCGCCCCATCGCTCTCCATGACCGTGGTCACGATGTTGTCGGCGTTCAGCACACGCGTCGCCACAGTGCGCCCAAATGCCTCGGCGACCTCGGTCTGCCGCTTGTGAAACAGCCCCTGCACCGTCACGGGTCCGATCTTCACGGGCTCGCGCGGCGCGAACACGAGCTTGATCGCGATCCAGTTGGTCAGGTAACCGACGAAGAAGCCAGCTGCAGGAAGGATCCAGGGGGCGGGGTAGAGAACCCAGATGACCATCTGGAAGACACCAAACAGGAAGCCGAAGTAGAGGCCTGATCGCTCGATGAACTTGAACTCCTTGCGACCCACCTCGAAGAACATCTCGCCCATCAGCGCTTTGTGCCGCTCGATCGCCTCGAGTACCGTCTTCTCGATGTCTATGATTTTGTCGACATCGTCAGCCATGTCCATGGCGATTGCGCGCGAGACTTCGATCACTTCAGCGCGCACCTGCTGGCGCACCTTGTTCTGCATGAACTCGCCCGCGTTGTCCCACATCGCCTTGGCGTGCTTGTTCGCGACTTCGTCGATCACCTGCTCCGTTACATCGTCGATGACCACGCCAAGCTTTCCAGCGAAAGACTCCGCGTTGAACGTCTCGTCGAAAAGCTGCCGCAGTGACAAGAGCTTCTGCGTGATCAGCGTGTTCGAAACCCTCGCGAGCCGGAGCGCGTTGGCCGGGATGACACCTTGCCAGCCCAAGTAGGGTGGAATGCCAACGAACTCGACCGGCCGGAACATCATCTTGATGGCCACCACGTTGGTGAACCACCCCACCAACGCGCTGATGACAGGGATCAGCAGGACGATCCAGTTGTCTTGAATGCGGGTCAGCAGCTCCATCGGGATTGACGCTCGGTCCAGGGATTCACGGGGAGTGGAGGTGCATCCAATAGAGCAGCAGCGCGATCGTCTTGGCGTCCTCGATGTGCCCGTCCTTGATCATGTCGCGCACTTGCCACTGGGGAATCGGGAAAACCTCGATCTCTTCGTCATGGTCGAGCGATTGGCTGGTCGGTTCGAGGTCGGTGGCCAAAAAACCATGCATCCGCTCGTTGAGGATGCCAGGAGACGCAAAGAATTCGGTGAGCGGTACGATGGTTCCGGCTCGGTACCCGGTTTCTTCTTCGACTTCTCGTGCGGCACAGGCCTCGGGCGCTTCCCCGGCCTCGAGCGTGCCAGCCGGTAGCTCCCACAAGACCTTGCCAACCGTGTGGCGAACGTTGCGAATCAGGACGACACGACCATCGTCCAAGAGGGGGAGGATCACCGCTGCGCCTCGATGCTCGATCACGTCACGGACGACTGCCGTGCCGTTCTGACCCTCGAACGTCAAGCGAGCCACATCGAATAGAGGGCCCGAGTACAGCAGCTCACGCGATTTCATGGCGCGCATCATGGCCGACTTTTCGTTGGTTTACACGTCAATTTGACTGGATCGTGCGGGATCGCCATTGTGGGGGCGTGCGGCTCGGGAATCTATGGGGTTCGCCGTTGGCGATCGTGTCGTTTGGGGTGGCGTTGGCGGGCGTGTGGACC
>JAOTXX010000079.1 GCA_029862185.1 Myxococcales bacterium
TCCAGCTCGAGGCGTTTGTTTCCGCTGAACCAGCCCACGTAAATCGCGTAGTCGCCGACACGATAGTTTGCAGGAACGGTGAGCTCTTGTGAATCGGCGATCACGTCTCCCTCATCCCAGAGCTTGATTGGGTACCGGCCGCCAACGGGCACATGATCGCCGTTGAGCCGCAAGCCGAAGCCATCGATGTGCACGAAGACCTGGTACCCTACGGGGGCCTGGCCGATCACACGCCAAAACCAGGTGATCTCGAAGCGTTGGCCTGCGCCAACCGAGCCGTCGCCCGGGAGCTCGAGGTCGTATCCGACGAGCTCGATCCGGTCGTCGTAGCTGGCGCCAACCCTGTGTTGAGGTTCGGGATCGACATCCAAGATGGCGGTGGCGATGAAGTTTTGGTTGTCCCGTCCATCGATCGCCCGAGCAGCGATCAAGAGCAAGCGTGCGCTCCGTGCGTCGGCGACGATCAGGTGCTCGCCCGTCTTGCGCCGGTATGCGCGATTGAGGCCCGGCAGGCTACCGGCTTTGATCACCGCCCAGCGTTGCCCGCCTTCTCCCAGGAAGTCGAAGAGATCGGTTTGGCTGCCGATCTCCTCGACGGGCGCATTGGTGTAGTAGCGCGCTGCGGTCGATGGCAGCTTGTACGAGGCGAGCGGCTGCCGATTCCCCGCGCTGAGCTCGGCGTACGCGTCGTAAACCGGTTTGGGAGAGAAGTGCTGGCCGAGCGCAGGCTGAAATGAAAGTGCGATGAACGCTCCAACCAGCAAGCCGCCTCCGAGGGTTGGGTACACTCGTCGAGTCCCGAGTCGCCCATATGCGAATCGCAACCAGGGCAATCCGAATACCAAGCCGGCCAGCACGAAAGGAACGAAAAGCAGAGCTCGGCCCATTCGCAGAGCAAGTGACGCGATTTGGAGATCCAGCACGAAGCACATCAAGCCAAACACGAAGCAAGCGGCAACCAGAAGCGAGGCGACGAGAAGCCAAGCCCGATGCGCTCCGCCGATGTTCCATTTGTCGCGAATCCACCGCACGCCCCTGCGGACGTCTGGTCGAGCGACCCGTTCATGGCTCAGCAACATCAGGCAAAGTAGCGCCGCGTTCACCCCGAGCACGAGCGCCCATTGCCCGATCGGATTGTACACGTCCGGTACGTCGAGCCCGTCGACGGCGAGGGCTGCAAGCGGGCTGTTTGGATACAAAGCGTAGTCGCGGATGAGCAGGCCGAGCAGGAGGGCGACGACAGCGGCGGCAGGCCAACGTGCGACGGGCTCTTGGCTGACCTCCAAGATCCAGATCGCGACCAGTCCCGCCAGGGGAACCAGCGCGAGGTACGGCGGCGTTCCATACCGTGACGCGGCGACGGTCCACGACACGAACTCAAACGCGGACCAGAGCAGAAGCATCCAGGCTAGGTTCTGCGCGCTCTCGCTGCGGGCCGGCCGAGGTGCGAGGACCCAGATCGCGGCGAGGGGGAGGGCGGCGCTCCAGGGCGCGAATCCATGAAAGATCAGCTCGAGAGCCTTGTCGAACGTAGGCGGGCTGCCTCCCACGGCGCCTCCTCCAAGCCAGATGCTAAACTCCGGATCGTCTAGGGAAACCGCGTGCGCCACCCCGAGCAGCAGGACTGCTGCAATGGCAGGAATGAGCCAGCGAGCGAGCCGGTTTCCGCGACCCCTGTCGTCCGAGAGCAGGCTCAAGGCTGCAACTGCGAGGATCGGCGGCAGAGGGCCGAGGAGCACCCCGCTCGCATCGCTGCTCAGCGCGAGCCCGAGCGCAAGGAGGACGTAGCTCCCAAGCGCTCGCCCGCTGCCCCGTGGCGAAGACCAGACGGCCAGCGCGGTCAGCCCGACCCAGGTCTGTGCGAAGACCTCGACTGCGGCTCCCATGAGCAGCCGCGCATTGAGCAAGAACAGCGGAGTCGATGCGATCACGGCTACGCCGATCACACCGGCGCGCCGTCCGTAGTCCTTGCGCAGCAGCAGGAAGGTCAATGCGCAGCTGAGCAAAGCGGCGAGCACCCCGGGAAGCCGCCCCGACCATTCGCGAATACCAAAGATGTCGAGCGCTACGGCGATCAGACGGGTCGAAGGGGGAGTGTGAATGGAAGGATTGCGACCGGTTTCGGAGAGCACGCGCGCCGTGTTCGCGGCGTCGAGCTCCCAAGGGTCCCAGATTCCAAACGACCAGATGCCCCAAACGGTCAGCAGCGAGACGACCGCGAGCACCAATCGATCGAGCGCGGCGGACCGGTCCAACACCGCGGCCAGCCTAACCTTGGCTCAGGCCTCAGTCCATGATTTCGTCGACTTGCTCGACGAGCGGCTCATCGGCGCCTGCAACGACGACGGGCACGTTTTCGATGCCCCCCAATAGGGCCTGCCATTCCGCCAGCGCGCTCTTGTACGAAGGCAAATTGCGCGAGGCCATTCGCAGACCGGGGCCGTTGAGCTCGGTGAGTGGATCGATCGACCTCGTGTACTTCTTGAGACCGAAATGCAGGTGTGGCCCGGTGGAGCGGCCGGTCGATCCTACGAAACCGATCAGCGCGCGCTGCTTTACGTAGGTGCCCGGGCGAATGCCGCTCTTGATCCGGTGCAAATGTGCGTAGGCCGTTTCAAAGCCACCGCTGTGACGAATCACCACGAGGTTTCCGTTCGGTCCTCTGCGTCCCGCGAAGGTCACCCGTCCGTCGGCCGCGGCCCAGACCGGCGTGCCGGTGGCCGCCGCATAGTCGACCCCGAGATGGGGCATCGTGCGTTTGAGAATCGGATGAAAACGTCGCGGGTTAAACCGAGAGGAAAGTCGGTCGTATCGGAGAGGGGTGCGCAGCCAGCCGCCTTGCATCGCGCGGCCGCTCTCGTCGTAGAACTGGCCGACCGTGCCGCCTGCTTGGTAGTAAAACGCTTGCACCTTGCCGGTGCGCTGCCCGTCGTACTCGAGCGCATGCACTCGGCCATAGCGGAGAAACTCGCCGTCCACGCGTTCTTCGTCGACGACGATCCGAAATACGTCGCCTTTTCGCGCCTGCACGGCAAAGTTGATCTGACCCTCGAATGCTTCGACGAAAAACGTCGCAAGGCCGGCTGGAAGCCCGAGCTCGAGCAAGCCATCGCCGATCGAGATTTCCACCGAGCCAGCACGTGCGATCGGTGTTCGCTCGACCTTGACCCTGATTTGTTCTGCGCGAAATACGCCATCTTCGCCACGGGTGACCTCGACGAACTCCGTTGCTGAAGGATGGTATTCGAAACGCTCGAGGTCGGCGTTCTCGTCCCGCTCGACGATGAGCTTGTGCTCGGGGCGGCAGCGCCGGAAGTCGACGATGTGCTGAAGCGCTCGTTCGATCGCGGTGCACTCGTCGGGTTCGAGCCCGGCGTTTAGAAGCGCGCCACGGAAGCTCGGCACGCCTCCGAACGGAGTCTCGTAGCGCGCGTTCGGTCGCGATCGGGCCAGCGCGAGGGCTTCGTCTTCGCTGAGCTCTTCTTCGACTCCGGCGTCCAGGTCTACGGGCAACAGGCCATCGTTGACCCCGAGGTCGGCCGCGAGCTGAGCATCCTGGCGGCCGAGTGCATCTTCCATCCATGCCCAGGCGTTTGGTATGACGCTGCGTGCGATCCAAAGCAGCAGCACGCCGAGGACGATGGCCCCGATCACAGCCCCGAGAAGCAGTCGGCGGGTGCGGCGCGCCCGAAGCTCGTTCGGCAGCAGCGCCATCTTGACCGATGGCAGCGGCCGCAGCCCGCTAGGCTCCTTTTGACTCGAAGGATCGGCGCTCATCGAACGCTCGGCTTATCAGCGCCCCAATCAATAAGCAAAGCCCACCCTGCAAAGCGACTGCGTCGTCGAGGGGTTGCCGCGGGGTCCGATTATCAAGAGGGCGGCGCAAAGCCCCGTGGCCGACGCGAAGCGTCGGGTTTACGGGGTTGACACCCCTTGGGGTCAGGGTTAAGACGCCGCTTCCACCCTGGGTGGACATGATGAACAGGCACGTAGCTCAGTGGGAGAGCACTACCTTGACACGGTAGGGGTCGGCAGTTCAATCCTGCCCGTGCCTACCAAGTGATCACGAGCACTTGGCGCGGTTTCTGTTTCTTCGCCATTTGCGTTTTCTGAATCCGTGTGTCGAAACCCGAACCGCGGGTGTTGAATTGCCGCGCCGGCGGCATAGTTGGGGTGCGTATAGGCCGCCGTGGGTGACCGCGGCGTGGCGGATGTCATGGGAACACAGTTCATCCGTTGGATCTCCCACGGCTGGCGATGAACGGGCCGCCCATGGCGTTGATCTGGCGAGACGCGCGGTGAGCCGCGAGCGATTGCTCGGTGTCTCGGGTCGGCTAGGGTTGCGCCAATGAGCGAGACGACGTTGAGTCACGATGCGCACTTCTCGTTGATATCGATCGCGCCGCCCGGCTCCGAAGTCGAGATTCACGCCACGGTGCGGCGGCGTGGGCGAAACCTCGCCTTCATTCGTGTCGATGCCCCCAAGCAATTGGGCCTTGCCACGATCACCACGTGGATCATGCCCATGAACGTCCGGCGCCGCCATCGGGGCTCGGGGTGATCCCTTCGACGGCGCACTTCGTCTGGTACGGGACACGCCTTGCGTACCTGCACGCGTTGGCGATTCGGTCTGCTGCGACGCACGGTGGATTCGACGTGGTCCGTCTCCATCACGCCGATCCCCTCGAGGAGGCCCCCCATGTGGCCGCGTTGCGCGAACTTCCAAACGTGGAGTTGGTCGCGCTCGATGACCAACGGTTGTGTGACGAGGTCGCAGGACCGGGGCTTGCCGATCTCTGCCGAGAGCTCGAGTCCCCCGCGGCCCGCTCCGATGTGGCACGCATGGCGTTGCTGCTTCGGGACGGTGGCGTTTACCTGGACACCGACACGCTCACAATTCGCCCGTTCGACGACGTTCGGCGCGCGGCAGGTGCCTTCATTGGCCAAGAACGGATCGTGTTCCCTGGGCACGTGGTCCGTTCCCGGGATCCCCGGGTCAAGGCCAAGGCCTACGCGATGACGGCGCTTCGTGATGTGTATCGGCGCGTGCCGCATGGCTATCGTGCGTTCCAACGGATCGAATCCCACTACCATCTCGCGGTGAACAACGCCGTCGTCGGAAGCGTTGTGGGTCATTCGTTTGTGCGTGGCTGCGTCGACGAGATGGCTCAGATGTCCGTCGAACAGGGAAGGCGCCGCTACGCGCTTGGGCCGCATCTTCTGCAGGCCATGTGTACCAACAGCTGCGCCGGCGACCTTCGCATCTGCGACCCCAAGGTGTTCTTTCCACTGAGCCCCGAGATTAGCGCGCATTGGTTTCGCGCATACCGAGGCGGGGTGGACGGCCGGGAGGTCATCGACGCGACGACGCGGGCAGTGCATTGGTACGCGTCGGTTCGGACGAAGAGGGTCGTCGCCGAGATCACCAGCGACGACGACATTCGCCGGCTCGCGCCGACCCAGCTTTACAGCTCGCTCGCGCGGCGCGTGATCGATGGGGAGTCGGTCGAGGCCTAGGGCGAGCGTCTCCACCACCCCGAGTGACTTCGGGATCTTCTACGCCAGCCCGATCACGACGAATCTCGCCGCGCCCGCTAGTCCCCCTCGACTAGCCGCATCCCGCGTTGCTGAATTGAGCGGTCACGGTGTCGACGCAGGTCCGACGAACCGACCTGACGGGAACCTGGTCGCAACCTGAGTAGGCGGCGGCGCATCCCGATGTGGTTCCTTCGTCTGGGCACGTGTTGCAATCCAGTCGAGCCCCGTCGGCGTCACCGCAACCCCAGACCGCTGCCAGCCCAACAAAGAGCGCAGCCATGACAATTTTACGAGCAATCATTTCCCTCTCCCCATTCTGCTCCAATCAAGGAGCCCCCACTTCAGGGTAGCAGAGGGCCTGCCCAGCCTGCCCTTGCAATCGGGGCACCGTGTGTCACAAGTCCTGCCTTGACGGCCTTTTTTACCACCCAATGACGAACGAAGCGACAGCGCGCACTGCGCGCGAGGTCCTCGAGGAGCGCGGCGCGCTTGGGAAGGACACGGTGGCGGCCCGGGTCGACGGGAAGGTGTACGACCTGCACTCACCCGTCCCCAATGGGGCTTCCGAGGTCAAGCCGATCGGCGCCCACGACGCCGATGCCCTGCCGATCATCCGCCACTCGAGCGCCCACGTCATGGCCGATGCCGTGCAGCGCCTGTTCCCAGGTACCAAGGTCGCTTTTGGGCCCGCGACCGACGATGGCTTCTACTACGACTACGCGAAGCCTGAGGGCTCGTTCACCGAAGAAGACCTCCGCGCGATCGAAGAGAAGATGGCCGAGATTGTCGAAGCGGACAGCTCCTTCCGCAGGGAGGTCGTCACGCGCGATGACGCGCGGGCCTTGCTGCAGTCGCTCGACGAGGGCTTCAAGCTGGAGCACCTAGAGCGGCTCGACGATCCGATTTCGCTCTACCGCCACGGCGACTGGGTCGATCTTTGCGAAGGGCCGCACGTTCCGTCGACCGGTTTCCTCAAGGCGGTGAAGCTCACCAGTGTGGCGGGCGCCTACTGGCGCGGAGATGAGCGCAACCCGATGCTCCAGCGCATCTATGGGACAGCGTTCGCTTCGCCCAAGGCGCTGCGCGCGCATCTCAAGCAGCTCGAAGAGGCCAAGAAGCGCGACCACCGCAAGCTCGGCAAGGAGCTCAAGCTCTTCGCGTTCCATCCTCATGCGCCTGCTTCGCCGTTTTTCCTCCCGCGTGGTTCCACGATCTACAACCTCCTCGAAAGTTACGTCCGCTCCCTCTACGCGCGCTACGGCTATGAAGAAGTGATCACACCGCAGATCTTCGACAACGAGCTGTTTCACACCTCGGGGCACTTGCCGTCGTACGCAGAGAATATGTACATGGCGGCGACGTCTGAGAACCTCGAAAAGTTACAGCGAAGGATCGAAGAGCGGCCGCCAAAGAACGCGGAGGAGTGGACACAGGCGTTCGGCGAGTCTCTGCGCTTCGGGGTGAAGCCGATGAACTGCCCGAGTCATTGCCTGATGTACGGTATGACCAAGCGTAGCTACCGTGACCTTCCGATGCGCATGGCCGACTTCGGTCGTCTGCATCGCTTCGAGCGAAGCGGCGTAGTGCAAGGGCTGACGCGTGTTCGCACTTTCGCACAAGACGACGCGCACATCTTCTGCACGCTCGACCAGGTGCAAGACGAAATCAAGAGCTTCCTCGACTTGGTGTATGACGCGTACCGGGACTTCGGCTTCACCGACGTGCGCATCGTCATCGCCACGCGGCCGGAGAAGCGTCTTGGCGCCGACGAGGTCTGGGACCAGTCCGAACTGGCGCTGGAAGAAGCCGTCAAAGCCAGAGAGCTCCCCTACGAGATCGCCGAGGGCGAGGGGGCGTTCTACGGACCCAAGATCGAATTCCATCTCAAGGATGCAATTGGTCGCCCCTGGCAGCTCGGCACCATTCAGGCGGACTTCAACCTTCCGGAGCGTTTTGACCTCAGCTACGTGGGCGAGGACAACACCGCCCACCGGCCGGTGATGCTTCACAGGGCAATTTTGGGGTCCATCGAGCGCTTTTTCGCCGTGCTCACCGAGCACGTAGGCGGTTCGTTCCCCGTTTGGCTCGCACCCGAGCAGATCGCGCTGTTGACGGTGAGCGAGAAGTTCAACGAATATGCGAAGAACGTGCAGCAAGAGCTCGAGGAACGAGGCTTCCGGGTCACCGCCGATTTGAGCAGCGACAAGCTGGGCGCAAAGATTCGCCAAGCTCGCCTGATGCGGATTCCGTATCTTGGCGTGATTGGTCAAAAAGAAGTAGATGGGCAGGGCTTGGCGCTCCGTTCGCGAGACGAAAACAAGGACCTCGGGTTCATCCCGTTGTCGGAAGTGTTCGATCGCCTCGCGCAGGAGAACAAGCCGCCTTCCGCTACGCATTCAACAAGAGGAGATAGTCATCGCTAGACCGCGCTTTGGATCGCGCGATCGGCCGCGGGATTTTGGTCCACGCGTCAACGATCGCATTCGAGTGCCCGAGATCCGTGTCATCGGAGCCGAGGGCGAAATGTTGGGCGTCTTGAACACCGACGAAGCACGTCGGATGGCTCGAGGTCTCGACCTCGACTTGGTCGAGGTGAACCCGAAGGCCAGCCCGCCCGTGTGCAAGATCATGGACTTCGGCAGGTTCAAGTACGAAGAAAAGAAGAAGCAGGCAGAGACCCGCAAGCGGCAGACGCAGATCGCGCTCAAAGAGATCAAGCTTCGCCCGAAGACCGACGATCACGACCTCGAGTTCAAGACGAAGCACGTGCGCCGGTTCCTCGAAGAGGGCAACAAGGTGAAGATCACCGTCCGCTTCCGAGGCAGGGAGATCACCCACCCCGAAACGGCGCAACGCCAGATCGACGCCATCGTCCAAGCGGTGGACGACTTGGGGATGATCGAGACTTCAGCCCGCCTCGAAGGCCGCACCATGACCGCCATTCTGGCTCCGCGTGCCAAAGCCCAACCTGCTCGATAGGAAGCACAGCGAAGGCGCCGGCTCCAAGGCCCGCTCGGTGTAGCGACCAAGGGGACACGCTCCCCCCTCGGGAATGAAGTCCTTTCGGACACTTAGCAGCCACACCGCGAAAACCCATCAGGGCTCCGGTTTTCGCGCTGTGGCCTTCAAGCACTGGAAACCGCACGGATTTTGGAGGCACAGCGTGTCCCCCTTGACCCGGGAGGGGCACGCGCTACACAGCGTGCTCTCCGCTCCCTGGCCGCGGGCGCCGCTGGTTCGGGAGCTTCAAGTGAGGACAGTCAGATGCCCAAGATGAAGACAAAGCGTGCTGCTGCGAAGCGGTTCAAGGCCACCGGTGGCGGGCGGATTCGTCGTTCCACAGCCGGAAAGCAGCACATCATGCGTGGTAAGTCCGCCAATCGACTTCGGAAGCTCAAAAAGAACTCCATGGTCCACCCGAGCGACGAACCACGCATCCGGCGTTTGGTTCCTTACGAGCTCTAAGACTTCTAAGGAGAACGCCCCATGCCCAGAGTCAAACGAGGCTTCAAAGCCCGACGCCGCCGCAATCGCGTGCTCAAGCACGCGAAAGGTTACTACGGAGCACGCCGCAAGGCGTTCCACGTTGCGATCGAGCAGGTCCACAACGCCTGGCAGGACGCCTACAAGCATCGCCGCACGAAGAAGCGTGAATACCGACGTCTTTGGATCGCCCGAATCAACGCTGCGGCCCGTAGCAATGGCATCAACTACAGCCAGTTCATCTCGGGGCTCAAGCGCTCCAACATTGCACTCGACCGCAAGGTTCTCGCCGAGATCGCGTACTCCGATCCGGGCGGATTCAAAGCCGTCGTCGAAGCCATCGATTAACATCGTCAGGACGCGCCATGGCAGAGCCTGATGCGGTTCAGACGTTCGAGAACGGGCTTGCCGAAATCCGTGGCGCCTACGCCGAAGCATTGCGCGCTGCGCGTAGTGAACCCGAGCTGCGTTTGATCAACGGGCGGTATGTAGGGCCCCAAGGCGAGCTCACCAAGCTCCTCAAGCTCATGCCAAAGCTGCCAGGGGAGCAGCGACGCGAGCTCGGTCAGGCGGCCAACGCACTCAAGCAAGAAATTCAAGCGACCTTCGACGAAGCCCTCCAAAGCATTCACCGCAGCGCGCGCGAAGCGGAGCTAACCGGTCCGCCGCTCGATGTGACGCTGCCGGGTCGCTGGCAGATGCCCGGCCGGCTTCATCCGATTACACGCGTTCGGAACGAAGTGATCGACATCTTCGTTTCGCTCGGTTTTGACATCGCCGACGGCCCCGAAGTCGAGCTCTACGAGAACTGCTTCGACAAGCTCGGATTTCCGCCGGATCATCCCGCAACGGACGAGCAGGATACCTTTTTCATAGGGGCCGCAGGCTCGATAGATGCCCAAAGCGTGCTGCTGCGGACGCAAACCTCGACGATCCAAATCCGCGAGATGATGAAGCGCGAGCCCCCCCTCGCGATTGTATCGCCCGGCGCTGTTTACCGGCGCGATGACGACGCCACCCATTCGCCCATGTTCTTTCAGCTCGAAGGGTTCCTGGTCGATGAAGACGTCACCTTTGCCGAGCTGAAAGGCGTGCTCACGCTGTTCCTCCGTCGCCTCTTCGATGAGCACATCGCCGTTCGCTTTCGCGCGAGCTACTTCCCGTTCGTCGAGCCCGGAGGCGAGGTCGACATGAGCTGCGTCTTTTGCCGAGCGTGGGAGGGCGACCGTGCGCGCACCACCCAGTGTCGTGTGTGCAAGGGTACCGGATGGATGGAGATCCTCGGCTGCGGCATGATTCATCCGGTCGTATTCGAAAACGTCGGCTACGACGCCGAGAAGTACACCGGATTCGCGTTCGGCATGGGTCTCGACCGCATCGCCATGCTCAAGTACGGTATCCCCAACATCAAGCTCCTCTACGAGAACGACGTTCGGTTCTTGTCGCAGTTTTAGGAAGAGCGATGCTGGTTTCATTTCGTTGGTTGCAAGAGCTCTGCCCCGTCGACGCGGGTGTCGACGAAGTTGCGCATCGTATTTCGCTCGCCGGGCTCGAAGTCGAAGCGATGGAGGAGAAGGGCAAAAACCTCACTGGCGTCGTCATCGCCGAGGTTCGCGCGAAAAGCCCGCTTCCCAAAAAAGACAAGCTGACCCTCGTCACCGTCTTCGACGGCGAGAACGAGCTGGAGGTCGTCTGCGGCGCGGCGAATGTGCCCGAGCCCGGCGGCCGGGTTTTGTTCGCCCGCTCCGGCGCTGTTTTGCCAAACGGGATGGAGATCGCCCCACGCAAGGTCGCGGGCGCCGAGTCCAACGGCATGATCTGCAGTGAGGCGGAGCTCGAGATCGGCATCGACGCGGACGGGATCTTCGTCGTCGACCCGGACACCGAAGCGCTTCCAGGCACGAGCGTGGCGGACGCTCTCGACCTCTACGATGTGATTCTCGATATCGGGCTCACGCCGAACCGCCCCGATTGCCTGGGCCACGTAGGGATCGCGCGTGAAATCGGAGTGCTATTGGGCGTGGGCTTCACGTCGCGCAAGGCCGCTGGGCCGCGTCGTTCGTTTGCTGCCGCCGGTTCGTTCCAGGCTGGCGAGCCGACGACCAAGCTGGCGCCCCTGTGGGACAACGACAGTGAGGCGGTCGACACGCCGAAGCTCCCTGCGATTTTCGTGGAGATCGCCGACGGCGATCGCTGTCCACGATACGGTGCCGCGCTCGTCTCGGGTGTCAAAATCGCTCCCTCTCCATTCTGGCTCCGCTACAGGCTTCACAATCTTGGCCTGCGGGCGCTGTCGAACGTCGTCGACGCAACCAATCTGATCTTGCTGGAGTGGGGTCATCCGATTCACGCCTTCGATCTTGAACGGCTTGCTGGGCCCAAGGTCCTCGTCCGTCGCGCTACTCAGGGTGAAAAGATGGCGACCCTCGATGAAGTCGAGCGTACGTTCACAGAGGACGATCTGCTGATCTGTGATGCCGACGGCCCAGTCGCCGTCGCCGGCGTCATGGGCGGCCGGGACACCGAGATTCGCGACGAGACCAGCGACGTCCTGATCGAATGCGCCTACTTCGATCCCCGATCGATTCGCCGTACGTCACGGCGTCTCGGCCTACATACCGATTCGAGTCACCGATTCGAGCGCGGCGTCGATCCGGGAGCGGTTCCACGCGTTCTCGCGAGTGCAGCGTCCCTCATCGCGGAGCTTGGTGGCGGTGCGGCAGCGACGACCGCCATCGATCGTATCTCGATACCTTTTGAGCCGAACTCCATTCGATTTCGACCGGCCCGAGCGGCCCAGCTTCTCGGCACGCCGGTGCCGCAAGAGGAAAGCCTCCGCATCCTCGAATCGCTCGGCTGTCAAGTTGTCGAGCAAGGCGACGACGCGTTCATCGCCGACGCGCCGAGCTGGCGACCCGACCTAGGGCGCGAGGTCGACTTGATCGAAGAAGTCGCGCGCGTGCGTGGCTACGAAGAGATTCCAACGGCGGTCCCGCGCGTCCACCCGTCCGAGGCCGGCACCTCGGGCCTCCTCAAGTTCGTCGACCGCCTCCGCGAAGCAGCCGTGGCCTCCGGCCTCTATGAAGCTGTAAATTATGGCTTTTTATCGATCGACGACCTCCGGAAGGCCCGGGTATCGATCGATGCGGTTCCCCTCGCAAACCCGCTTTCCGAAGAGCGCTCCGTGATGCGAACGTCCCTGTTGCCGGGGCTCACGGCTGCAGCGACTCGCGCGCAGCGTCGCGGCGCGACCGAAGTGAGGCTCTTCGAGCTCGCCCGAACGTTCCATCCGACTGATGATACGCTTCCTCGCGAAGACACCGTGCTCGCGATCACCTTGGCGGGCCAGCGCGCGGGTTGGATCGGCGGCGAGCAGTCGTTTGACTTATACGACGGCAAGGGGGTCATCCAAGCCGTCCTCGAGCGCGTTTTTGGCCAAAAGCCCAAGCTCACGGTCGGCGAGTTGCCGAGCTTTTTGCATCCGAAGCGCGGCGCGCGCGTGACGCTCGCGTCCCGCCCGGTTGGTTTCGTCGGGGAGATGCATCCGGACGTCGGCGACGATCTCGGGCTCATCGGCCGCGTGATCTACGCCGAGCTAGACGTCGAAGGCCTGTACGCCTTATCCGAAGAGCTAGGACCGACGCAGGCCCGCGACCTTCCGAAGTATCCGGCGGTGGCACGCGACATTGCGATGCTCGTCCGTGATCAGTTTAGCGCAGGCGAGATCGCCGATGCGTTGCGCGAGGTGTCGAAGGGCCTGGCCGAGTCGGTCCGGCTGTTCGACCTCTATCGGGGCGACCAGATTCCAGACGGACATCGAAGCCTCGCCTTTCGCGTGACTTACCGTGATCCGGATGGGACGCTGACGGATAAACGCGTGGACAAAGTCCACGCGTCGCTTGCCAAGCTTGCGAGCGATCGCTTCGAAGCCACCATCCGATAAGCGGTATTTCACGATGTGTGAGAATACGCACCTTTCTATTGCCGAGGGCGCGCCAAACCCTTGAGATTCAAACCGATTTGTGGTTCTCTCCGCCATACCGGGCCTCTGGGAGGAACAGACCGAATGACGAAAGCGGAAATCATCGATGCCGTCTACGAGAAGGTTGGGGGCTTCTCGAAGAAGGAGGCGGCGGAGGTCGTCGAGGCCGTCTTCGACACGATGAAAGACGTGTTGGCCGACGGAGAGAAGATCAAGATCTCAGGGTTCGGAAATTTCGTGGTGCGCAAAAAGAAAGAGCGTATCGGCCGAAACCCGCAGACGGGCGCCCCCATTCCGATCAGCGCACGACGCGTGTTGACGTTCAAGCCCAGTCAGGTACTCAAAACAGTGCTGAACCCGCATCGCACGGACGAGGACGGCGCGGGTTCGCCAAACGACTTCTGAGCGGAACCATGACACGGCGCACCCAACTGCCTGATAAGTTGTTTTTCAAGATTGGCGAAGTCGCGGACATCGTTGGCGTCAAGCCTCACGCTCTGCGCTATTGGGAAACCGAGTTTCCGGCGCTTCGTCCCAAAAAGACGCGGGGTGCGCATCGGCAGTACAGCCGCAAAGACGTCGAGCTTGCAATGCTCATTCGCCAGCTCCTGCACGATGAGGGCTACACGATCCCCGGGGCCCGTAAGCGCATCCGCGATCTGGGTCGCCATCAGCGCAGCAGCCCTCCGGAGCCCCGCGCACAGCGCGAGGTGGCATTGCGCGCCGAGCTTCTTGGCCTGCGCCAACAGCTGGCCGAGCTGCTCGATGATTTTTCGGCAGCGCGAAGCGAACCAGTCGAAGCGGCGCCGCTTCAGGTGACGGTGCACAAGGTGGTCCCGGTCACAGTCAAGCGTGGTCCCGAGGCCTGAAGGTGCTTTTCGAGCGCTTTTGTGGGTCTTTGGTTTGCGTTCCACGCGCCCTGGGTTAGAGTCCGCTGCCTCTCGTAGAGAGGTTGGACGGGGCGTAGCGCAGCTTGGTAGCGCACCTTACTGGGGGTGAGGGGGTCGCTGGTTCAAATCCAGTCGCCCCGACCAATGGCGGACCGGAGGGCGAAAGCCCGCCGGCCCTCCCTCAACTCACCGAGCTCTCGTCCAAACCCAGGCAGGTCAATCCCGTTGCCCGCGTTGCGCTTCCGCGATAGGTCGTTGAGCGCATGTCCGACCGCCCACTCCTCTTGGTTTCCAACGACGATGGGATCGATGCGCCGGGCATCCTCGCGCTTCGAACCGCTTTGGCCACGTTTGCCGATGTGTACACGGTGGCACCGCAAACCGAGCAGAGTGCGAAAAGCCATTCGATCACGCTCCACCATCCACTTCGTTTTCACGAAGTCGAGGAACATGTCTGGGCGGTCGACGGCACACCGGCAGATTGCGTGTACGTCGCGTTCTTCTTGAAAGACCTCTTGCCACGAAGGCCGGATATGGTGGTCTCCGGGATCAACCACGGGCCAAACCTCGGCAACGACGTCCACTACTCCGGCACGGTGGCCGCTGCGCGAGAGGGAGCGCTGCGCGGAGTGCGCTCCATCGCTTTATCGAACTCCTCCACCAACATGGAAGGCGCTGCGCAGTACGCCAAACGCTTTTGCAGGCAGCTTTTGCAGACCACAGCGCCGCAGGGCCAAGCCGTTCTGCTGAATATCAACTTCCCGCCGGTCCCGCCCAAGGGGGTTCGTGCGACGCGTCTTGGGCTTCGCCTGTATTCGGATGACGTCGAGGTGCGCGACGATCCACGAGGACGGCATTACCTGTGGATTGGCGGTCCCGGGGGCGCGACGAGCGAGCCGGTCCAAGGCGCGGACACCGAGGCGCTCGAAGAGGGGTTCATCTCCGTCACGCCGCTCAGCATCGAGGCTACACAGCCAGACCATCTCGGCGTCGCAGCCTATGTGGCCGGATCCAAAGAGGTGCGATGAGCGACGAACGCGTGAGCCTCCTGCGCGCGCGCATCCGGGACGTACCGAACTTCCCGAAGGACGGGATCCTCTTCAAGGACATCACGCCGCTCCTCGCCGATGTCGAGGCATTCCGCGCCTGCATCGAGCTCATGGCGGAGCGGCTCGACGGGGAAGCCGTGCATGCGGTCGTGGGCATCGAGTCGCGTGGCTTCATGTTTGGTGCGGCTTTGGCTGACAAACTGGGAGTCGGCTTCGTTCCTGTTCGAAAGCCCGGCAAGCTTCCTGCGGCAAGCTATCGAGCTGAGTACGACCTCGAATACGGAAGTGACGCCGTCGAGATTCACCAGGATGCCCTCGAGCGCGGCGACCGCGTCGTGGTCGTCGATGACCTCATCGCCACCGGCGGCACCGCGCTTGCGACCAAAGAGCTCGTCCAACGCTGCAGGGCCGAAGTCGCAGCGTTCGTCTTCCTCATCAATTTGGTCGACCTCGACGGCGTGGCCAAGCTGGCTCCGAGCCGGGTCATCGCAATTCTGGATTACTAGCGAGGCCGGTCGGCGCTGCGGAGCTCTTGGGCGAGATCTCGTGCACCGGCGACCAGCGCATCGAGGTCGCCCCCAAGCCAGCGGTCGCGAAGGGTTGCCACGAGCTCGCGCCTCTCCATTTCGAGGCGACTGTAGAGCTCGACGAGGCCAGCCCATTCGCTCACCGAAGCCTCGCGCCGTGCGCGGTCGAGGTCGCCTCTGCGCAAACAGTCGCGCAATCGACTGGCCTTGTGCTGCATTGAACCCTCGAAGGACTGATCGATCTCTCGCATGAGCACGTGGACATCGTTGAACTCGCCGAGCAGCTCTTGTAGTTTCTTGCTTCGCTTCACGACCAACTGCGCTTCTCCTGCGTAGGCTCGAATCGGCTCGACGAGGTAGCGAAGTCGCTTAGCCACGATCCTCGCCTCGTGGAGCCGCTCAGTGTGCTCGACGCTCACGATCTGCCCCAGATTCACCAAGAGGTCGGTGGCGTGGGCCTCGATTTGGTTTGCCAAGGTTCGCCCAAAGCTCACATGGGGCTGCTCGGCAAGCAGATTCTGCTCGCTCCGCATGACAGCCAGTCGTTCTTCGAGCTTTTCGGCGGTGCGCCTGAAGCTTGTCCTCAGCTCGGAGTCGAGCGCCTCGGCGCACTTCCTGCGGCGTTCGAGCAGAATTGCGGAAAGCCAGTTGAGCCCTGCGAGGTGCTCGGCTGCGACGTCGCCATGTTGCTTCGTGAGCCATTCGAGCCCTACTTCGGCTTCGCGGCCGGCGCCCGTCGCCCGCTGGATGGCACGAAGCCGTTTCCGGTCCTTGGCTCGCACCGCGGTCTCGAGTTGCGGTCGATACGCCCGCAGCTGACTGCGCAGTCGTCGGATGGCGACCCGGAAATCATGGAGCGCTTCACGGTCGGCGCGATCGTCCAGCCGGCGCTCCGCAGTACGCGCCGCCGCCAGGCTCTTCAGGCACAGGCGTCGCGCTGACTCCTCGTCGCTCCGAAACAGGAGATCGTCGGGTAGGGTGCTCCGCCGTTTGGCCTTGGGTTGCTTGGGGAGGTCCCCTTGCGCCGTTACGGCAGGGTTCGAAACCGCAATGAGCGGTGCCGGATATCGTCGTTCGCCACTGATGGTGCCGCTCCTTAGTCAACCAGGACTAGTACAGGTCAAGCGATCGCGTCAACCGCCTAGGGGCGTCCCCGGGAGGATTCGAACCTCCGACCTTCGGTTTAGGAAACCACTGCTCTATCCTACTGAGCTACGAGGACTTAGGTGGCGGCGTATAGCATGTGATTCGCCGCACATCACGAGGCGAAACCAGGTATCCGGTTCACTTCTTCGCCCGTTCGCGCTATACGGATGCTCGTACGGAATGCGAACCCTTGTCTTAGACCAGGGCTATCAGCCCCATCGAATTATCAGTTGGCAGCGCGCCGTCTGCATGATTTTCGATGGCAAGGTGGAAGTCGTCGAAGAGTACGACGAAGACATTCGCTCGGTCAGCATCACCATCAAGATGCCAGCCGTCGTTCGGCTCCTACGAACCATCGTCGGGCGCAAACGTGCGATCAAGTTCTCTCGAATCAACGTCGCGATGCGTGATGACTTCAAGTGTCAGTACTGCGGCGTCCGCCATCGACTTCGCGGGCTCACGTACGACCACGTGGTTCCCAAATCCCAGGGTGGCAAGACCAACTGGGCGAACATCGTGATGGCCTGCTACGGCTGCAACGAAAAGAAGGGCAATTGCACCCCCAGGCAGGCGGGCCTTCGTTTGCGACGCCCTCCGGTCAAACCCAAGTGGCTGCCCGTGGTTGCATTTCGCGTCGACCCGGCGAGCTCGATTCCCGAGGCCTGGGCAAACTGGGTCTACTGGCACGGCCGTCTGGAAAGCGATCCCTAGCGGTCACCAGCTGCTCGAAGAGCCTCCGCCGCCAAAGCTGCCACCGCCGCCGGAAAAGCCGCCGCCGCTCGAGAAGCCGCCGCCCCCAGACGACCAGGATCCACCCGACCAACCGGAGTGCCGTCGCCCCTTGCCGCGCTTCTGTTTCTTTCGCTTTCGGCCAAAGAACGACCAAACGATTGGCGCGGCGATGAGCCAAACGACGATGAAAAAGGGGCCGGCGCTAGGGCTTATCGTGGTGATTCCGCCCACGCCGATGAACGGGATTAGAAAGAGGTACAGAAACCACTGGAACGGATTGGTGCCAACGACGACGAACGCGAACGGCACCAGGAACATGAGCCAGAGCAGTCCGAAAATCTTTGGGGGAAGATCGGCCTGCACCTCACTTACCGTCGGTGGAGGGAGGGTGCTCGTTCCGCGTATCAAGCCGTCGATTGTCTGGACGGCGCGCTCGATTCCGCCATCGAAATCCCCGGCGCGAAAACTCGGTCTCAAAACCTGATCTAGGATTCGTCTCGACAGCACGTCGCTTAGAACAGGCTCGAGGCCGTAGCCGACTTCGAGGCGCATCTTGCGATCGTTCTTCGCGATGAGAAGCAGCGCACCGTCATCTTCGTCGGCGCGGCCGAGCTTCCAAGTTTCGGCGACACGAAGGCTATAGTCTTCGAGCTGCTCGCCCTCTAGGCTGTCGATGGTGAGCACGGCTACCTGCGCGCCCTTGTCTTGTTCGAGCTGCGCCAGCAACGCATCGATGCGGGCTTCCGTCGCAGGATTGACCAAATTCGCGTAGTCGTTGACTCGTCCCGAGAGCTCGGGGACGCTCAGAGCGAAGGCGGCGACCGACACCGACCAAACGAGAAGCGCGGCGAGGATTAGTCGCGCTCTACTCACGGCGAAACCTCGGCTTGTTGGGAAGTTGGTTTTCCTGATCCGCTGCTCGGACGCCGTGGGCCTCCAAGAGGGTCGCGCATCGCTCTACGGCCTGAATCAAGGCCGCAGCCGGCCTTCCACGCCGAATTCCGAGGGCAAGCTCGCCCGTGATCTCGTCCCAGGACTCATCGGCGACGCGCTCGTCGATTCCCTGGTCGGCGAGCACCCTCACTCGATGCTCAAACAAAGCGACGAAGATCAGGACGCCGGTGCGTTCGCGAGTGGCGAACACCTGTTCGTCCAAGAACGCCTCGGCCGCTCGGCCGTCGACCCGGCTACCGAGGGCCTCTTCCCCGATCAGCCTTCGAGCGACCGCATCGAACCGGCTCGCAATCCAGCCAACCACCAAGCCAAGCTGAAATCCGAGCAGAATCCACAATTGGTCGGGCGCCCCCCAGCCCCCGAAACGCCACGCAGCGACACTGGCACAGAGCGCGCCCAGTGCGCCGCCGACCAGCGCGCCCTTCCAAGCCACTTCAGGGTACGGGTCACAGCGTTCGGTCACGTAGACGACGAGCTCGCCGGCGGTCTTCTGTTCCGCCGCCGTCGTCGCTGCATGAATTGCTTCTCGGTCGGTTCTGGAGAAGAAGGTTTCGATTCGCCGGGGCACGGCGCGGGCTAGAACTCGACCTTGGGAGGCTCGTCTGCCCCTGGGGTTGCCTCGAAGTACGGTTTGTCGCCGAAGCCCATGATGTTCGCGAGCAAAATGGTCGGGAACTGCCGGCGGGTCTTGTTGTAGTCCAGGGTTGCATCGTTGAAGCGCTTTCGCTCCACGCTGATTCGGTTCTCGGTGCCCTCGAGCTGCGCTTGAAGGTCACGGAATGCCTCGGTCGCTTTGAGCTCGGGGTACCGCTCCACTACGACGAGCAAGCGCGACAAGGCCGAGGACAATTGAGACTGCGCCGCCTCGAACTGCTCGAGCTGCGCGGCGTCAGGCGCCGTTTCGAAATTGACC
>JAOTXX010000012.1 GCA_029862185.1 Myxococcales bacterium
GCAGCAGGACCAAGACCAGCAGCAGAACCAAGACCAGCAGCAGAATCAAGACCAGCAGCAGGACCAGGACCAGGACCAGCAGCAGGACCAGGACCAGCAACAGGACCAGCAACAGGACCAGGACCAGCAACAGGACCAGGACCAGCAGCAGGACCAGGACCAGCAGCAGGACCAGGACCAGCAGCAGGACTCTGAATCCGAGAACGAGAACGAGTCCGAGAACCAGCCAGAGAGCGAACAGCAACAAGGCCAGCCGATCCCCCGCGACGAAGTCCAGCGCTTTCTGGACGCCCTCGAGCAGAACGAGGAAAACCTTCCACTTCAGCGCGCCCGCCGCCGAAGCGCAGGCCGTCCGCCACCGGACAAGGATTGGTGATGCGAATCCTCGCCCTGCTCTTCGTCGTCGTATCCGCCACCCCCTGCTGGTCCGCCAGAGCAGCCGCCGCGCCAGAGGTGACCGTGACGCTCAACGCGACGCCCAGCGAGGCACGAGTGGGCGACCCGATACGCCTGGAAGTCCGGGTTCGCGCCCGCGGCGGCAACATCGAGGATCTACAGCTCAGCGACCTCAAAAAGCACCTCGAGCTCGAGATCGTATCGCATCAGACCATGCGCCCGATGCAGTTCAGCTTTGGCTTTGGCTCGGGTGTCCAAAAGGAGTCGAGCATTGCGAACGTCTATGTGATGCTGCCGAGGGCAGCCGGAACCTACGAGTTCGCGCCCGCCGTCGCGAAAGTCGATGGCAAGATGTATCGGAGCGAACCGCTGACCTTGGTCATCCGTCCCGGCGCAGGTGACGCGCGTGCTCCTTCCGACCCAAGCGCGGCACCGGACAGCTTGCTGGGTGCCGATTTTTCTGGCGCCCGATACGACCCGCGGGCGTTTCTGAGGACCGTCGTCGAGCCGACCGAGGTCTACATCGGCCAGCAGGTCAACCTCACGGTCTACCTCTACACGCGAATCCGGCTCGCTCCGCAATCCGTGGTCCCAAGCAAGCCATCGATGGACGGGTTTTGGGTTCACGAGGATCCGATTACCAGCCTGCAGTTTGAAACCGTCACGGTGAAGGGGCAACAGTACCGCGCCTACCCCATTCAGCGTTCCGCGGCATTTCCGCAGCGCGCGGGCGAGCTCACGATCGGCCCGCCCAAGATCTCGTTCGATGCCGGCACGGGCAACTTCTTCGACGCTCCGCAGCGGATCGAGCGAGTCGGAGTTCCGGTCACCGTACGCGTGAAGCCCCTTCCGCCGCCCGTGCCTACCAATGCCGTGGTCGGGAACTTCGGGATCGAGGCGCGGCTCGACCGACGCACGGTGAAGACCGGCGATGCTGTGACCTTGCGCGTCGATGCAGGGGGAGTGGGCAACGTGCACGACCTGCGAATCGACTTGCCTCCGATCGCGGGAGTGCGAACACTTCAACCGGCGATTCGGGACCAACAACGGCTCGCGAACGGCCGGCTCTCCGGCACGCGGTCTTGGGAGTGGATTCTGATCGCAGAGTCGCCTGGCGAGCGCAGCATTCCACCGATCGAGCTGCACTTCTTCGACCCCGACACCGAGGCCTACCAATCGGCTCGCACGGCAGCTCTGAGCTTCATGGCGACGGGCGAGACGAAGCCCCCGGAGCCCATGATTGAACCGGTCGATGCAGCTCCAAAGCCGTCGACCGCCACCTTCGGTCCAATTCGGGTGTACAGCGCATTGACCCGGGACCGGACTCCAGTCCGCAACCGCGCCTGGTTCGCATGGTTGCTCGCGCTCCCGCCGACCCTGTTCGTACTGGCTTGGTTCGGAGCAGCCGTTTCCCGGCGTCGCGAGCGACGCGGTACCACTTCGGGCGCCGTTCAGCGCAAGCTCATTCGCGACGCCGAGAGCGCCCTTCAAGCTGACGATCCGAGAGCTTTCTACGACCGTATCGTTGCTTCGATCACCCATACCTTGGACGCTCGGCTCGATGAGCCCGTCGCCGGCCTTCCGCACACTCAGCTCCGTGCCCGACTGACTGCCGAAGGTTTCGACGACGACTTGATGCAGCGGCTCATCAACGAGCTCGAGGGCGCCGACTTCGCGCGCTTCGCGGCGTCCGGCGTGAACCGCGATGAAATGGAGCGCTGCCTGAAACGGACGAGCGCAATCATCGAGCGAATCCAACGGTCGGGGAGTGCAAGCTGATGCGCGTCCTCAGCATCGCCGTCGCGCTCGTGGTCGCGCTGCCTTTGGGCTGCTCCGTAGCGTCCGCCCAGCGGGCGCCTCGAGGAACCGGCGAATCCTCGCTGACCGGGATCTTCGAATCGGCCAACGTAGCCGCCTCGAGGGGCGACCATGCAAACGCAATCGCAGGCTACGGCAAGCTAATCGAAGCGGGGGTTCGCGACCCCGACGTCTATTTCAACCTAGCGACCTCCTACGCCCAATCCGGTGACTACCCCCGCGCCATCCTCAACTACGAGCGAGCGCTCGTGCTGCGCCCAAACGAAAGCAAGGCCTCTGAGAACCTTCGGGATGCGGAAAAGGCCCTCGAAGAGCAACGCGCCGAGCTCGAAGGTGAGGCCACCATTCAGCGCAGCAGCTCGATCAGCGACGCAGCGTACGGAAGCGTCTCGGAAGATGCGCTCGGCTACGTATTGCTGTTCGCGAACCTGGTGTTCTTCATGGCGCTCGCCTGGATCGCCATTGGGCGCCGAAAGCATCGCTGGCTCTACCCTTTGCTGTTCGCTTCGGGCGCGTTCCTCCTAACCTCCGCGCTCGGACTGGCGACCAAAGCAGGCCTGCTCCGCGACGGTCCGCGGGTCGTGACCCTCGACGATCGCATCCTCCTGCGAGAAGGACCCGACCCACGCGCTCAGCTTCGCGGCGAGGCACGAGGAGGGGACCGGGGAGAGCTCGTCGATCGAGATCGCGATTTCGTAAAATTGCGGATGGTTAGTGGATTGGAAGGCTGGACAGCGGCCTCGGGGGTGGGGCTGATCGACCGGGACCACGGTCTCCATTGACAAGCCGCATCAACAGAACGACGATGCGTCCCAAACTGGGGTACATAGGAGTGATGAAACGATGACCACGGACGCCAAGACCAAGATCCTGGTCGCCGACGATGACTTGGAAATCTTGGCGTTGGTGGCGCGGCATTTGAGCGCGCTACCGGCCGAGGTCGTCGAAGCCTCGGATGGCGAAGAAGCGCTTCGCCTTGCCCAGCGCGAAAAACCGGACCTCGTCGTGCTCGATGTCATGATGCCTGGCATGAGCGGTTGGGAAGTATGCCGCGCCATCCGCGAGGACGAGGCCTTGAGTGGCACCGGGGTCATCATGCTGACGGGCATCGGCGAGCGACTCAACGAAATGACCTCGCCGCTTTACGGAGCCGACGGCTTCCTCGACAAGCCCTTCGAGCTCGAACATTTGAGCGCAAAGGTTCGTAAAGTCCTCGACGACCGGGAGTCCGACTGAACTTTGGCCCCGTTGCCGCGCACGCGGTATATGTGCTACCCGGCTGACGATGTCTTGGAAACCTGCCGTCATCATCCTCCTGCCGCTGATCGGTCTGAGCGGCCTAGTCGAGGCAGGCTGCTCAAAGCAGGCTGACGACGCTCCCGTTGCCGAAGAAGCATGGCCGCAAAACGGGCTCACCGAAGCGCAAGCCAACGAGGTCTTAGCGAAGGTCGGGGATCGAACAATCACCGTTGGCGAATTCGCTGACCGGCTCGCATCGCAATCACCCTATCTTCGCGCACGCTTCGAGAGCCCGGAACGACGAAAGGAGTTTCTCGACAACCTCGTACGCTTCGAGCTTCTGGTCTACGAAGCAAAGCGGCGGGGCTACGAGGACAAGCCTGAAATCAAGCGGGCCCGCCGGAACGCCATGATTCAGCAAATGGTAAAGAACGAAATCGACGCGCCGCTCGAAGCTGCGGAAATCGACGACGAAGAAATCAAGGCGATCTACGACGCCGATCCGGATGAGTACAACCGCCCGGCTCAAGTCCGTGCCAGCCACATCTTCATCGAGGACCGCTCCCGGGCTCAGAAGCTTCTCGCACAAGCCAAAAAGGCCGACCTCGCTGGTTTTCGCAAGATGGCACGCGAGCAATCCCAAGACGAAAAAACCAAGAGCAGTGGAGGCGACTTGCAGTTCTTCACCGCCGATGAAGAAGGGTCGCCGCCCAAGGCGATCCGCGATGCGGCCTTTACGATCGCGAAAGTCGGTGTCGTCTATCCCGATCTCGTCGAAGAGGGGGGCGGCTACCATATCATCATGCTGACCGGAAAGCGGGCGCCGCTGACTCGAACCTACGAGCAGGCCAAGCGGGCGATCCGGCACAAGCTCAACCGCGAGCGTAAAGACGCGGCGGTGGCTGCGCTGACGGAGCGGCTTCGGAAGGACATCGACGTCGAGATCGACTACGAAGCTTTGAACGCAATCGAGATTGCAACCGAGGATATCCCACGAAGCCCATGACTCGCCTCCTCGTCGTCGCCGCGATTGTCCTCGTGCTCACCGCCAACTCGGCGGGTGCAGACGTCATCGAACGCGTGGTGGCGACCGTCAACAACGAGGCGATTTTCCTGAGCGACCTTCGTACGCGTGCGGTTCCCTTTCTTCCACAGGTCGCGGAGGCGCCGACGGACACCGAGCGGGCGGCGCGTCTCAAGGAGCTCTACGATGAGCTTCTGAACTTCCTGATCGACGAACAGCTGGTTCGCCAGCTAGCGACCGACAGCGGAATTCGCGTGACCGATGCGGACGTTGACGGCGCCATCGAGAATCTGCGGATGCAGAACAACATGACGGAGGCGCAGTTCCAAGAGGCTCTCGACGCACAGGGCTTCACCATGCGGCAGTACCGAAAAGATCTTAAGCGGCAGCTAATTCGTCTCAAAGTGGTGAACGAGCGCGTCCGCTCACGGGTGAACGTGACCGAGGAAGAGGTTCGCGCCCGATATGAAGAGCGCGCACGGGGCGAAGGCAACGAAATTCGATTTCACGTCTCGTACCTGCTGGTGCCCGTTGGGGAGGGAGCGTCGGCCATCCAGGTGGCCGCGAAGCGACAGGAGGCGGTTCAGCTGCGTGCGACCTTGACCCCAGATAACTTCGAAGCGCAAGCGCTGGAGCACGGAGGAGGAGACCTCGGATGGTTGACGAAGGGCGACCTGCCCGAGGAGTTGGAGCGAGCGATCCTTCCGCTCAGCGCCGATGAGATCAGCGAACCGGTGAGGGGCTCCAAGGGGTTTCACATCTTCTTCTTGGAGGAGCGCCAAGTCGGCACGGGTTTCCCATCGTTCGACGAGATGAAGCAGGAGCTGTTCCGCGAGATGTTGGACGCGGCGATGATCCGTCAGGAAAAGATTTTTCTCGAAGAGATTCGCCGCAAGGCCGTGATCAACCGGATGCTCTAGGCTGGGCGCCCATGAGCGGACATGTGAGAATCGAACGGGATGGACCGATTGCGCGGATGGTTTTCGACCACCCAGAGCGCCGCAACGCGATCACCGTCGACATGTGGGACGCGATTCCAGATACCGTGCAGACCTTGCAAGAGGACTCCGAGGTTCGAGTCGTGATCATGCGCGGCGCGGGGTCCGAAGCCTTCGTCTCGGGCGCGGACATTTCGGAGTTCGAAAGGACGCGCACCGGAAATGCCGGACGGGACTACGACGCGCTCACCGCGCGAGCATTCGCCGCCTTACAGTCGTTGGAAAAGCCCTTGATCGCATCCATTCACGGCTTTTGCATTGGCGGCGGCGCAGCCATCGCGCTGACAGCCGACCTTCGCTATGCCGCGGACGACGCCCGCTTCGCAGTTCCGCCGGCCCGACTCGGCCTCGGCTATCACACGGCCGGTATTCGCACGCTGATCCGAATCGTCGGCTTTTCCGAAACCGCCGATCTACTCTTCACGGCGCGACGGGTCGGCGCCGACGAAGCGCGACACATCGGACTGGTGAACGAGGTCTTCGCGAAAAATTCGCTCGACGCGAGCGTAGATGAGCTCGCTCAGATGATCGCCACGAACGCCCCGCTCACCATCCGCAGCGCCAAGATCAGCCTGCAGGAGCTCGCCAAGCTCGAAGCCGAACGAGACACCGCGCGCATCAACGATTCGATCGAGCGGTGCTATCAGAGCGAGGATTTCAGGGAGGGCGTCAGGGCATTCCTAGAGAAAAGGAAGCCGGCGTTCAGCGGCAAGTAACGTTGGTCCCCCGCAGCGCAGGAGAACGACTGGCACGAGCGCCGTTCGGGACCTAAGAGAACTTTGCAAGGAGCAAGGCGATGCTAGACAAGCAATCCACTGGCCTTCTGGCCTTCTGGCGTGAGTATGATCGCAAGACCTACGTCAAAGCTGCCGTGCTGGCAGACCGCCTGGGATACGACTCGTTCTGGCTCCCCGAGGTGTGGGGGTACGAAGTCTTCTCCCTGCTCACCGAGATCGCTCTCAAGACGAAGCGGATCAAGATCGGCACCGGCATCATCAACGTGTTCAGCCGTTCGCCGGCGCTCATCGCCATGCAGGCCGCTACGCTCGACGAGATCAGCGGCGGGCGGTTCATCCTCGGAATCGGCACCAGCGCGAAGAACGTCGTCGAGGGCCTGCACGGCCGCGACTTCGAAAAGCCGCTCACGCAAACGCGAGATGTCATCCGCGTCGTACGCACTTTGCTCGACGGGCGACCGCTCAGCGAGGCCGACACCAAGCTCCGTCGCTACCGGCCGTTCACACTCGACTTCAAGCCAACACGCCGGCACATTCCAATTTATGTGGCCGCTCTCAAACAGAAGTCGATTACCAGCATCGGCGAGATGGCGGACGGCTGGATGCCGATTTTCTGGCCGTACAACCGGCTCAGCGATGGCCGTGCCTGGATCGCAGAGGGCGCTGCGAAAGCAGGCCGCAACCCGAATGAAATCGCGACCGCACCTTTCACCACCGTGATTCCAATCCCCGGGAAGGGTGCTTCGAGGAAAGCGCGGGAGCTCATCTCCTTCTACATCGGCGGCATGGGCGACTATTACAAACAGCTCCTAAGCGGCTTTGGCTACGCGGATGAATGCAATGAAATCGCGCGGCTCTACACGGACAAGGCGACGCGCAAGATGGCGCCCGATGCGGTGACGGACGATATGATCGAAGCCCTCACGATCTCCGGCGATCCGCTTTATTGCCGCCGCGAGATCGCGCGCCGGCGTGAGCTCGGCATGGAGCAACCGATCATCAACCTGCCGCCCGGCATGGCATGGCCCGGAATGGCCGCATTCATTACAGCATTGGCTCGAGCGTAACGTCACGCTGAACACGCGGTGCGCGATCCGGACGTTTCCGAACGGTTTCCAAATCTTAGGTAAACAATTACGTATGGATTGTGAACAATTACGTATGGAATAGATTCGCCAGACCACCTATTAAAGATCCAACAGGGGCTAAGCAGACAGAGATCCAAATCGTGCGCTCAGCCACCTGCTCGACTCCTGAGTTGAGCATCGACGCGGTCGGTCGGATAACGGGCTGACCGACCGCGTCGTCTTTTTTGCATCACGCTTCGTTCAGAAGTCGTAGCTCGAATGGACGGCCAGCTCAGGCGCCGTCTGCCTCGTTGGCTCCGTCTTCGGTCATGATGGCGATTAGCTCGGCCTGTGAGTTGACGTTGGCCTTGCGGAAAATCGCACCAAGTTGCGTCGTCACCGTGCGCAGGGAAGCGTTGCGCCGCTCGGCGATCTCTTTGACAGTGAGGCCTTCGAGTACGGCATCGATGATTTCGTGCTCCGCCGAGGTGGTGCCTTCGGGATAGCGCAACTGCGGAAGCGGGACGCTCAAAACGAGGATGTCCTCTCCTCCCACCCGCATCCGGCTCACGCAGGGCCCTGCGTCCGAGTCCGGATTTGACGGCGGGTCTGCGCTACTAGGCGGACCCTTTCCGTCCTTTGAACCAGAGTCAGTGGTCACACCGGGACGTAAACAAACTGCAGCCGTCAGGTCAAGATTCAAGAGCGTTAGAGCCCCATCTGCTTGGCGATGATCACCTTCATGATTTCGCTGGTCCCCGCATAGATACGTTGAACGCGGGCATCGACATACGCGCGACTGATCGGGTACTCGAGCATGTAGCCATAGCCCCCGTAGAGCTGAAGACAGGCGTCCACGATGCGGCCCTGCATCTCAGTCTGCCAGAGCTTGGCCATCGAGCACTCCTTCACGAGGTATTCCCCGGCAACGTGCCGTCCGACGAGACTGTCCAAGAAGGCCCTACCCACCTCGATTTCGGTCGCGCATTGCGCCAGCGTGAACTGCGTATTCTGGAACTTGGAAATCGAGCGTCCGAAGGCTTGGCGCTCTTGCGTGTAGGCGATCGCGTCTTCGAGGACTTTCTCGGCGCTGGCTTGCGAAATGATCGCCACGCAGAGCCGCTCTTGCTGAAGCTGCTGCATGAGCATCATGAAGCCCATGCCTTCTTGACCCAGCAGGTTCCCCGCAGGGATTCGACAATCGTCGAACGCGAGCTCGGCGGTGTCTTGGCTTTCCATGCCCATTTTCTCGAGCTTGCGGCTCCTGATGAAACCCGGAGCATCCCTTTCAACGACGAACAGCGACACGCTGCGGTGCGGGTCGTCGGAGTTTGCGGTTCTGGCCGCGACGACGACGAGGTCGCAGCTCATGCCGTTCGAGATGAAGGTCTTCGCGCCGTTGATCACGTACTCGCCGCCGTCGCGTTTGGCGGTGGTCGCAATCGCCGCTAGGTCGGAACCGGTGCCCGGCTCGGTCATCGCCAAGGCGGTGACGGTTTGACCGGCAGCACAGCCGGGCAACCACTTGGACTTCTGCTCGGGGGTGGCGAAGGCGTGGATGTAGGGAACGATGATGTCGGAGTGAAGGCTGGCCGCCCAGCCGGACTCGTAGGCTCGGGAGAGCTCCTCCATGACGATCACCGAATGGAGAAAGTCGCCCCCGGCGCCGCCGTACTCCTCTTCCATCCATGGACACAGAAAGCCCGCCTCACCGGCTTCCAGCCAGATTTCACGGTCAACCACCCCTTGCGCTCGCCACTTGGCTTGCTTCGGGAGGACCCGGGTTTCGACGAACCGCCGGAAGTTGCTTCGGAAGATCTCGTGTTCCTCGGAAAACAGGTGTCGCTCCATGGTGCTCCCTCGACTGAATCGCCATTCATTTACCCCAGCCGCCCGTTGCTGGCAAGCTCGGTCCGGCGCGGCTGCCTTGCCCGGGCAGACCTCCGTATCTATGGTCCCGCGCGATGCGCCGCCGACCGGCTCGGTTTTTCCTTCTGCTTTTTTTGTTCGCGGCGATTCCAGCTACTGCGCTGGCAAGCGGCGATGGTCACGGGCTGAGTTACGAGGTCTGGCTGATCCTAGCCGCGATGATCCTCGCTGCGAAGCTCGGCGGCGAAGTCGCGGTGCGCCTGAATCAGCCATCCGTCCTGGGTGAGCTCTGCGTCGGCATCGTGCTCGGAAACCTGAGTCTCCTCGGCATCCATACGTTCGATGGCGCGGCCGAGCTGGTGCCGGTCGAATTCCTCGCGGAGCTCGGCGTCGTCCTCTTGCTCTTCGAGGTCGGCCTCGAGTCGACCCTGACCGAAATGCGCGCGGTCGCACCGACATCAGGACTCGTGGCAATCATCGGCGTCGTCGCACCCATGGCACTCGGGTACGGCGTGAGCCTATGGCTGCTTCCCGAGGAGCCGTTTTCGCTCCACCTCTTCATCGGTGCGACGCTCGCCGCAACGAGCGTGGGGATTACTGCGCGTGTCTTGAAGGACCTCAATGCGATGGCCCGCCCCGAGACTCGCGTCATCCTCGGCGCGGCGGTCATCGACGACGTCCTCGGCCTCATCGTCCTTGCAGTGGTCGCGAGCATTGCCGAATTCGGTGCGATGCCGGGGCCGCTGGACCTCACGAGGATCATCGGGCTGGCGGCCGGCTTCCTCATCGGCGCGCTCCTTTTGGGCGCCTACGTCATGCCCGGCGTCTTCCGTTTCGCCTCGAGGCTGCGGACCCAGGATGTCCTGGCCGCAGTCGCGATCGGCCTTTGCCTGCTTCTTGCCGGCATTTCCGGTGCCGCAGGGCTCGCACCGATCGTAGGCGCATTCGCGGCAGGGCTAATCCTCGACGAGGTCCACGTCAGGCCGTTCGACCGCAAATCTGCACATGACCTGACGGAGATCATCGGACCCATCGTCGCCGTGATGGCCCCGATCTTCTTCGTTCGCACGGGCATGATGGTCAAGCTCGGAGGCATTGGAACGGAGCCCCTATTCCTCGCACTTGCGCTGACCGTCGTCGCGATCGTCGGAAAGCTCGTTTCGGGCCTGGGCGTTCGCGGCACGACTGCGGACCGGTTGACCGTCGGCATCGGCATGATCCCTCGCGGTGAGGTCGGGCTCATCTTCGCCAACGTCGGCGCAGGCATCACGTTCGACGGCGAACCGCTCATCGCTGCGGGCGTGTATGCAGCCATCGTTCTCATGGTGATGGCCACCACGGTCGTGACGCCTCCTTGGCTAGCCCAGCGCATCCGACAGGTCATGCGCATGCAACCCGATGTCGCTTGAAGCGACGCTAGAGAACGCGAACGCACCGATTCGTGATTTGGTGGTGGCGCTCGGATCCGATGAGCGGATCGACGTAGCATCCATCCCTCGGGGCGCCCTAGACTGGGCAATCGCGCAGGCGGCCTCGGCCCATCCCGATCGACGTTTCGTCGTCGTCTCGGCAGACCTCGAAGAGGCCTATCGCCACGAGTCGAATCTTCGTTTCCTCCTTCCCGCCAAAAACGCCGACGTCCTGCTGTTCACCGCGGCGGATACGAGCGCACTTCTCGACGTCATGCCGGACCGACGCGCCGAAATGCAGCGCATGGCCGTCTTGGCGCAGCTCGCCGAAGAGCAACCCTGGCGCGTGCTCATCGTTCCCGCCCCCGCACTCCTTCGCCGCGTTCCCCCGGTCGAGCACGTGAAGTCCGGCCTCCTTTCAATCGAGATCGCGCAGCAGATCGAGCGCGACGACCTCGTCCGGCGTTTGTTGGAGCTCGGTTATCTCAGGGTCCCGCTAGTCGAGGATCGAGGAACGTTCTCCGCGCGTGGAGCCCTGGTCGACGTCTACGGTCCGGATGCCGCCCTCCCCTTTCGAATCGAGCTCGACGACGATCTGGTCTCCCGCATTCGTCGCTTCAACCCCGACGATCAGAAGACCGAGGACGAAATCGACTCGCTCCAGCTTGCCGCGGCGCGTGAGGTGCCCGACGCGCCCGCCGCCATCGCTCGAGCCAAGAAGGTGGTGCGCGAGCTTTGCGACGAATTGAACATGCCCACCCTGCAAGGTCGAGAGCTGGTAGGCGAGCTCGACCGCGGCTCCGGTGCATTGATTTCGAACGCGCTGCTGCCGGCCTACTTCGATCGGCTCGACACTCTCTTCGAGTATCTTCCCAACGACCTGCGGCTGATTTTGGCCGACCCTCTGGCCATCGCGAGCTCGGTTCGCGCCGAGCACCAACAGGGTACGGACGAGCACGCAGCGCGGCGCGACCGGCCTACGTTCGATTTGTCCGCATACTTCATGAGCGAAGAAGAGCTCACTCGACGGCTCCTCGGGTACCCGGCGCTGGTATCGCATCGCTTGGCGGTTCACGGCGTCGCTGGCGACGACGAAGGTCCGATCGTTGCCGCCTTTGCATCACCGGGCGACACATTAATTCGAGTGAGCGCGTCGGATCAGCAGCCACTCATTTCGGAGCTGCGTGCGCAAAAAGGACACGGGGATCGTGGGCTGCAACCCTTGGCCGACCAGCTGCGGGAATGGACCGAGCAAGGCCTCCGAGTGTCTCTGGTTGGCAGAACTCAGCACCAGGCCGACCGCCTGATCGATCTGCTCAAGAGCTACGGCGTAGCAACACGGATCTTGGACGAAACGACGTTGGGCGAGCTTCGCGACGGGTTCGTGCTTTGGAGCGAAGGCGTTGCCTACGTGACGGAGGAAGAGATTTTTGGATCCCGGGTTCGCCAGCGCCGCAGCCAGCGTCAAACGCGCCGCCAACAGCAGCGCTTTCTCGAAGACCTTCGGGAGCTTAGCCCAGGCGACTTCGTCGTCCATGTCGACCACGGAGTGGGCAAATACCTCGGTCTCCAACACAAGGAGCTGAGCCTGACCGCGATGGACCGGCTTCACGGTCGTACCGCCCAGACCGTCGAGGTGATGGTCGTCGAGTACGCTGGCAGCGACAAGCTGTTCGTACCGGTCACTCGTCTCGGGGTGATCCAGAAGTTCAAAGGCGGCGAAGGACACCAGCCAAAGCTCGATCGACTGGGCGGCACGACGTTCGGGACCAAAAAGGGGCGCGTACACAAGGCCGTGCAACAGATGGCCGAGGAGCTCCTCAAACTCTACGCGGAGCGGACCGCGGTCAGACGGGAGCCGCTTGAGCCCACCGGACCGACATACGCGGAGTTCGAGGCGACGTTCCCGTTCGAGGAAACCCGCGATCAGGAAAAGGCCATCGAAGACGTGATGGCAGACCTCGAAGAGCCGCAGCCGACCGACCGGCTCGTATGTGGAGATGTGGGCTTCGGCAAAACGGAAGTTGCGCTTCGGGCCGCGTTTCGGGTGGCGTTGAGCGGGCGGCAAGTGGCGGTCCTGTGCCCGACGACGGTCTTGGCGCAGCAACACTTTCGGACCTTCTCCTCTCGCCTGGACGGATACCCCCTCCGCGTCGAGGTGCTGTCGCGCTTCGTCTCGCGTAGAAAGCAGCTCGAAGTGCTGAGCGGCCTCAAAGACGGCACCGTCGACGTGGTGATTGGAACTCACCGGGTTCTCTCCAAAGACGTGCACTTCGCCGCACTCGGGCTTCTGGTCGTCGACGAAGAGCAGCGGTTTGGCGTCACGCACAAAGAGCGAATCAAGAAGCTTCGGACCAACATCGACGTAATCACGCTCAGCGCAACGCCGATTCCGCGCACACTGCACCTCGCAGTCGGGGGCATGCGCAATCTTTCGTTGATCACCACGGCACCCCAGGACCGACGCTCTGTGCGAACCTTCGTCTGCCGCTGGGACGATCATTTGATCAAAGAAGCGATTGAGCGAGAGCTCAGTCGCGGTGGTCAGGTGTTCTTCGTCTACAACCGCATCGAAGGCTTGTATGAACGCGCTCAGCGCATTCAAGATCTGGTTCCGAATGCGCGGATTGCCATTGCGCACGGCCAGATGAAACCCGCGCTGCTAGACCGGACGATGACCGACTTCGTGGAGGGCGCGTACGACGTCCTCTGCTCGACTGCCATCGTCGAAAGCGGGCTCGACATCCCGAACGCGAACACGATTCTGGTCGACCGAGCGGACACCCTGGGGCTGGCCCAGGTCTACCAACTCCGCGGCCGCGTCGGCCGGTCGGACCAGCGCGCATACTGCTACCTGATCACTCCGCCGCCTAACCAAATGTCGGAGGAATCTCGAATTCGCATGGAGGCGCTCGAGCGGTTCTCCGGCCTAGGCGCAGGCTTCAGAGTCGCGACCCTCGACATGGAGCTTCGAGGCGCTGGCAATCTCCTGGGATCGGAGCAGAGCGGCAATGCGTCGCTCGTCGGCTTCGACATGTTCGTGCAGATGCTCAATGAAGCCGTCTCGGAGCTCAAAGGCGAGCCGCTTCAGCAGGAAATCGACCCCGAGCTCTCGGTCGAGCTCGAACACTATCTCCCCGAGGAGTACATCGACGATATCGGGCTCCGCCTTTCGTTGTACCGGCGCTTTGCGACCGCGTCGGACGAGGCTTCGGTCGACGAGCTTGCGATCGAGATGGAAGAGCGCTTCGGAGCGCCTCCTCCTCCGGCGCGGGCCTTCATTCGCTTGATGTCGGTCAAACCGCTGCTCCGCGAGCTTCGCGCCCTCGGTTGTGAAGCGGACCGCACGCGGGTGACACTGCACCTGAGAGAGGACACCCCGCTCGACCCTGCGAAGCTCATGCCACTGGTGGCGACGCCGGGTGCGGGCTGGAGCCTTTCACCTGACATGAAGCTGACTCGGCGCTATCGAGAAGAGGAGTCCGGCGATGCGGTGGATCGCGTCCGATCCCTGATCGTCGAGCTCGAGCCGATGCGCTCGGCGGGGCGCGAGCCCTGAAGGATGGTCCAAACGATGTCACTTTCCCATGAGCTTCAGCGTATCTTCGACGCCGATCGCGCGCTGCGAATGGCCGAGCTCGGTTTGCTCCGGCACAAGGACGCCGAGGAGCTGGTCGCACTGCTCGCGCGCGAAACCGAACATGCCCTCGCGATGGAGGATCGCGGGGAAGGCACGATGCGGCTCGAACGGCTGGCAGATCTCTGTGCGCAGGTTCCTGGCCCCCGGATGACAGACGCCCTGATCGCCATCTTGAACGACGCGGAGCCGCGGGTGCGCGTTGCGGCCGGCGAAGCGCTGCGAGACCTGGGCTACGAGCGCTACGCCGAGGTGGCCCGTGGCATCGAGCGCGCCTTGGATCGCAAGGCGGACGGACTCGCCATGTCCGAGCTGCCCTGGGTCCTCGCCGAGATCGCCGAGCCGAGCGCCCTCGGATTGATTCGCCGCTTTCTCGATCATCCGAACGCGGACGTCGTTGCGGCGGCCATCGAATCGCTTGCTCAGCTGCGAGACCCCGAATCGATTGGGGACCTCGAGCGCTTTGTGAATGATTCGCGCGTCGTGACCATCGAAGACTTCGAAGAAGAAACCAAGACGACGCTCGGCGAGCTGGCGGCAGACGCGCTCGATATCGTTCGCTGAGCGAAATGGAGTGCGGCTTAGGGGCTCTCTCGTGTCCACAGCGCGCGACGCTTGGCCGCCTTGGCGCGAGCGCGGTCCTTGGCGAAGAGCGCCAAGTAGTCCTCATTGACCGCGTCCACCTCCACTTGATCGGGAAGCTCGGTGCGCGCCGCCTCCATGGCATCGACGAGGGACCGGAGTGGCCCCGACGCCTGGCCGAACTTGGAGGCCTCGATGCTGTCCGAAACTTCGGACATCCGATCGACGACGTCCTTGCTCAGGTAGCCTCGTCGGCAAAGGTCATCGAAGCTAGCGACGAGCACTTCCGGGTTGAAGGTATGGGCGACCACCAGATCGGCTCCAACCCGCAGCACCGCTTGCGCATCGAGCGCGCCGTCTTCGAGCAGAACCAATGCGGGCTGAAAGTAGTTGTAGAAGGGACACACGCGACGCCCGAAATCGCCAAACCCGGCCGTCGAGGAGACGCGCTCGAGATGGATGAAAATGCGTCGAACCGTGTCGCCACGAGGGACCCGGGCGGCGATGCGGACCAGCTCCGGGATGTCGTTGGGATACACCTCCGCGGCTTCCGCGATCTTCATCAAGATCTCCTGGCCGACTCGACCGGCCGCGATGTCCGCGTAGAGTGAATAGATGAACGCATCTCCTTCAGCGTCGTCACCGAAGAGGATCTCGTCGGTCTCCGGTGACACGTTTGTGCGCGAGCGAAGGAGCGCGGTGAGCTTGTAACTGAGTTGGTCGCGCAGGAATCGAAACTTGCCACGGACGAGGTTGCGCAGGCTTGGCTTGAGCGTGAACCCGTCCCAGCGAATTCCATCGAGCCGAAGCTTCGCCTCGAGCACGCTGCGCATCTGCTCGGGGCTGCCGGACAAAATGAAGATCGCCGCCGGATCGGTAGCTCGGATTTCGCGCAAGAGCGTGCTCGCACCCGGATAGGCTCGTTTGCGGGAGGCCGGCTCGAATGCGGTGCGCACCAAGTCGCGCAGCGTGTCGAACTCGGTACGAAGGTATGTCTTGTCGAGGTCCCAGCGATAGACGATGTGTTGCCTGCGCTCGCTCAAGTCCGGTGCCACCGGAAGACCATAGCAGCGAAGCGGCCGGAGATGCAGACGGAGTCGAAGCTGATATGGTCGACTTATGGCTCTCAATGCAGTGCACATCGATGAGCGCACCTTGCAGCGCGGCTCGGAAGCCCAGCACACGGAGTGGGACGCGATTGTCCGGGAGCTCCTTTCGAGGGCCAAGAGCAACCTCGAAGAGGCTGTGAGCCTTCACGTGAGCGTCACCGAGCAAGGTTTCGTGATGGGTTTTCAAACCGATCAGGAGCAAGTGCTAGGGACGATTGTGATTCCGCACCAGCTGCTGTCCGAGCACATCACGGAATACATCGATATCGTTCGCCAAATCGCTGACGCGGACGGCCTCAACCAATTGGAGGCGCTGGACATGGCGAAGAAGGTGACGCACGACCGTGCGGGTCGAGTGCTCAAACGAGAGCTTCGCGACTTTGGCTTCGATTTGGAAACGTCGCGCCGCTTGTTCACGCTGCTGCTTTCGTTGCGGGTGGACACGACGAGAATCGTCGGCATCCACGGGCACCGCACGATTCGCTAGCGGCCGGCCTAGGGGCGCCAATGCCTGGAAATACGGTGGTTTCACTCCCTTGGGAAGCCCATTGTTGCCAGGGGTTCGACCTTTTTCGTCATTTGTTGAACACTGAATTGCGAAGGGGGTCATGACAGCGTCGCTAAAAGAGTCGGTCCGTCCGCCGGCCGGGGGACCGCAACCTCAGGCACCGAGCGCTACCCACTCGAAGCGCGACGAGGATTTCGTGTGCCTTCTCAACGCTGCAGGCCTCGCCACTGAGCTCGACGCGGACCAGCTCGCGGCCATTGCCTCGAATCTCGAAGATTCGGGAATCGACTCCCGCCGGATGGACATCCTGGAGCACTACTACCGAGGCAACGACGACACCTCCGTCGCTTTGCGCCGCCGCTCGAACGATCGGCTGTTCATGCACAACGACTACTTCTCGGTGAACGCGCACCAGCTGGTGGCATCCTTGGCAAGCCTCAATCCCGAGGTCGCGCCGGTCGAGCTGCAGCGAATCGGCACCGACGACGGGCCTTTGGTCCTTCGAGCCGGGGAGAACTTCAGCGCGGTGACGGATGAAGACGACGAGGACGCCAAGCAGGGCACGGTCGCGGTTCGCGCTCTGGTCCGCGCGCTCAATGTGCTTCTATCCAAGGCCGGGGTCGCCGAAAGGCTCGTTTCCCTGGTGCCCGATGATTCGCGCGAGCTCTACGTTGGCGTCACCCAAGAAGGCGCGATGACTCTCCTTCAGGGCGGCTGTACGGAGCTTTCGGTCCCGGCCGCTCTTCGCGAGTTTGCAGGCTGGTAGCTGCCGCCCTAGGTGAGTAACCATGAATGAATACGATTACGACCTCTTCGTCGTTGGCGCGGGGTCGGGAGGCGTGAGGGCCGCTCGCGTGGCAAGCGAGCTCGGCGCAGCGGTGGCGATTGGAGAAATCGATCGCATGGGTGGCACCTGCGTCAACGTCGGCTGCATCCCCAAGAAGCTCTTCGTGTACGGCTCCCACTTCGCGTATGACCTAAACGACGCGAGGGGTTATGGATGGTCGACGCAGCCTTCATTCGATTGGGCTACCCTCAAGGAAAACAAGGACCGCGAGATTGCTCGCCTCAATGGGATCTACGAAAGTCTTCTCACGAGAGCCGGAGTCGACGTCATGCGAGGAAGGGTGCGGCTGCTCGATTCCCATACGGTCGAAATTGGAGACCTCCAGCGCTCGGCCAAGAGGATCTTGATCGCCACGGGCGGTAAGGCGATCGTCCCTGACATTCCCGGGCGCCACCATGCCTCGACGTCGAACGCTGTGTTCTCGCTCGAAGAGCTCCCGAAGCGAATGATGATCGTGGGAGCAGGCTACATCGCACTCGAGCTGGGCTCGATGCTCTGCGCGCTCGGGGTCGAAGTGACCCTGATCCACCGTGGTGAAGAGATTTTGCGTGGATTCGATCATGACCTGCGATGCCATCTTCACGCCGAGCTCGAGGCCAAGGGGATGCGGATCGTACTCGAAACGCAAGTCACGGAGATTCGAAAGACGGACTCGGCATTCGAGGCCCGGCTCGACAGCGGGGTGCTCCTCGAAACAGACTTCCCCCTCTTCGCAATCGGACGCGAGCCCAACGTCGAAGGCCTGGGGCTGCAAGAGCTGGGCGTGGAGCTCGGTCAGCGCGGAGGTGTCGTGGTCGACGATGACTACAGCAGCTCCGTCCCCTCGATCCACGCCGTTGGCGATGTCATCGATCACATTCAGCTGACGCCTGTCGCCGTTGCCGAAGGGATGCACTTCGCTCACCATTTCTACGGCCGGGGTGAGCACCGAATCGACTACGCCAGCATTCCGACGGCGGTGTTCTGTCAACCGGAGCTCGCGACGGTGGGCCTGACCGAAAGGGAGGCCTGGCACCGCTGTCAGGATGTGCGTGTCTACAAGTCGGTCTTCACCCCCTTGAAGCTCGCGCTGAGCGAACGAAAAGAACACACGATCGTCAAGCTCGTGGTGGACGCGTCGAACGATCGAGTGCTTGGCTGCCACATGGCTGGCCACGGCGCGGCGGAGATCATCCAGGGCCTCGCGGTTGCCATCAAGGCCGGCGCAACCAAGGCCCAGTTCGACGCCACCGTCGGGATCCACCCGACCGCAGCCGAGGAATTCGTCACCCTCCGGTAATATTTGACTGAATAAGTCAACAATACTTCGTGAGTTTGGCGACAAAAAGTGCTGTATTTTTCGGCTTTTAGAGCCTAGAGTGCTCCTCTGCCCTGGACGCATTGCAAAAGCGCAGCAGACTTGTCAAGTTACTCCGAGTCACCATGGAAGCTGCCCGCATTGCCTCAGTCGATTCCGACCTCGATGAAGAAAATCGAGCTGTCGGGGCCACCACCGCGGAGGAGCTCATCGACTGGGCCTCGAATCGATACTGCGAGAAGCTCATCGCGTCGACCAGCTTTGGCGCGACCTCGGCCGTGATGTTGCACCTCGTGCACCGGGTGGCTCCTCGAACGCCGATCATCTGCGTCGACACCGGCTACCTCTTTCCCGAAACCTATCAATTCGCCGAAGCGTTGATTCAGCGCTTGAATCTCGACGTTCGATTCTACTCCGCGCAGATGTCCCCAGCTCGTCAGGAAGCGCTGTACGGGAAGCTCTGGGAGCAGGGCGAGGACGGCGTGAACCGCTATTTGCAAATCAACAAAGTCGAGCCGATGCAACGGGCGATTCGTGAGCTCGGCGCAGAGGCTTGGATGGCCGGATTGCGTGCCGAACAAACCGAGCATCGCGCCGGGCTGCGACGAGTCGATCGCCAAGACGGCCGAATCAAGATTCACCCCGTCTTGCATTGGACCAGCGAAGATATGACGGCCTACATGGACCGCCACGACCTTCCCTACCATCCGATGGTCGAGCAAGGGTATCGCTCGATTGGTGACCACCATTCTACGATTCCGACCACGGCGGACATGGATCCCCGCGACGGCCGTATCCTCGGCAAAACAAGGGAGTGCGGGCTTCACCTTCCACTTACTGAGGAGCAAAACCAGAGCCTCAAGTCGAGCGGCTTGTAAGAAGCTGGCCCATCGCGCTCCCGTCTGCGTAACCTCAATTCGAGGTAGCAAACGGTGACTCTGCTTCGGATTGTGATTAGCGACCTGCATCTCGGGACGGGTACCCGGCGTGGTCAGCTGAATCCGCTCGAGGACTTCATTCACGACGACCGCTTCGTCGAGCTCCTCGCATTCTACCAAAATCTCATGGGCTCCGAGGGAAGCATCGAGCTGATCCTGAACGGGGACATCTTTGATCTCTTGAAAGTGAAGATCGCAGACCAGTGGCCGACCGAGGTGACGGAAGACATCGCAATCGCCAAGTTGCAGCAGTGCCTCGAAGGACACCCGAGATTCGTCCTCGCGCTCCGTGAGTTCATTCAGACGCCGACGAACCGAGTGACCTATCTTCCCGGAAACCATGACATGGAATTGTGGTTCGCCGGTGTTCAAGAGCTCTTCCTTCGCTACGTCGCGCCCGGCGAGGCGGCCGAGCGTGTCCACTTCGTGACCTCGTCCGACACCTATTACCTTCCCGAAGGCATCCAGGTTCGCCATGGCCACCAGTTCGAACGCATTCACCGCGTGGACTACGCACAGATGACGCGAACGCGCCGAGACGGAACCGAAGTGCTGGCCTTGCCCTGGGGTAGCCTGTGGATCCTCGAGGTGATGAATCCCCTCAAAGAGATTCGAAGCCATATCGATCGAATCCAACCTCTGCGCCGATTCCTTTGGTCGTCGGCTCTGCTCGATCCGGGTTTTGTGCTCAAATTCCTGTGGCGCTCGACGATCTACTTCCTCCGTCACCGCGTCTTCACGATTCGAGCCTGGCGCGACCGCATCATGAATTTGCCGCGGCTGGTGCGCGAAGAGGTGCTCGAAGTCACCAGCGGCGGCTACGATGAGCGGGCGATCCGCGCGCTCAACAAGACCCGCGGCGCCCATACCCTGATCGTCGGCCACAGCCACGGCCCTCGGTTTCTCCAACTCCCGAACGACCGCATCCTGGTGAATACGGGAACCTGGGTGAAGATGATCAACCTGGACCTTCAGTACCTGGGCCAAGACAGCGGATTGACCTACGCAGTGATCGCATATGACGACGACGGGAAACCGGAGACGACCTTGATGAGGTGGCAAGGAGCCCACGAAGCCTGCGAGGCCATCCCGTACGCGGACTAGTTCTCCGATTGCCGGGCGGAGGTTGCTGCGATACGATACGCGTGTTCAGTGCCGCGATCCTGCGACAACCCGCCCAATCGATTTCGAGAAGCCCATATCGAATGGGAAGGCGAGGCTCCGCCTGCGGATCTTCGGGTTCACGAAGAGCACACCAAGAGCGCGCTCTCCGAAAACAAGAGCCCGGATGTTGGGTTTCGTTGGAGTGTGAATCCGTACCGCGGGTGTTTTCACGGCTGCGCGTATTGTTACGCGCGCCCGACGCATCCCTATCTCGGCTTCGGTGCGGGCACGGACTTCGAGCGGCAGATCGTCGTGAAGGTCAATATCGTCGATCGGCTGCGGGCAAGGCTTCGCAGGAAGTCTTGGAAGCAGGAGCTGATCGCGTTTTCCGGAAACACCGACTGCTACCAGCCGATCGAGGCCCACTACCAGCTCACACGTCACTGCCTCGAAACCTGCGCGGAGTACCAAACCCCAGTAACGATCATTACTAAGGGCAAGCTCGTGCGGCGCGACATCGATGTCTTGCAGACCGTACACCGCAAGTCGGCTTGCCGTGTCGCGCTCAGCATTCCTTTTGCCAACGATGATCACGCACGAGCGATCGAGCCCTTTGCGAGCCCACCAAGCAAACGCTTCGAGACACTGCGCATGCTATCGGACGCGGGAATCGACACGGCCGTGGCGGTCGCTCCGATCATCCCCGGCCTCAATGACGATCAGATCCCGGCGATCTTGAAACGCGCCCGAGATGCCGGTGCGTCGAGCGCGTCCAAGATTCTCCTGCGGCTACCGCTCGAGGTGGGCCCGGTCTTCTCGGCAAGGCTGGCCGAGGCCTTTCCGCTGCGGCACGCCAAGATCATGAGCGCCGTTCGGGACATGCGCCGAGGTCAGCAGAGCGATGCGGGCTTTGGCGCTCGCATGGTCGGGCAAGGGCCGCGTTGGGCGATGATCGAGAAGTTGTTTTCCTTGCACTGCGACAGACTGGGCCTCGAATACCCCGACGGCGAAGCAGCAGAGCCCGCACCGCGCCGAGAGCCGGCTCAGGGGCACCAACTTCCCCTGCTCTTCTGAGCTGGCCCGTAGATTGCATCTCACTCCGGGTGTGACGGTGCATGGCCACCAATTCGCTCGGAGATAAACCAAGTGATTACAGCTAGTTATATAGCATCAGAAGATTTGGACGACTTGTCATCCCGTGACATAGTGTCAACACTACCTGTCAGAGAGTCTCAAATGGCCGATTCAACCGAGATCTCGGTACTCGTCGTCGACGACGAGGCGCCGAACGTCGACTCCCTTCGACGCATCTTCGAGCGAGAAGGGTTCGATGTCCTCACCGCAACGAGCGGGAAGAAGGCCCTCGACCTATGCCGTCACCATGCGGTGAACGTGGTGGTGAGCGACTTGATGATGCCGGGCATGAACGGCATCGAGCTGGTCAAAGCCTTGAAGACGGTCGTTCCTGATGCCGAGGTCGTCCTGATGACCGCGTTCGGCACGGTCGAAAAGGCGGTCGAAGCCATGCGCGCAGGCGCATACGATTTCGTCGAGAAGCCATTGAAGCGGCTCCAGATGGTCAAGACCGTTCGCAAGGCAGCGGAACGGCAGCAGCTCGTCGTCGAGAACAAGGATCTTCGACAACAACTCTCGCAGCTCAGCGACCGGAGCATCGTCGGGTCAGCGGCGTCGCTTCGGAGCGCTCTCGAGATCGCCACGCAGGCAGCGCCGTCGTCGGCGAACGTATTGATCCTCGGAGAGAGCGGGACCGGCAAGGAGTTACTCGCGCGTCACATTCACGAGCGAAGCGGGAGGAAACAGTTCGTCGGCGTCAACCTCTCCGCCCTCCCCGAGACGATCGTCGAGTCGGAGCTTTTCGGACACGAAAAGGGCGCCTTTACCGGTGCGGTGGCGCGACGCGGCGGCCGCATCGCGGAGGCTCAAGGCGGCACGCTGTTCCTCGATGAAATCGGCGAGCTGTCGGCCGCAGTGCAGGTGAAACTGCTGCGCGTTCTTCAAGAAGGCGAATACCAACCCGTTGGCGGGCAGACCAAGAAGGCTGACTTCCGCCTGATCGCGGCGACGAATCGCGACCTTCACGCAGCGGTCGAGGCCGGAGAGTTCCGCGAAGACTTGTACTACCGGCTCAACGTCATCGCCCTCACGAGCCCTCCGCTTCGCGCACGGCGCGACGACATTCCATTGCTGACGGAGCACTTCGTCGCGACCTATTGCGCGAAGAACGACAAAGAGCCCTTGGCGGTAGACCGAGACGCGCTCCAACAGCTCGTCGCTTACGACTGGCCGGGGAACGTGCGGGAGCTCCAGAACGTGATTGAGCGCGCCGTGGTTCTCAACAAGAGCGGCGCCATCAAGCTTGCGGACCTTCCAGACCCCGTTGCGCGCGCGGAACCGCAGTTCGATGCCTTCACGTTCCCGGTGGGGACCGCGCTGAGCGAGGTCGAGCGACGCGTGATTCATGGCACCCTCAAGCACACCTCCGGAGACAAACAGCTCGCCGCCCAGCTCCTCGGAATTTCGGCGCGGACGATCTATCGCAAGCTCGGGGCCGAGAAGGGCGACGAGGCCGCCTGAACGGCCGCGCCTCTCCCGGTGTCATTTTGTCAATCGTGGCGGATCTGGCCCGCCACGTTGTCCACGAGCTTGGGTCGGAATCGGGTCAGGATGCACGAAATCATTCGTGTTTTAGCGTTTTTGGTTCGGCACGGTGGTTGCTCTACTAGCGGGCGGTGGCAACTCCACGACAAAGACGGTTCTCGGTGGCGATTGTTCTCGTAACGCTGGCCCTTTGCGCTTTCTTCCTGGCGCAGGGGACAACCCGCGTCTTGGCGGCGGAATTGCTCCGGCCCAATAGCGTTGCTGCGAAGTCGCCCGGGAAACGTTTTACGCCGACCTCGCCGCCATTTCTTCGCGATCGCGACCCTGCGACGATCCTTCGAAGGAACATCTTCGATTCGGCGCGCGGCGACCTCACCGCCGAGCCGCTCCCCGAGATTCCGCTCGGCGAAGACGGGCAGCCCGTCGATGACTGGGACCCGAACCGGCCACCCCCAAAATGTACGGGCAAGCTGCGGCTCGTCGGCTCCGTGGTGAGCCCGGTCGCCCCGGACTGGTCGTTTGCCGCAATCGCCGGTTCGAGCGACGGAAAGACGATGCTCTATCGCGAGGGCTCGGACGTGGACGGTTCTCGGGTGCTTGCGGTTCACTCTTCGAGCGTCGTGATGAGCGCCTCGAGTGGGGTGTGCCAACTTCTGATGTTTGAAGAAGAGGAGGCGGGGGTACCTCGAGCACCGGTCGCGCACAAGCCCGCGGCCGCCAAGCCGGGGAGCGACAGGAACGCTGGCCTGAGCGATGAAGAGCTCACCGACGGAATCGAGAAGCTCAGCGACACGAAATACAACATCCAGCGTGGCTTGGTCGACAAAGTCTTGGCGAATCAGGGAAGTCTGATGAAGTCCGCTCGCGTGATCCCGCACGAAGAGAACGGACGCGTCGTAGGCGTCAAGCTCTACGGCATTCGCCGCAACAGCCTTCTTGGCCGTCTCGGAGTTCGAAACGGCGACATGCTGCGAACGATCAATGGGTTCGATATGACGAGCCCAGACACTGCGCTCGAAGCGTATTCTCGATTGCGAAGCGCCGACAAGCTCACGCTCGCGGTCAAACGGCAGAACAAAGAGATTACCATTGACTACAACATCGAATGAGACGCCATCTTGGAAATTCAGGCGGGGAATGAATCGTGACTTCTAGAAAACAGCTCATTTGCTTGCTCGTCGGCTCGCTCCTGTTGAGCACGGGACACGATGCGCTGGCCCAACAAGACCAGGCGAAGCCAGCAAAGCCGCCTGCACGGATTCCCTCCCCGCCCGTCCCACTGCGACCGGCGCCACCAAAGTCGGATGCGACCGCCACCCCGGGACCTGGCCCGCAGGCAAACCCTGAGCCCAAGGCTGAAGAAGAGCCGGAGCTCGAGATCGAGCTGCCGCAGTTCGAGACAGGGGTCGAGTTCAAGGCGATGTCGCCACGCACCCGCGTGACGTTCAATCTCGAGGACGCCGAGCTCCCGGACTTGGTTCGCTTGATCTCGAACATGACGGGGCGTCGCTTCATTCTCCCAACCAAGCTCCGCGCAATCAAAGCCACCGTGTTCGCTCCCACGAAGGTGACGGTGGCGGAAGCGTACCAAGCGTTCTTGTCCGTTCTCGAGGTAAACGGCTTCACGATCGTGCCGGCTGGTCGATATTTGAAAATCGTCGAGGCAACGCAGGTCGAACGCCAGACGGTCCCCTTGTACGAGGATGGAAGCTCCGTTCCTTCGACCGACCGCTACGTCACGCGGATCCATCACCTGGATCACCTCTCGGCTGAAGATGTGACGACCTTGCTCGCACGCTTCGCATCTCGGACTGCAAACATCACGTCGTACGGGCCCACCAACATGCTGATCCTCACCGATACCGGCGCCCAAATCCGGCGCATGCTTCGTCTGATCGCGGCGATCGACCTACCCCGTAGCGGAACACAGACCTGGATTGAGCCGATTCACTTCGCGAATGCGTCCGACCTCGCTGCAAGGTTGCTGGAGATCTTCGCCGCCGACGCGGAGGTAGGGGCGCCAAAGAAGCCAGCCGCGAGACCCACCGCGAAGAAGAAGAACGAACCGCCTGCCGTGCTCGGCAGCTCTTCGGCCGGGCCAACTATCCGGAACATCATCGCGGACGAGCGCACGAACTCCCTGATCATCATTGCAACGGAGCGAGCCTACTTGCGAATCCTCGAGATGATCCGGCAGCTCGACATTGCGCTAGAGGGTGAAGGTCGCATCCACGTTCACTACGTTCAGCACGGTGCTGCCACGGACATCGCAGCTGCGCTCACGGCGCTCGTGGGTGCCTCATCGGGCGGACGAGCAGCGCCTGCGGCTAGAGGCGCTGCTCAGCGGGCCGCGGCCGCGCCGGCCCGTGCGGCGTCGCTCTTCGAAGGACAGATCGCCGTCACCGCATACGAGCAGTCGAACGCTCTGCTCATCACAGCGTCTCTTCACGACTACACTGCGCTCAAGAAAGTGATCGAGCGTCTCGACGCGCCGCGGAAGCAGGTGTTCATCGAGGCAGTCGTGATGGAGCTCGGCATCGAGCGATCGTCCGACCTAGGTTTTGCGTTTCATGGAGGCGCGGGTGACTTCCCGACCGATGGCTCTCTCTCGCTGTTCGGATTCAACGCTCCGTCCTCCATCGACATCACGCAAAACGACCTCAGTGGCTTGGCGCTCGGCATTCGTGGACCGACCATCGAGAACTCGCAGCAACTCGTCGGATTCTCGGTACCAGGGTTCGGCGTCGTTGTGACCGCGCTCGCAAAGTCTGGCGACGCGGATGTGCTCTCGACACCGCACATCATCGCGATCGACAACACGGAAGCTGAGATCAGCGTGGGAGAGAACATTCCGCTTCAGACCAACGGCGTCGCGCCGGGCACATTTGCCGGTGCAGGCAGCCTGGGCGCATTGGCCCAAGCGGGCGCGGGTGGTCAGGATCTAGGCAGCCTGGCCGGACTGGCCGGCGGGCTCGGGAGCGTCGCGCGTCAGGACGTCGGTACCACTATCCGAGTCACGCCGCACATCAACGCGAACAACGAAGTTCGACTCGAGATCGAAGAGGAGATCTCCGAACAGGGGGCGACTTCGGGCACTTTGGGCGTCGTCTCGATCAACCGTCGTACCGCACGAACAGAGGTGATGGTACGGGACCAGCAGACGATCGTCATTGGCGGTCTGATGCGCGACGCCATTCAGAACAGCGAAGACAAAGTCCCTGTCCTCGGCGACATCCCAATTTTGGGCGCCCTCTTCCGCAAGACCAGCAAGCAGAAACGTAAGACGAACCTGCTCCTCATTCTCACGCCGTACATCATCCGCGACCCAGGCGACCTTAGGGAAATCTTCGAGCGCAAGATGCAAGAGCGGCAACAGATGATCGACCGTTACTTCGTCTTCGGCGAAGACAAGTTCGAGCCGCACATCGACTACACCCGCACGCGCGGGCTCGTCGCCGAGATCGTGAACGAGATCGACGGCGTGGAAGAAGAGATCAAGCTGGCTCAGGCTGCAGAGCTCGAGCCTCCCCCGGACCACGTGCCGCGTTCGCCGATCGGCCCGTACAGCGCCGCAGCGACCGTAGAGGAGGACACATACGTCATCGGGCCGAACGGGATCGAATTGCAAGAAGACTCCGGGCCGGATCTCATCGAGGCGATCCCACCGACCGAGGCGGATGAGCAAGAAGGAGGCGGTGCGCCGCCTCCACCGATCGAAATCCCGCACGGAGCGGAACCGGATTCCCCGCCCGAACTCGAGTTCCCCGACCAAGCGGAGGATTCGGCCGAAGCCGCGGGGCCCAATGAGGTCATCGAGCCTGACGAGCCGGCTTCCGGAGCGGAAGAGTCCGAAGACAGCGGCGAACCTGCCGCGAGTCCAAGCGAAGGGGTGCCCGAAGAGGCGCCGCAGCCAAGCAACGAAGAATCGAACGGCAGCCCGCAATGAGCTTCGAGCAGCGATACATCGGTGAGATTCTAGTTCGGCGCGGCGCGCTCGAGCCGGACAAGCTCGAGGCCGCGCTGCAAACCGCGGCGGATCGATCCGTCGAGCTCACTGACCTGTTGGTTGCGACCCATGCAGTCGAAGAGGTGAAGCTCGTGCGCGCCTTGGCAGACGAGGTCGGGATGGAGTTCGTGGAGAAGCTCGCTACGGAGTTGATCCCGGAGGAGCTGATCGACGCGGTCCCGATCAATTTCGCGCGTCAGAACCACGTCCTGCCCTTGACTCAATCGGATGACAGCGTGCGCGTTGCCGTTGCCAATCCGTTAGACCCTTTCCCTATCGACGACCTCCGCATTCTGCTCGGGAAAACCATCATTCCGGTCGCGGCATCGGAGGAGAGCATCGATGATGCGATCAACCGCGTCTACGAGCGAAAAGACGAAACGGCGCTCGCCGAAGCGAAGGAAGGCGAAGAAGTCGAGGAGCTTCGCGACCTGATCGACATGACCGACGAAGCACCGGTGATTCGCTGGGTCAACAACCTTTTCTACACGGCCGTCAAAGAGCGAGCATCTGACATTCACATCGAGCCAACCGATGAAAAAGTCATCGTTCGGTACCGCGTCGATGGCCGGCTGATTCCGCGCAAGGAAGCAAATCGTGGATTCCTTTCGTCGATCGTGAGCCGCGTGAAGATCGAGGCAGGCCTCAACATCGCAGAACGGCGCCTGCCGCAAGACGGGCGCATCACCAAAAAGATTGCGGGCAAGGTAATCGATGTTCGTGTTTCGACGATTCCAACCGCAAAGGGCGAGCGCGTCGTCATGCGTTTGCTCGACAAGGAACAGGTGCTGCTGAATCTCATCGACCTGGGTTTCGCACGCCGAGAACTCGACCAACTAGAAGCTCTCATCAGGCGCCCAAACGGCATCATTTTGGTCACCGGACCTACGGGTTCCGGTAAGACGACCACGCTCTACGCCTGTCTGAACCAGATCAACACGCCGGAGAAGAACATCCTGACGGCGGAGGACCCGGTCGAATACGAGCTTCGGGGCATCGGCCAGATGCAAGTCCAACCGAAAATCGGTCTGACTTTTGCGTCAGGCATGAGGAGCTTTCTTCGTCAGGACCCGGACGTAATCATGGTCGGCGAGATTCGCGATCACGAAACGGCGGAGATCGCGATTCATGCATCGCTCACCGGACACCTCGTGCTCTCGACACTGCACACCAACGACGCACCGAGCGCCATCACGCGCTTGGTCGACATGGACATACAGGCCTACCAGCTTTCTTCCTCGATTCTGGCCGTCTTGGCTCAGCGCCTCGTTCGACGGCTCTGCGACCATTGCAAGAGCCCCTACACACCTACCGGCCAAGACTTGCGCGAGCTCGGCATCGACGCCGCAATCGCTCAGGAGAAGCTAGTGGAGCTGAAGAAGCTCGCCGCCACCACGGTCATCGGAAACAGCAGCCCCCCGACCCTGCCCGTTCCCGCAGGCGCGGACTCCGGTAAGCTGACCTTCTATCACCATCGCGGCTGCGACGTGTGCAGCAACACCGGCTATCGGGGCCGAGTCGGCATCTTCGAGCTCATGATGATCGACGAGCCCGTGCGCCGCGAAATCTTGAACAACAGCGATTCAAAGACGATTCAGCGCGTTGCGCAACAACAGGGCATGCGGCTGCTCCGCGAAGACGGCGCGCGCCAGGTCGTCGCAGGCGTGACCAGCGTCGAAGAGGTGCTCGCAGCGACCCAGGCCGCGGAGGTCTGATCCATGGGGGTGTACGCATACAAGGGGATCGACGCCCGGGGAAAGTCGGTCAAGGGCGTCCGAGATGCCGATAGCGCAAAGGGCCTGCGCACGCTCCTGAAGCGAGACGGAGTCCTCGCGACCGAAATCCTCGAGCAGACGGAGGCTGTTCGAAAAGCATCCCGCGACATCGATTTCCGGCGAATCTTTCAGCGCGTCTCACCGGTGGACGTGGCCGTAGCGACGCGACAGCTCTCCGTATTGCTCCGTTCTGGCGTTCCCTTGGTCGAAGCCGTGAGCGCCTTGATCGAACAGCTCGATCACCCGGAGCTCAAGGCCGCATTCACGGACACTCGCAACAAGGTCAACGAAGGCAGCACGCTCGCGGACGCGCTCAAGGCGCACCCCAAGATCTTTCTCCCCCTCTACGTGAACATGGTCGCCGCAGGCGAAGCGTCGGGCACGCTCGAAGAGGTGCTAGGACGACTAGCGGATTTCCTGGACGAGCAAACCCGGCTTCAGAGCAAGGTTCGTGGCGCCCTCGCCTATCCGATTGTCATGGCGATAGTCGTGGTCGTCATCCTCTTCTTGATGATGTCGGTCGTGGTCCCCAAGGTCACCTCGATCTTCGAAAACTTCAACCAGGCCCTTCCCTGGTACACCAGCGTGTTGATTTGGGTGAGCAATATCTTCAGCAACTACTGGTGGCTCCTCGCAGCGCTGATCGGCGGTGGGGTCTACTGGTTCCGTCGCTGGAAAGCGACGGAGGAGGGCCGAAGGAAGTGGGACCTCTTCGTGATCGAAGTGCCGCTCTTCGGGCCCTTGCTGATCATGGTCGCCGTCGCGCGATTCTCTCGAACACTAGCCACGCTCCTCGCGAGCGGAGTACCGGTGCTCGCCGCGATGAACATTACGCGAAACGTTCTCGGAAACACCGAGCTGATGCGAATCGTCGAGGACGCGCGTGAAAGTGTTCGCGAAGGCGAAGGAATCGCCAAGCCCCTGCGTCAAGCAGGCAGGTTCCCGCCGATCATGACGCACATGATCGCGGTCGGTGAGCGCACCGGCCAGCTGGAGGAAATGCTCTTGCATGTCGCGGACGCCTACGACCAACAGATCGAAGTGCGCGTGGGCGCCATGACTTCAATCCTCGAACCTCTGCTGATCGTGGTCATGGGCGTCGTCGTCGGCGGCATTGCATTTGCCATTCTCATGCCGCTACTCCAGCTCAACGAGATGATTCAATGAGAGACGAGCATGAGTCGACGATCACAAAGAGAACGCGTTTCGCTGCCGTGGGAAAGCCGAGGAGGCCGCTGGCGCAATGTGCTCAGCAACACGCGCTGGCAAGCGCTGCTTGGGGTGCTGCTGCTGGTCGTGCTGGTGGTTGGGTTCACGCGCTACGCACGGCGTCGAGTCCAGTTCCGCGACACCCGGGTCGCGGTCGCCCAGGTGAAGCAGGCCATCGACCAGTTTCGAGCGGATGTCGGTCGCTGCCCAGGCTCGGAGACGGAGCTGCTTCACCCGCCCTTGTCTCAGAAGCACTACCTCGATTCGATGCCGAAGGACGGCTGGGGGCGGCCCCTCACGATTCGCTGTCCAGGCTATTTCAAAGACGAGGCCGACGTGATTTCTGCGGGTCCGAGCGGCTCGCTCGTAAAGGACGACAACATTCAATGAAGGGAACGGGAGGCTACATGCCCAACAATACTGACACGCGCCCGCAACGACGACTGGCCCGCCGAAGGCGCCGAGAGGGCTTCACGTTGATCGAGATCATGATCGTCATCACGATCTTCGCGATGATGGCCGGTGGCGTGGCGGTGGCCTTGCTTCCGCAGCTCGAAAAGGCGCGACTCAAGACCACCAAGACCGACGCGCAGGGACTGCGCTCGGCCGTGATGCTCTACGTTGCGGACAACCCGAGGGGTTGCCCAACGGTCGAGGAGCTGGTGAGCGAGCGGTATCTCGACGGAACGCGTCGGACGACGGACGCTTGGGACACGCCGTTTCAAATCAGCTGCGAGGACGGCGATATCGCGGTCATCTCGGCGGGGCCGGACCTCCAATTCAACACCGAGGACGACATCTAACAGCTCATGCTCAGCCGCGTCCCATCCCGAACGAACGGCGGATTCACCCTCATCGAGGTGATTTTGGTCATCGCGATCATTGCGGTCGTAGTCACGGGGGCGACGTTTGGCCTGGGCGCGATTACCCGGACCCGGCTTCGGTCGTCTGCCTTCAAAGTGATGAGCGCAGCCCAATTCGCCTACAACCGTTCGCTCACGCAGGGCACGACGACGCGACTCCGCTTCGACTTCGAGAAGGATACGATGGCCATCGAGGAGACCCTGACACCGGTCACGCTCGCCACGAACGAACAGCTCGACGACGAGGACGGGCAGGCGGTCGACCCCTGGGACCTGGCCAGGGCGAGGCTCGAAGAGCCGCTAACGCCGGTGAAGCCGACCTCGCCCTTTCAACCGATTTCGAACCAAAGCGGCAAGGTCATCGAGCGGTATACCGCCAAGCCGATCGGCGATGCGATTTCGGTGCACGCGTTGATCACGCCGCACGAAACGGACATTCGAACCGATGGGGAGGGCTCCGTTTACTTCTTCCCCGGTGGGCTGACCGAACACGCTGTCATTCAGCTTAGCGACTCCAGTGACACGGTCTACAGCATCGAGATTCATCCGCTCACAGGAAATGCGCGGATTCACAACTTCGCCTACGAGCCGCTGGACGAGCTCGACGATGAGGGAGAAGTCGAGGATACGCTATGACTCGATCTGGCTTCACCTTGTTGGAAGTGATGATCGCCGTCGCGATCCTCGGCATATCGCTCACCGCGATCTTCTCGAGTGAGGTGGGTGCCGCGAACATCGCCGCACGCGCTCGCCGGCAGAACGTCGCCGTGACCCTTGCGCGCTGCAAGATGGGTGAGATCGAAGAAATCATCGCAATCGAAGGCTTGCCCGCGCTCGAGAAGAAGGACACCGATTCTTGTTGCGAGCATGCGCCAGTCGAGGGCTATGAGTGTGACTGGATCGTCGACCGAATCATCCTACCGGAATTCGGCGCCGGGGACGACGAAAGCGAAGACGACGAGGGTGATGACGGGAACAATCCAAAGGAGATTGTGAACGCAGCTGTCGACGAGGTCACCGAATCGGGCGGGCCGACAGAGCAGGCGATCGCGGGCCAGGCAGGGAACCTCGCCATGCTCGCATTGCAAATCGGCTTTCCAATCCTCAAGCCCTTTCTCGAAGAGCAAGTTCGTAGAGCCACCGTGACGGTGCGATGGACCGAAGGGTCCAAGCAGCGCGGCTTCGACGTCACGCAGTACCTGGTGTCCGATCAGCCCGCACGGACCGACGAGTCAGCCCAGGAGGAAGAGTGAGGAAATCTGGTTTCACTCTGCTCGAAGTGATCCTCGCGGTGTCGGTGCTGGCCTTGGTGGCTACCATGATCTACGGAGGTTTCGCTCAGACGGCCCTCAACAAGGCGCGGGTCGAAGGCGATGTCGACGAATCGCGCGTCGTGCACATGTCGCTGGAGCGCATGGCTCGGGAGCTCACGATGGCTTTCGTTTCGACCCACACCAATCCTTCGCTCGAACTGCGAGTGGTCGAAACGGCATTCATCGGAAAGGACCATGGAAAAGAGGATCGAATCGATTTCACTTCGTTCTCGCATCGGCGTCTGTATCGAAACGCGCGCGAATCGGATCAGAACGAGCTGAGCTACTTCGTCGCCGAAGATCCGGACGACCCGGACGGGCGGGTTCTAGCACGCAGAGAGCAAAATCGAATCGACGATGACCCGCGACGGGGCGGCAAGTCACAGATCCTCGTCGAGAACGTCGAAGAGTTCAACGTCGAGTACTACGACCCGTTGTTGAGCGAGTGGGTCCAGACCTGGGACACCGAGGACGTGCTCGCACAGCCAAATCGACTCCCGACGCAGGTGCGGATCCGGCTGGCCGTCAAGCACCCGAGTCGCCGGGGCAAGACCCAGGCGTTTGGCACCAGGGTGACGATTCCACTCACTTACGCCCTGAACCACGCGAACTACAACCCATGAACGACCGCAAAAAGACATCGCATCCCAAGCGCTCCGAAGAAGGCGTTGCGCTGATCATGGCAATTGCGACGATCGCGATTCTATCGGTGATGCTTGTGGACATGCACGAGAAGACCGGCACGGCGTTTGCGGTCTCTACTTCCCAGCGCGATGCGCTTCAGGCCGAATACATGGCCAAGAGCGCCACGAACCTCACTCGCCTGCTGATCGCAAAAGAGCCAGCGGTGCGACGCTTCGTCGACCCGCTCTACCGAGGCGCGACCGGCCGTTCCGCCCCTCAGCTCCCTGTCTGGAACTTCGTCAACGAGCTGCTTGCGCCGTTTTGTACGCCCGAGGACCAGCGAGACACCTTGATGGAGCTTGGAGTCGATTTCGGCGACACGGTCGGGTTCGAGAACCTCCCAGGTTCATGCCAGGTCCGCGCCGTCAGTGAGAACGGCAAAGTCAACGTCAACGATCCGCTGTTCCTCGATGGCGAGCAGGCCCGAAACGGCGTAGCGATGCAGCTGTTTTCGCTGACGGGCGGCCAGCTCCCGGAGAGCCCCTACGATGCGCTGTTCACCAAGGAAGACGAGACCGGCACCTTGACCACTCGTATCGACCTCATCACTGCCGTGATCGACTGGTGGGACCGCGACATTCAACGCACGGACTTCGACCCTGGGGCAGGTCAAACACGAACGGGCGGCACGGGGGCGGAAGACGACGCGCTCTATCAACTGAGCGATGATCCGTACCGGAACAAGAACGCCCCCTTCGACTCGATCCAAGAGCTGCGCCTCGTGCGAGGGTTCAACGATGATTTCTGGGCTACGTTCGTCGAACCCATCCCCAACGACCCAGCATCTCGGCTCATGACGATCTATGCATCAGGCCTGGTGAACGTGAACGAAGCCAGCCCCCAGGTTTTGCTCGGTAGGATCTGCTCCTTCGCGCCCGAGGCCAGTCTTTGCACCGATCCGCTCGAAAGCGTCAAGTTCGTTCAGATTCTGACCACCATTCGTCAGCTCATCCCGATTCCGCTGTTCAGCCAGCCTACAGACCTCATCAACTTCGTCGAAGGCAAGGGAACGAAAAAGGATTTGTACGGAATGCTGACTGGTTTTCTGGGTCCCGAAAGCGAGCTCATCTTCACACCCATCGAGATTCCTGAAGAGCAGCGAACCCCACTCGCTCGCTCCTTCGCGACCTCGGCACAGATTTTCACCATCGAAGCGGTCGCATTGGTCGGTCATTCGGAGGTGCGAATCGAGTCCGTCGTCAATTTTCACTCGCGCTGGGTTCCGCCCCCGCCCAACACGGGACGCATGCCGGGGTTGGGCGTGTTTCACTATTATCGGATGAATTGAAATGTCTTTGGTTTTGGGATTAGAAGTGACAACCCGGGTGGTTCGCGGCGCGTTTTTGAGAACGACGCTGCGTGGATCCGAAATGGAGCAATACGCGGAGGCGCCATTGCCTTACTCCGCAGATTCGGAGTTGGAGGCTGGCGTGTTGCAGGCTGCGATCGCGCAAGTTCTCTCTCAGGGCGCGCGGCCGCCCGACCGCATCATCACGTCCTTGAACGGCGAGGCCGCTTCGCTGAGGCTGATCGACCTGCCAGCCGGTGTAGAGAAGAAAGCCGGAGAAGTCTTGCCCGGCGAGCTCGGGTCCGTGCTTCCCTTCGACGTCGAAGACGCGATCATCGACTACCAGGTGGTCGGTCGTAGCGAGTCGACCATCCAGCTCATGGCCGTTGCCGCGCCTCGGCGAAGCGTCGCGGATCGACTGAACCAGCTCCGGTCGGCCGGCGTCGACCCGAGCGAGCTTGCCGTTGGGGCAGCCGCGTTCGACGGCCTCGGAGCGCTCCTTGGCGAGTTGCTCGAGAACAAGACGGTCATCGTCATCGACGTGGGTCCCAAGAATACGGACTTTGCTGCGCTGACCAACGGCGGCTGTACGTTTGCTCGAACGCTTTCGGGTGGGATGGACCTGGTCGAGTCGGGGCGGCGCGCGCAGCTCGGCGCCTCGCTCCAGCGCACGCTCGCGAGCTACCGGGCGCAACGCGCCGAAGAGCCCTCCATGGTTTTGCTTTCGGGTGAGACAGCGCCGATGGAAAGCGCTCGAAGTTGGCTGACCGAGCAACTCGGAATCGCCTGCGGCGTAGCTCCGCTCCCCGCCGCGCCGGGAGCCGACGAAGAAACGCGGCCGAAGTTTGCCAAGGCTGCAGCCCTCGCATCGCGAGCCATCTCACGGAGGAAACAACTCAACCTGCGGCAGGGCGAGTTCGCATCGGCAGCGGCTGCAGGTGAGCTTCGGAAGCATGCTCGCCTGATCGCCGTGTGTTTCACGGCAGTCGTTCTCGCATTTGGCGTTTCGTTGATGGCCCGATACCGGGTCGCTCGCGCGGAGCACGAACGACTCACGGGGACGCTCGTAGAAGTCAGCAAGGACCTGCTGAGAGAGGAGACTCGCAGCGCGCTTCATGCGCGGGAGCTGCTCACCGCTGGGCCTCGTATCGACGACCCGCTGCCTCGCTTCGATGCCTATGACGTTCTCGAGGCGATCTCCGAGAGCATTCCTGCGGACATCCAGCACGATACGCGGCGGCTTCTAATTGAGATCGACGACGACGGCGACAACGGGCGCTTCGAGATTCAGGGCACCGTGGGCTCGATTGCCGACCGGGACAGGCTGGTGGATGACCTTCAGACGCATGCTTGCTTCGCAGAAGCCGAAAAGGGATCGATCTCAAACGCCGTCGGCGACCGCAAGGACTACAAGCTGGTTGTCAAAGTCGATTGCGATGAAACGGCCGCCCGCCCGAAGAAGAAGGAGAAATAACGTGGCCTTTGGAGATGCGTTGGACAACGTGCGCAGCTGGGCGGATGCCTTGAGCGCACGCGAACGTCGACTGGTCACCATCATGGCGGTCGTGTTCATCGCGATGCTGATCGTGATCCCGATGTACGTCGCGATCGCCAGCATTTCGGACATCGAGACGGAGAACGAGGAAATCGGCCTGGTCCTTCAGGACATCCGCCGCTCGGAGCCCCGTCTACGACAGCAGAAAGCCGATCGGGCCGCGGTAGAGAGGCTGTACGGCCGAAAGGCGCCTTCACTGGGCGGCTTTCTCGAGGAGCGTGCTCAGCAGTACGGCGTGACCGGCCTCGGCATCACCGACCAGCCAAACCTCGACATGGGAGAGTATAGTCGGCGTTCGGTACGCGTCTCTTTGCCTGTGGTTGAGCTTCGACCGCTGATCGAGATGCTCGCAGACATCGAAAACAGCTCCTATCCGGTCGCAATAGAACGCATCCAGATGACCGGTGGCCGCATGAGAACGGGATACACGGTGAAGTTGGGCGTCAACGCCTACGATCGCGAAACCGGTTCGGTGGAGCAGTAAATCGTGGACCGAATTCCAATCAAGCAAATCCTGCAGTGGACGGGTTACCCCCTGTTCTTCGTCTTCTGCTTTCTCTTCTTCGCGTACAAGACTTTTCCGTACGAGCGGCTTGCCGACCGCATCGTTCAAGAAGCATCCGCAAGGGGCTACGAGATCGAGATCATCGACTTGACCCACTCGGGCTTGACCGGACTCACCTTCGAGGGGCTCCGCTGGATCGTTCCGTCCGGCGAAGAGGGTTCCCCTCCACTCGATCTGATTTTGGACGAGCTCACCGTCAGCACATCGCTGTTTTCGCTGATCTCCGGGTCGAAATCTTACAGCTTCGACGCAGAGCTGGCAGGGGGTGACGCCGATGGCGACATCACGATCGGAGAGAACGACTTGGACGTCGATATCGAGATCGACGAAGTCGACCTCGGAGCGCTCCCCGCGCTGCTCCAGTTCACCAAGATTCCCCTGGGTGGAACGCTCAGCGGCGAGATCGTGCTCGACATGCCGAGCGAGGTCACCGAGTCGACGGGCAACATCGCAGTCACCATCGAGGCGCTGAGCCTCGGTGACGGCAAATCCAAGCTCGAGATTCCAGATTGGGGCGGCTTGACGCTCGACCGTGCGGAGGCGGGGGACCTGGAGCTGACGGTTACGATCGAAGAAGGCGTGGCGAACATCGAACGCGCGACGGCGCGCGGCAAAGACCTGGAGCTCGACGCGCTTGGCAGGGTTCGGATCCTACGCCCACTCAAGCGCTCGGATTTGAACGTGATGATCAGAGCCAAAATCCAGGATGCCTACAAGGAACGAAGCGCCAAGGTGGCCACCATGCTCGAGCTCGCATCCGCGGGGCTCAAAGCCGCACAGACGGCCGACGGCGCGATTCAATACACGGTCGCCGGCGCGGTCGGTGGGCGTTTGCGACCGAGGGCAGCGGGCAAACAGCCCTTTCAAGCCCCCAAATGAAGGCCGCCACTGGACGTCCCGGGGGGCTGTGCTTTAGAGAGGGCTGTCACGGGCGGGATCGATGACTGGAAACGACGCAGAAGAACCTGACGAGATCGACGAGCTCCAAGACGCCGAAATCATGGACGATGCGCCAAGCCTGGGCGGGGACGGCCCCGACGCGCTGGCACCGTCCTCCGCCGCGCTCTCGAAGCGCGACCCGCTCGGCGTCTATATGCGGGACGTCCAGCGATATCCGCTGCTCTCAAAGGAGGAGGAACACGAGCTCGCCGTGCGCTTCCTCGAAGAAGACGATCTCGATGCCGCAAAACGGCTGGTCACCTCGAACCTCCGGCTGGTCGTCAAGATCGCATACGACTATCGACAGGCGTACAAGAACATTCTGGACCTCGTTCAGGAAGGCAACATCGGCCTGATGCAGGCCGTGAAGAAGTACGACCCTTACAAGGGCGTGAAGCTCTCGAGCTATGCCGCCTGGTGGATTCGAGCGTACATCCTTCGCTACATCCTGAACAACCACCGGCTCGTCAAAGTCGGCACGACACAGGCTCAACGGAAGCTGTTCTTCAACCTGCAGAAAGAAAAAGCGCGCCTCTCTGCGATGGGAATCGAGCCCACGGCGGGGATCATCGCGGAGCGCCTCAACGTCCCAGAGCGGGACGTCGTCTCGATGGACATGCGCTTGGCAGCCGGGGATGCGTCCCTCGATGCACCGGTAGGGATGGGAGAAGGTCGCCCTGTGGCGAGGGTGGAGCTCATTCCGTCAGACGACGTCCGCGTGGACGACACCCTGGCCGATGCCGAAGTCGGCGATCAGTTCTCCGCGAAGATCCACGAGTTTGGAGAGTCTCTGCAAGGCAAGGAACGGCAGATCTTCGACGACCGCTTGGTTGCAGAAGATCCCAAGACTCTGCAGGCGCTTGGAGATGAATTCGGCGTGAGCCGCGAGCGCGTTCGGCAGATTGAAAAGCGTCTCCTCGAGAAGCTCAAGGCATACCTGCGCGAAGAGCTAGGCGAGACGGTCGTCGAAGTCTACGAATCCCCCTGAGCGGCCGGGTCGCGAAGCCGGAGAGATGTGGTAACGCCAAGGAATGTCAGGTCGCCTCTCCGTGGTTGCGACGCCCATTGGTTGTCTCGAAGACATCACGCTGCGGGCACTGCGCATTCTGCGCGAAGCCGACCTCATTCTCGCCGAGGACACTCGCCATACACGAACGCTTTGCGCGAAGCATGGCATCTCTACCCCGCTGCGTTCTTTTCACGCGCACAGCAACAACGACAAGGTGCTGCAGATCGTCGAGGAGCTCGCCAACGGCGCTCACTACGCCTTGGTGAGCGACGCGGGAACTCCGGTGGTGAGCGACCCAGGCGTCTACCTCGTCTCGCGCTCCGCTGACGCGGGCGTTCCAATCGAAGCGATTCCGGGCCCGAGCGCCGTCTTGGCCGCTCTTTGCGTCGCTGGACTCCCCGTCCGTCGTTTCGTCTTCGAAGGGTTTCTGCCTCGCGGAGGCGGAGACCGGAGCCGCGCACTCCAGCGAATCGCCCACTCGGATGTGACGGTGGTGCTGTTCGAATCGCCCCATCGGATCCATGCGACCTTGGAGGACCTCGAACGCGAGCTCGGCAGCGAGAGGCAAATCGCGCTCTGCCGCGAGCTCACGAAGATGCATGAACAAACCATTCGCGGCACGGTCTCAGAAGTCCGCGGAGAGCTCTCGAACCCAGCCCGAGGCGAGATCACCATCGTCATCGAAGGTAGAGCCGCCGATGCAGCGATCGAGGACGTCGACCTCGACACGCTCTTGATGGAATGGAAACGCGAGGGGCTGTCGAACAAAGAGATGACCCAACGGCTCCAGCAAGACCTCGGCTGGAAACGCAACCGGGCCTACCAGGCGATCCTCGACGCATCCAAGCCGGATCAGACCTAATGCGCCGACGTCGGAAGCGTCATGCACACGCGGAGGCTTCCGGCTGTCCCCGCTTCAGTCCAGATGCGTCCACCCTGCGCTTCGATCACGCTCCGCGCGACCGCAACCTCCAGGCCAAGCGCATCCGAGCGTGATAGCGGCGTTTCGAGTCGTTCGACCACCGCCAGCGTGTCGGCGGACGAATCCTTGAGCGTCGCCATCAGGTCGAATTGGACGAACCCCTTTCCGACCTGGTCACGTCGCGGCGGCGCAACACGCATGACGATGTCGGTCCCGGACGAGCGGATGACCAGTACCGCGAGGCTCACGAGCGCATGGACGGTTCGATGCCGGTCTACGAAGACACGGGGTAGCCCATCGGCGACCCCACCGATCACCGAAATGCCCTCGGCCTGAGACCGTGCAAACCCGATCGCCTCGGTGATCAGCTCATCGGGAACCACCCACTGCGGTTGCAGGCGAAGCGCCCCTGCCTCGATCTTCGACTGGTCGACCACGGTCGAAACCAGCCGAAGAAGCCGCTCCGCGCTGGCGCGAATCGTGCGGACGCTGCTTTCCTGCTCGGCATTGAGCTCGCCATCGACGCGGCCGAGCAGCATGTCGGAAAACCCCGTAACCGAATTGAGCGGGTTTCGTAGCTCGTGACCGAGTGCCCCGAGGAAGCGGGCACGTTGCCGCGCGGGCAGCTCCGGCTTCGCCGAGTGTGTTTCGATCGTCTCCAGCATCGAAGGGATGGGCGCAGCCACCGGGTCGAAGGGCTTGGTCGATTCCCGGGCGCGCAAGAGCCGCTCGACCGACCACAGCACGCCTGCTCCCAGGAACAGGCCTGCTCCCAAGACGACAAACGCAGCCGGGTAGCGGTCCTCGCCGGCCAACGAGAACCAGCAGGCGGCGAAGTAGAGCGAAACGGCGGCGACGCCCCAGCGAAGCTTCGAAACCGAAATCTCTCGTCCGGTATTCATCGCCCACCCTGCAGAGGCAGCCGAACCAGGAATCGAGACGGCGCATTGCCATGATAGAGCGAGCCCTCGTGCCGGGAAATGACCTCGGCCGTCACGGCGACCGGCCAGCGGCGAATCTCCGAGGCGTCCTCCGATGCAAGAACCTCCCCCGTAGTCGGCAGCGCATCAAAGGAGAGGCGATCCGAAGCGCCGGCGGTAATTTCAATCGCGAGATACGCCTCGGATCGAACGAGACTCAACTCGATATCGGAATTTCTATGGTCCGTCGCCAGGAAGTCGGCGAGCACGAGAATGGAGCGGCGGAGTCGGCTCTCGTCCGCCTCGGTGATGCAGGCCTCTTCGGGGAGGACGCACCTGGCGCTTCGCTTGTTCGACCAGAGCTGTCCTGCCTCGGACGCAACGCGCGCCACGAGCTCTCGAACGTCAATACGGTCCTCGTTCAGCAGCAGATTGTCGTCCTCGAGCTGGGAGAGGTCGAGCGCGCTATCGAGCAGCAACTTCAGTCGAATCCCCGAGGCACGGATGATCTCCAGGTCTTCGCGCTGCGATTCGTTCACCTCACCGTCGATGCCGCTCAAAAGCACGTCGGAGAACCCCAGGACGGCGTTGAGCGGCGTGCGAAACTCGTGGCGGAGTGCCGTCAGGTAATCCACCTCTTCGTCCCCGTTTACCTCGTCACCGCCAGCCCCCACTCCGACGGCGGGCGCCTCGGTCGTTCGCTCGGCTTCGACCAATGCCTTCGGCTTCGCGCTCTCGACAGAAGCGATCAGGGTCGAGCGGACGAGCCAGACCAGCCCCACCACGGCGGCCAGACCGCCTACGACGAACCAGCCCCAGGACGCTGCGTCGCGCATTCCCGCGTAGAAGAAGAGGCCGAGCCCCGTCAGCAAGCCGACGCAGGTCGCATAGGAGGCAAACCGCAGGATCACGGTTCGTCGAAGCTTCACCTCATCTGCATTCGGCATGCTCCCCACCTAGCGACCGATCTCGACCTCGGGTACGCGAGCAGAGCCTTCGTCCCGCAACCGCAGCGCCAAGTCGATCCTGGCCGCCGCATTGATGAGGCCGAGGTGACTAAAAGCCTGCGGGAAGTTACCGAGGAGCGTCCGACTTCCAGGCTCGATTTGCTCCGCGAGCAGACCCAAGTGGTTCGAGGCCTCGGCGTGCGCGACGAAAACCTGCTGCGCCTCGTCTATGCGCCCCGCCATCGCCAAGACCTCGGCCAACCAGAAGCCGCAAAGAACGAATGCGCCCTCTTCGCCGCCGACGCCGTCGTCGGTGCGATAGCGGTAGACGTAGGGCCCGTCCCCCAAAGCAGCCTGAATCCACTCGATGGTGCGAAGGACTCGCTGGTCGTTCGGCGGCAGGAAGCCGTGAATCGGCAACAGGAGCAAGGACGCGTCCGGGTGCTCTTGGTCGTATGCGGCGACGAACCGCTTGCCGGTCCTGTCCAGACCGCGCCCGCAGAGCTCGGCGTGGAGCTCATCGGCAACTTGCTGCCATCGCGTCTGCAAGGACTGGTCACCAAACAAGGGTGCAAGCTCCGCGCCGCGCCGAAGCGCGAGCCAGCTCATGAGCTTGGAGTGCACATTGTGCCGTTTGCCAGCGCGCGGCTCCCAGATGCCATGGTCGGGCTCTGCCCACATGGCGACGACGTTCTCGACCACGCCCCGAAGGCGCCGCCAGCCGCGCGCAGTGAGTGAGCCGCCGCCGCGCTCGTACACGTAGGCCGCGTCCATGAGTGCGCCGGCCGTGTCCAGTTGCAGCTGGTCGCGCGCGCCGTTTCCGATGCGCACGGGCCGCGATCCACGATATCCGGCGAAGTGTTCAAGGGTTTGTTCGTCAGGGACACGGCCGCCATCGACCGCGTACATGACGTGAAGCTCCCGATCGCGTTCGAGCGTATCCCGCACGAAGTGAAAGAACTCGCGCGCCTCTCGATTGCAGCCGAGCAGATTCGCCGCGCGAACAGCCATGGCCGCGTCGCGCGTCCAAGTGTACCGATAGTCCCAATTGCGAACGCCACCGATCCATTCCGGAATCGACGTCGTTGGCGCAGCCACCATCGCCCCCGTCGGCGCATACATGAGAAGCTTCAACAGAAGTGCGGATCGAGTGACGTGGTGTCGCCATGGGCCATCGTACTCGAGCTGCTGGGCCCAATCGCGCCAGCGCCGCCGAGTCTTGCGGAGCGCGTCGAAGGGGCGGTAGGCCAGGATCGACTCCGGCTCCGTTGCGTTCCAGCTGATGACGAGCCATCCGCGCTCGCCGGCCTTGAGTCGAAAAACGGCCTGCACGCCGCCTTCGAGCCGTTGTTCCCAATGCCCGACGCCGCCGAGAACGGCTAGGAGACGCTCTCCCGTTGCGCCTTTGGCCAGCGCGGAGCGCCCGTCGATCTCGAACGTTGTGCTGACGCGACCGTAGTCGAACCGCGGATCGAAGACGACCTTGACGACCGCCTCGCCTTCCACGCATTGCACGCGCCGATGAACTTCATGCACCGCGGATCGCGGATCGTCGGTCCAGGGCATGTAATCGATGAGCCGAATGGTCCCGCGGCCTTCGATTTGAAACACGGTCTCGAGCACGTTGGTGCCTGGGTCGTAGCGCTGAAGGCTCTCGAAGGGGTAGTCCACGGGGCTGACCGACGTGGAGCCGCCGTTGTTCTCGTCGAGCAGGGCCGCGAAGACGCTTGGGCTGTCGAAACGCGGCAGGCAGAGCCAGTCGATCGCGCCGTCCGCACGGACGAGCGCGGCGGAGAACCCGTCACCGATCAACCCATGGTCCGCAATGGTCAAAGCCTGCGTGGATTGTTCGTCGGTGAACACGAACGGCCGGTTGAGCCGCTTGGCCGCGCTGTAGAGGTCCATCCGCTCCAGAGAATAGCAGATCGTGCGCTTCGCAACGCACATGCTACAGGCACGCCGTGCAGAGGCGATACGCGAACTGGGCCCTGCCGCTGACCCTGATTGCCCTGACTTTTGCGTCCACCTTGTTCGTCGGCGCAGGAATGGTCCTTGGACAGGCGCCCGGCTCGCTTGCGGAGCTCGGGAGGGGCTGGGTGTTCTCGTTCCCACTGATGGCCATACTGCTCGCTCACGAGTTCGGCCATTTCTTCGCGGGTAGGTACCATCGAGTCGACGTCTCTCCGCCCTATTTCATCCCGGTTCCCTTCTTTCTGCTCGGGACCTTGGGCGCGGTGATTCAAATCCGCGAGCGGATCCGTTCTCGCAACGCGCTGCTCGACATCGGGGCTGCCGGCCCGCTCGCCGGCATGGCCGTCGCGCTCCCCGTGATCGCGTACGGTCTCGCCACCTCGCCCGTCGAGCCCCTTCCTGAGGGGCCCTACATTCTCGAAGGGCATTCGCTTCTGTACCATGGACTTCTGAACGCGCTCCAAGGGCCCATCCCCGACGGGTACGACATCATGTTGAGCCCGACCGCGCTCGCAGGCTGGGCCGGACTGCTCGTAACGATGATCAACCTGCTTCCTTTCGGCCAACTCGACGGCGGCCACATTGCGTACGCCCTCCTCGGCCCACGTCAGAACCAGGTTTCGAGGTACGTCCTTCGCCTGCTGCCGTTGCTCGCAATCGTGGTGAGCGCCGCATACGGGATCCCGAGCTATCTCGACGGACTTCGCGGGGACGCGCTGATCGCGGACGCGACCGCAGGTAGTCATTGGCTGGTCTGGGCGGTCGTGCTGTGGCTCCTCACACGCGCAACCGGCCCGGGCCATCCGCCGACCGAAGGGGGCCCGCTCTCACCTCGGCGCAGGGTCGTCGGCTGGTTAACCCTTCTTCTGTTCGTCCTGTTGTTCATGCCATCCTGGATCCGGATTCAGTAGGAAATTTCACCGGACCGAAGGAATTCCTTAGGTTTGGCTCATGCGCCCCAGCCTCGGTTCAGGCCTCCTCGTTTGCATCTTTGCCGCTGTCCTTGGTTCGTCTTCCACCGCGCAGGCGTGGACCCGTACGGTGGTCAAAGGCGCGCGGGCCACCGTGGATGTCGAGCGCGACGCAAGCCTGCGCGTTCTTCTTCGCCTGGACGTCGAGGTTCACGCCGGTTGGCTGCACGAGCTCGAGCTCGTCGACCTCGGAGACGGTGTCGAGCTCGACCGCTATCGGCCTCCGTACTTTCGTTCGGAAGAAGGCGAGATCTTCCGCCCAGAGGCAGAGGTTCTCGACGACGGCCGGATACGCCTGTCTTTTCCGAGGAGGGAAGCGCCGCGGCGAGGCGAATACCGGGTGTTCATGCGGTACCGAATTCAAGCAGACATGCGTGCCGTCGAGGACACAGACCAAGCGCGTGTCGTCTGGTCGGTGCCAGCCTGGGAGACGGGTCTTCATGGCGTCTCGGTTCAAATCCGTGCTCCCCGAGGTTCATCGGTTCCCGGCGACCTGCACGAGACTCCGCCCGGTGTCGACTTCCAGGTCGAGGAGCACGCCGAACGAACCCTCGTCGAGTGGCGGCGAATTCATCTTCCGCGCTTGACCGCCTGGCCGCTGACCTTCGATGTGCCCCTCGCAGCGATCGACCTGCCCGTGTCCGCGCCGGATGCACCCACACCCGCGGGCTTTCGTCCTCTAAGCACGCCCGACGACCGCCCAATTGCCTGGACGCTGCTCCTGGTCGCTCTATGGGTGCTCTTGAAGCGGCGCGCGGTACAGCTTCGCATGGGGCCAGACGCGCTGCTGGTGCGCTCGCCCTGGGTCGCCGTGCTCGCTGTCAGCGGAATCGCCCTCGCCATCGGTCAATGGCTCGCGCCGAGCTACCTCCTTTGCGCAGCGCCTCTCCTCGCCTTCGCGCTGCACCGTCCGGTCCGCTGGACGGCTGCGCCCCCACCCCAAGATTGGCGACCTGCTCTCGCCAAAGAGCTTCCGCGCACCGAAACCCGAGCGAGCGAGCTGCTCGATGGGACGAGCACGATCGGGCTCGCGCTCTTGCTCGCGAGCGGCACCGGCTTGATCGCCCTCGGCGAAGCAACCGCGGCGCTTCTCCTCTTGCCGGTCTTTTTGACGGGAACGCGATACCACATGCCGGCCACTGCTTCGGAGGCAGCCGACGCGCTCCGCCGATTTGCATCGGAGCTGAGCATGCCGGCTGAGGTGCCCGAGGTATCGTTCTCTTGGGAGCTGTCGTCCGATGACGCGCCTCGGCTCCGAGCTCACTTACCGACCCACCGTGCCGGGCTCACCTCGCTGAGCTTCGCACTTGCATCGAGCCCCGTCGGGTTCGTGCTTCGGCGAAAAGTCATGCTAGTCATCGAAACGCGAGCTCAATCGGACGCCGATGATCTCGTGCGTCGCCGGACGAATGTCGAACCCGATCTCCGCGCCCCAAACGGCAGCATCCTTCGGCTGGTGGACTGGAACCTCGGGGCCGTCGAGTTGCTGCGAGTCCTGGCGCACAAGACCCCCAAGGCTGTGAAGGCGTCCCGCGGAACCTGGCTGCTTCGCGAAATCTCGGAGCCCGGACGCCAAGCCGCGTAGGCGTCTAGCGAGCGACGCGCGCAGCGAGTGGCGCCAAGATCTGATCGACCTGCTTGAGCTCCCGAATCACGTCTTCTTCGTCGAAATCGATCTCGTCGATCAGCGCTTCGTGAACTGCGTCGTAGAGCCACGTGCTCGATTCGGGATCCTCGATGCAGTGCGCGGCTTCATGCCCCTGCTGATTCAGAGTCGGAAACTTCTTGGCGACTTGCTCGAGCACTGTGACTCGATCTCCGAGGTAGGCTTGCATCGCCTCGATCTCATCAGACAAAGGATCAAACATCTCCGGCGATACCTGCGCATGCTTGTTGAACGCATCGGGGGATCGCCCGCGCACGTCGCTCAACACCAGCCGAATCAGCATCGCGTCCCCCAGATGACGGAGAACGCCGCGAACGCCTGGGATGGCGCCGCTCGAAAAGATCACGTGGAGAAGAGCACCGGCCGCGGCGATTCGGCTCTCATCGTCGACCTCGGGATCTTCGACAATCCGTAACACCGATTTCAAATCCTGACTGAATCGAATCAGTGCAGGGGTCATCAACTCGACGAAGTGCTCGCGCGACATATCACCTCGGCACCAGAGAACGGCCGCGCGGGCATGTTACCTCAACTCCGGTGGGGCCTGCGTCGGTTTCTATGATTTTGAACTCCACGCGCCGGTTTCGTTCCCACGCCTTGGCGTTGTGCTTGGGGTCGACTGGACATCGCTCGCCGTATCCACCAGACCTCAGCCGCTGCTTGAGGACGCCGCGTTCGATGAGCGCAGTCATGACGGAGGCGGCCCGAGCCCGCGTCAGCTTGATGTTGTAGCCGTCGCTGCCCCTCTCATCTGCATGGCCCTGAATCTCGACCAGGGTGATCTGCGGGCTGGCGTTCAGCGTCGCGGCGACCGCATCGAGCAGCGGGAAGCTGCGCGGCTTGATGACGGCGCTGTCGGTCTCGAAGTAGACCTTCTCGAGAATCGTGATCTGCGTGTCTTCTAGGATCACCAAGCCCTTGTCGGGGCAGCCATCCTCGTCCTCGTGGCCGTTGTAGGTCTCCGGGTCGTTCGGACAAGCATCATCGACATCGAGAATCCGGTCACTGTCATTGTCGAGGTCCGGGCAGCCATCTTCGTCTTGGAAGCCATCGAAGTCTTCGGCATCGTTCGGACAGAGATCCTTCTCGTCGGGAATCCCGTCGCCGTCGTTGTCTGGGTCCGGGCAGCCGTCTTCATCCTGGAAGCCGTCGAAGTCCTCCGGCTCGTCCGGACAGTCGTCGACCGTATCGGGAATCCCATCTCCATCACGATCGCCTTCCCTGCCCTCGGGGCAGCCGTCCTCGTCGCGATCACCGTCGTAGTCCTCTTTGACCAACGGACAGGCGTCGTCCACATCGAGGATTCCGTCGCCGTCGTTGTCAAGATCCGGGCAGCCATCGCGATCCTCGAAGCCGTCTCGGTCTTCCGCTTCGTCGGGACAACCATCGTCGTCATCGGCAATCCCGTCATTGTCGCGGTCCCCAACTGCCGGCTCGTAGATGATCCCGAGCGTTGCGCGAATGTCGGCCGCTTCAAAGCCGGTCTTCGGAATCCCGGCACCGGCCGCGATGAAGAGGAAGCTCTTGTTGGTGACGAAGTACTTGAACCCGCCGAGAACCTCCATCGAAAGGGTGCCTTTTGTCCCGATTTCTCGGGCGATCTGGCTGCCGTAAAACTCGATGATGAAGTCGAGTGAGCTCGCGATGCGGAAGGCGGAGCCAAACCCAAAGGTGATCAAATCATCGTAGGTGAACACTCGGCCGGCGCTGGATACGTCGACCGGATCGGTCGCGGTGCCAGCAGGGTCGCCTAGGCCGGGATTCGAACGCCCATCCCAGATAAAGGTGGCGCCCTGCCCGGAGGTCCAGCGATAGCCGCCTTCGAGTGCGAGTCGGATCTTTTCGATCGGCTGAAACTCGAACACGGCCGTGGGCCAGAGGGAGTAGCCGGGTTCGCCGGCGAACTGCGTCGACTTGGCCGTCGGGAAACCCGCTCGCAGGGTCACCGCAATGCCGACCGGCAGCTCGCCGAGGTTGAGCAGCCGCGCCTTGGCGACGATGGTCAGGTCGCCGACACCTTGAGATCGCAATCCGCCGGCTTGGTAGTTGTAGAGACAACCGGCGGAGGTTGCACCGGTGCAGGTACCGCCGCGATCGGGAGTCTGCACCTCGTTCCCACGAAAGAACGTGATCGGAAGCTGGATGCCGAGCACCAATCGGTCGATGAGGCCGATGTTGAACATGAACGTCCCGGTGAACGCTTGCTTCGCGATTCGGCTCTCGCGCGCAGCGTCGTTGGCCGCACCGTTGGGGTTGTTGTCAAAGCCATTGTATCGAAGGATGCCGAAGCCCGCATCGAGGACGAGCCCGAAGCTGAAATCCTTGTGGGGCAAAACCTCGCTGCCGTTGACGCTGAAGTACCCGCGCGAGTCGACCGCCGGGCGGAACAAGTGCAGGTCCATGCCGCCGTCCGTGAGGGTCGCCACCTGGGCCTGAGCGCCGCTCGAAAGCAGCGATGCCCCCACGACCAGCGCCATCGCCCATGCCGGCCATCCGGCCGAAACACGCCTCCCTTGTGTTCCCCCAAACACCTTGCCTCAGTTTGTCACGGGCGAAGCCCATTAATCAACGATTCTGCGGCCCTGCGTCACTCCGAAGCCAACATCTGGCTGTACTTTGGGGTCCTGGGGTTGTCTGGATACCGTTTGACGAAGGTATTCATGTGCCTTCGGGCCTCCACCAGGTCATCCATGGCCCGGTAGGTCTCGATCAAGAGCGCCAGGGCCGCGGGACTGCGCGCCTTGCCCCGGCCGAGGGCCTCGATCACGCAGCCGTTGTCTCCTCGAGCCACGCAAGCATAGGCCTCCTCGAGGGCCAGATTCGGATCGGGCGCAGGAACGGGCTCGGCTTCCCGCTTGGGAACCTGCTCGCGAGCCGGTCTTACGGCTCGCGCCCTTCGCATTAGGCGCTTGGCGTCCGAGCGCTGCTTCGACGTGATCTCGTCGAGCGCCAGCACGAGCTTGGCCTTGCGACGAACCTGCTCGAAGTCCCGTGCCTCGAGAGCGCGCTCCCCGTCGCTGATGTGTGACTGCGCGTAGCGGTACCGGATCTCGCCGAACTCCGGTGTTTCTCGAAGTACGCTGTCCGCGGGCAGGTCGTTCGCAATGGCGTGCGCCTCGTCGATCTCGCCGCCCGCCAGGGCCTCCAGGGCCTGGGCAAGCCTCCCTTCCCACTCCTGTGGCTCAGCGATCGCTTGGCCGTCGGAATCGCCAGCCGCGCTGGCGGGCTCTGGGGGGACGGCTTCGATTTCCGGAGGCAACGCCGCGGCAACGACCGGAGGACGTTCCGCAGCAACGATCCTCTCGGGCTCCGTACGCATCGTGGTCAGCACCGCGCCAGCCCCGGCAACCAGCAGCAAGGCGATCACCGAGATCGCAATCCCCGCCTTACGCGACGATGCGGGCGGGCCGTCAGATACGGCTTCGAGGGGAACAGGATCCAAGCTTCTCGAACCTTCGGGGGGCACGAAACGGAATCGAACCTTCCCGAGCTCGAGGATGTCTCCTGCTTCCAGCACGGCGCGCGACACGGGCACGCCGTTGACCCGCATCCCATTGGCGCTGTCGAGATCAAACACCGTCACCGCGCCGCCCTTCAACTGAACTTCGGCGTGCTCGTGCGAGATGGACTTGTGATTGATCCAGATGTCGAGGCGCTCGTCGCGGCCGATTCGCAGCACCGGTTTGCTCAAGCTGAACTCCGCCCCGGTCACCGGATCGCTGAGCACGACCAACCTGGGAGGCGGGGCGCTCTTGGGCTTCGGCGCCGGCGAAGGCATCCTTTGCTGGGTCGGCGGCGCGTCGGACTGAAACGCCAGATCGTAGTCACCAATCCCGAGCTGATCGCCGACGGCCAACTCCGCCTTTTCCTCGATTCGCTCACCGTTGACCGTGACGCCGTTGTACGAGCCGAGATCCTCGACAATGTAAGCTTGATTACGTTTCAACAGGCGCGCGTGACTGCGAGAGACGTTTCGTTCGGTGAGCCGAATGCTGTTGCCGTCCTGTCGACCGATCGTGATCTCGTCACGCAATAGCGGTACGACGGTCGTGTGACCTTTGTCGTCCAAGATGACGAGCTTATACATCGTTCCGGCCCAAGAGCAGTTTCCGCTACAGTTCCGAGGGGTTGAGCGAATGGTACCTCGGCGTGCCCTGGTGTCAATCTTGCCTCGGTGAAGGTTTGCACTCCTCAAGAACCCGGCTATGCCGGTGCCCGAGGATGAGCCCGCAATCTCGAAAAGCCGCCGTGCTCGCGTTGGGCTTTGCTTTTCTCGCTTCCTGCGGCGGCGCCGCGCGGGGACAGCCGGCTGGCGGAATTCACGCCAAGCTCGGCTATTCAGAAGGTGGAGGCCTCCGCGTCGTGGAGGCGCCAGCTGGAGGAGCAGCCGACCTCGCCGGGATCCGGACAAACGACGTGATCATCTCGATCAACGGTGCTTCGGTCCGCGAGCTCGACTATGAGGAAATCGTAGAGCGGCTTCGGGGACCGGTGGGTTCGACTGTCCAGCTCGAGGTGTTCCGCGCCGGTGAGGTACGCACGGTGGTCGTCATGCGACAGGCCTACGGCCGATGAGCGAGGTGCAGCACACGCTCGGCGTCATCGGAGGAAGCGGGCTCTACGAGCTCGAGCACCTGGCGAACGTCGAAGAGTTGAAAATGACGACGCCGTTTGGCGCGCCTTCCGATTTGATCGTCGCTGGGACAATCGGAACCACGCGGTTGCTCTTCGTGCCCCGGCACGGCCGCGGGCATCATCTCCCCCCGCACAAGGTCAACTATCGGGCGAACATCCTCGCCCTCAAGATGGCCGGCGCGGAACAGATCCTCAGCATCTCGGCCGTGGGTTCGATGAAAGAGCACATCCATCCCGGGGACATGGTCGTCGTCGACCAGTTCATCGACCGGACCCGGAATCGCGTCGATACGTTTTTCGAGGATGACGGCGTGGTGGCGCATGTCGGTTTCGCAGACCCGATCGACGCGCAGCTCGCAGGGGCCCTGAGCGATGCGGCGCAAAGAGCCCACGCGACGGTGCACCGGGGTGGAGTCTACTTGAGCATGGAGGGCCCGCAGTTCTCGACCCGTGCCGAATCCGAGCTGTACCGCTCCTGGGGCGTTTCGGTCATTGGCATGACGAACCTCCCCGAAGCGCGCCTCGCGCGAGAGGCGGAGCTGCCCTATGCGACGCTCGCCATGGTGACGGACTACGACTGCTGGCACGAGGTTCACGATGCGGTTTCGGTAGACGGCGTCTTGGCGGTGATGCACAAAAACGTCGCCAAAGCCAAGGAAATCATTCTGGAGCTTGCCCCATCGGTGCCCGATCCAGCGAAACGCCCTGCCACCTCGGCGCTTGCCGGGGCGATCCTCAGCAACTCCGATTCGATCTCGGCGGCCGCCCGTGAAAAGCTGTGGCCCCTCATTCGCAAATACGTACCCTGAAAGCCAATATGTCATCGCTTCTCGTCGTCGGTTCCGTCGCTTTTGACACCATTCACAATCACCTCGGCTCCCACGAACGGGTCATCGGAGGGTCGGCTACCTACGCGTCTCTCGCGGCAAGCCAGCTCGCGCCAGTCCGGCTGGTCGGTGTGGTGGGCAAAGACTTCCCCCGGGAGGCGGTCGACATGCTCCGGGGCCACGGCATCGATACCACCGGGCTCGAGGTCGCGAACGGAGAGACGTTCCACTGGGAAGGCCGTTACTCCGACGACCTCACGTCGCGCGAAACCATCAAGACCGACCTGAACGTCTTTGCGGATTTCAACCCAAAGATTCCAACCGCGTTCCGCGACTCCGAATTTGTGATGCTCGGCAACATCGCGCCACAGCTGCAACTGCACGTGCTCGACCAAATCCACAACCCGAAGCTCGTCATCGCCGATACGATGAACCTCTGGATCGACATCGCGCTCGATCCGCTCAAAGAAGTGCTCAGGCGTGTCGACATCCTCGTCATCAACGAGGAGGAGGCGCGACAGCTCACGGGCTTCCACCACCCCCTCGCGGTCGCGGAGGCGTTGCGCACGTTCGGCCCGGAAACGGTGATCGTGAAGCGGGGCGAATATGGCGCGCTTCTGTTCCTCGACGAAGACATTTTCTGCGCACCCGCCTACCCGCTCAAGGCTGTTTCTGACCCGACCGGTGCGGGCGACTCGTTTGCCGGCGGCTTCCTCGGCTACCTCGCCGAAAACGGCCACACCGACCTCCGGCAGGCCGTGATCTGCGGCTCGGCGACCGCTTCATTTTGCGTGCAAGACGTCGGCACCGGCGCGCTCCAAGACCTGAGCCGGGATCATCTCGAGAAGCGAATCCAAGACTTCCGCGAGCTCACCTGTTTCTAGCCCGCCGTTTTCTTGACCCTGGCCGCGCGAAACCGACACTGCGGTCTTAGGAAGGAACGGCTATGAACCTAGACGAGCTCAAGGTGACTCTTCGCGGCCTCGTGCGAAAGACGATCGAAACCCGCTTCAGTGGAGCGAACTACGCCACCTTGGCCCAGGCACGCGGCTACGCCGACGGCTACATGCGCGCCCTGCTCGACGCCGGCCTGATCGACCAAAAACAGCTGCTCGAGCTCGTCAACGCCGAACGCCGGCTCTTCGTCGACGAAGCCGGCAAGACCAGCGGCGCGACGCGCGCAGCTTAGAGGGACGCGAACGGCCGAGCGCGTTCCGCCAAACACACCCGGCCCCGCCGCTCCGGCAAACGCAAAAAAGTCGACCCGACCGCGATAACCACGGCCGGGTCGTTTGGGCGCTTCATGGACGCCAGCTTTGATAGTCAAAGCGCTCGGGTTACGTGGATCGTATACTGTCCGAACTCGGTCCCATGCTCGCCACTCGGGTGAACGATGACCTCCAACCTGCTGTCGCCGTCCGGGAGGTCGACCGGGATCCAGTCAAGGGCTGGATCGATCTGGTGTCCGGTAATCGTACCGCCAGCAACGCATTGGACGGAAACCGCTGCGCTTTCAACCGCTGGTTCCGCGACCACCATCGCTTCGGTGACGGAGTCGGGAAGCACCACATCGTATTCGGACACTCCGCTCTCGAACGCGATCATATCCTCAGGCAGCTCCTGCCCAGGCATCTGAAACGGTCGAAATTGAAGGTCCGCAAGTGTCGTTGGATGCGCTAGTTCCGTTCGCGTGACGATAATCGTATACTGGCCGAAGTCAGTACCGTGCTCGCCGCTTGGGTGAACGATGACCTCCAACACGCTGTCGCCTGCAGGCAGATCGACCATGGTCCAGTCAAGGGCCGGATCGATCTGGTGTCCAGAAATGGTGCCACCAGCAATGCATTGGATAGAAAGCGCCGCGCTTTCAACCGCTGGTTCCGCGACTACCATCGCTTCGGTAACGGAGTCGGGAAGCTCCACTTCATAGACCAACACTTCGCTCTCGAACGCGATCATATCCTCAGGCAGCTCCTGCCCAGGGACCTGAAACGGTCGAAATTGAAGGTCCGCAAGTGTTGTGGGATCGGCCGGCTCGCAACCAACGTCGTCCAGTTGCATAAACGCCGGAGAGAATACGAGCGCAAGCGCCAATCCGTACGTCTTCAATGACACAAAATGCTGTGCATATGTCATGACGTACCCCCTAATCTACGAGCCGCGGACTGGAGGACCCTCCCCTTGTCTGGGCCCGCACCTTTAACCTGGGCACGGTGAAGGCGCGTGGGAATACGTAATTCTTACCCTTTTATACGTAATTCTTTATCGAAACCGGACCGAGACCTTGGCGGCGATCCATGGCTGTACGAACGCCGAGCGCCCGCCTATCTGCTTCCCGAACACGAAAACACGAACGCGGACGCGCTATTGCCCGCGCCCAAATACGTACTCGAATGCCCCCGAGCCGTAGATGTACGAGCGGCGGTCGCGGTATCCTGCGGGCACGTTGTCGAAGTACACCCCACGGTAACGGAAGCCGAGGAGAAAAGCGCTCTTGGTCTCCTGGTTCTTCTTGTGGGACACGGGAATGCGAAGGCCGGTGCCGATGGTCCAGCCCACCGTGTTGGTGGGGGCTGTGATGAAATCTTCCGGCTCGGAGCCGCGATCGATGAGGGCGATGACGTTCTCACGGACGGGAAGGCTCATGAAACCCCCGATGTCGACGAAGGGCACGCAGTACGGGTTCTCGTAGCCGAAGATCAGCGAGGCGTCTGGGCCGATGAAGCCGCCGCCGGTCCATCCTCCGCCTCCAAAGCCGACTGCGAGCGCAACGTGGTCGATGAACGCGTACTTGATGCCGAGGCGCCCGGCGAAGATGTTTCGGTTCTGCAGCGCGTAGTCTTCATCGGTGATGTTGAAACGCTGAAAGTTGCCCTCGACGCTTCCGTCGAGCCCCTTTGCGAGCCCGTGCCGAACCCGGACGCTGATGCCTCCGAGGTTCACGTACTCGCCACCGCCACCGCCTCCTTCCACTTGGATGCCGGTTTCTCGTGGGTTCAGCGCCTTCGCCGCCTCGAGTGGAAAGCTACGCACGGAGGGCGAGTGCACGTAGGGGGCGCAGCCGAAGAGCAAGACCAGGATGGCAGGAGGGCTCGGTCGCATGCCACGACGTATCGCAAGAAGCGGGCCAGGGGAACGGCGCATGGGATTGGCCGGGAATCCGAGTAGCCCTCGGGTGGAGCTGTGTACCGAACGCAACAGCGAAGCCGATTTGTTCACGTTCGCGGACATTTCCGAACGAGGCCTCTGACGATTTCCGCCGAATGGGTGATTTGCAAAAGAAAGCGGTGAAGAAATCAGATGCCCGTCCGTCTACGTCCCGCATCAGGAGCGCAGTGCGTGTCGACGGCTTTTTGCGCGTGACGGTTCTCAGTCGCCTGCGATCGTGTCATACGGGGAACCGGTGATCAGCCAGTGACTCGGCGTGTGGATGGCGACGCCCAGATGAACGTGGAGCAGAGCGCTCGAAAGGAGATAGGATGCCATGAAGGAATTGACTAACAGGCTCACCGAGGTTCTCGGTCCGGCTGGGTCTAGTGCGTTAGGCCATGCCTTGCTCGGGCTCGCGATACTCATCGTCGGTCTCTTCGTCGTCAAGCTAGTCGCCGGTCTGCTGAAGCGGGTGCTTACGAAGATTCCAGCGCTGCACCGAACAGCGGACGACGGTAGCGTCACCGATTTCGTTTCGCCGATCGTGTCGCTCGTGAAAGCAGTGCTCACGATCTTCGTTCTAATCGCGGTGCTGGAGCACTTCGGACTGATGAACGTTCTCGATCCGCTGAAGTCGATGGCGAGCAAGTTCGCAGCTGCGGTACCCAACATCATCGGTGCAGGAGTCATCGCCTATGCGGGCTGGATCATCGCGAAAGTCCTCGCCCAGTTGGCAGGCGTAGCGTTGGAAAAAGTGGACGAACGGGTGGCGGAACGCACAGGAAACGAAGACATCAGCCTGGCCAAGTTTGGTCGGGCCCTGGTCTTCGCCGTGATCCTGCTCCCGGTCATCGTTTCTGCGCTCGGAGTGCTGGACATCCCCGCGATTTCCGTCCCAGCGTCAAGCCTGATCGAAAAGCTCATGGCCGCAGTGCCCAACATCGTCGGCGCTGCCATCATCCTTTTGGTGGTCTATGTGGCCGCGAAGTTCGTGATTTTCGTCCTCAATGGCCTCTTGGAGGGGATGAAGTTCGACGCGCTGCCCGAGAAGATCGGCATCGACGGCTTGTTCACGGAGTCGTTCACGCCGACGCGACTGGTAGACATCGCGATCATGTTTTTCTCGATGTTGGCAGCCGCGGCCGCAGCCGTGAACGTGCTGAAAATCGAGGTGATCTCCGATGTATTCGCCTCGGTGCTGGAGTTCGGCGCCGGCTTGCTCATTGGCGGTCTCATCCTGATCATCGGCAACTTCCTCGGCACGTTGGCCTACGAAAAGCTGACCGAGCACGGGAGCCCGGGGCTCGCTAACATCGCCCGAATCGCGATCCTCGGCTTGGTGCTCGCAATGGGCCTGAAGGCCATGGGGCTAGCCGACAACATCGTCAGCATGGCGTTTGGCTTCACCCTGGGCAGTGTTGCCGTTGCGGCTGCGCTTGCGTTTGGGCTAGGCGGTCGTGATGCGGCAAAGTCCATCGCCGACGATTGGGCTCGGAAAATCAAGGAGCGGTAGCCTCCACCGAACGCCCAGCTCTCGCTCGGCGGCGCTCATGATGCCTCCTGGGAAAGGCCGTTGAACGCGCTTTGCGGGAGCGACTCGACGTGCGGAGATGGATCTTCTCCACCACGCCGAACACGTCGGTGGTCTCGACGACGTCACCGATCTTGAATGGCCACTGCTGATGGATGGCGAGGCCGATGCCTGAGATCAGGTTCCCTGCGAGATCCTGAAATGCAAAACCAAGGGCTAGCCCGATGACACCCGCACCGGCGAGTATGGAAGCGAGTGCCTTGTCGAGATTCAGGACGCCAAGGGAGACGACGACGCCGGCAAGCAGCACCCCGATTTGGATGATCCGTGAGATGAGCTCGCGGGCAGCCTCGTGCGTATCGAAACGGCGAAGGGCTCGATCGCTCGCGCCGCACGCCATCCGCGCAACGAACCAGAACAGGCCAAGCACGAGTAGCGCAACGATCATGTTGGGCAGCATCTCACCGAACGTCTCGGCCCACTTCGATAGCTTCCCGGTCACGTCTTCATAGATTTGTTCAAGCGGCATCAGTCAGCACTCCAACGTTCGCGTGACGTTCGAGGAACCATATGTCGAGCTTGGTTCCACGAAGAACTTCGGTGAGCAGGTCTTCCGTTGCGGGGTCGTTGTGTTCTCCGGACTCACCAACGGTGCTGCGGACGACACGATTGTACTCGCTGTATCGGTTGACGAGCTTGGTCTTGCTCTGCGCCGGTAATGAAACGTGGTCGGTGAATTGGGTGGGCATAGAGTGATGGTTCCTTTCGTGGTTGGTCAAATGATGGAGAGTGTTCGAGTGGTGCTCGTCCGGACTCACTTGCGCGGATGCGCCAGCTGCTTCGCGAGCTCTTGGAATCGCATTTGGAGATCCTTTCCGGCTTCGACGAGGTCTTCTTGTGTCCGTTCGACGGCTTCTTCTACCTCGGCGCTAAATCGTTTGGCCTCCCGTTCGAGCATTCTCCTGGTGTCCTGCGCCTCAGCGCTGGCGCCCTTGGACTTCATTCGAATCTCGTGCGCGGTGCGAGAGAGCTCATCACGCAGGCGAGTCAATTCGTCGGTGACGGTCTCGCGAACGGTCGGCTCAGACGGCTCGCGGTCGTTCGTAGTGGATTGAACGTTCATGGTTTCTTGCATGACTTGCTTGGTTCCTTTCTATCGGTGGAACGCGGTTCGAGCTGTGCAAGAAGCCGTATGCGGGCTGTTCGCTCGACACTCGAAGTGCCGGCTTTGGCGACGCAGACTCACGGCAGTGCCAGCGGTCGATTGCGTTCAGTTAGGCCGAGGCGTTTGCAGGATAGGAAATCAACTACGCGACACTTCGTATGTTTCCTTGCCCTAGCGTGTTTGTGCGTAAACACAAGGTTTTTGCCCAATTTTCTCGCTGGGCGTCGCGAATCCCGCGCGATCGCGTCGGGCCAAAGCGTGACTCGTCGAAGTGGCTCCGTCAGATGGGGTCGGGTTGCGCTGGGGTCACGGGTTGCGTTTTCCAGCGGCCGTCGGTGCTGAACGCGGACCATGCCCATCTCACCCAACCGACGAGACGGAAGGCGAGCCAGAGTGACCAGGCAAGCATGAGCAACCGCCAGACCCAGATGCTGAGACTCAGGACTGCAGTCTCCGGTAAGTCGTTGCTGCTGCGGTCGATGTACCATTCGAGGCTGCCGCCATAGCTGCCCGCGCCGGCGACTTGCATGTCGGGACGGACGAGAAGGCCGTTGTGCACCGCCGCGTAGAAGCACAGGAGGGCCAGGATGCTCAGGCCGCCGAGCAAGACCTGACGCGCGTTGAAGGCGCGACTGGGCAGGTCGGAATGTTGGCTGCGGTGTTGCAGTGCAAAGAACCATGCCACGACAGGCACGGCGACCCAGACGGGCAAGGTCACGAAGCCGAGGCTCAAGAGCAGCCAATCCCAGATGCGTAGCGGGCTTTGCGGCACGCGTGACAGCAGGAACGCGACGAGAAGGGCGAGCAAGAGGTACGGCCAGAAGAGGACTACCGCGCCCCATGCCGGGCCCTCGGTCCACAGCAGCCAGCGATCATCGGGGAGGTTCACGCGCACGCGCGCGTTGACGACCGGTGCGCCCAAGCCGATTTGAGGAGTCTTGAACCAGGTCTCGAGGCCGCCCTCCTGCTGAAAGGCGATCTCCACTTGCTGCACGCCGGGACGGAGGGTGGTCCGCAGCTCGTTGTCCTGCATCTGCAGCGACCGCGGGCTACCATCGATCGTCACGCTTTGGAGCTCGGCACCCTCGGGGAGCGTCCAGGCGTGCACGCCGCCGCTGCTGCTGCGCACGGTGGCGCTGAGGGTGGATTCGCTGCGTCGGAGGCCCGGTCGCGTCACGAGCATGAGCGCATCGATCGTCAGCACGCTTCCCTGGGCCGCCGGGGGACGGTCGAAGCGCAGCTGGAGTTCTTCGCCAGGCCAGGGGCGAAACAGTGGTTGCCACAGGCCCGCTTGGAAGTGCCTGATGGGGGGCAGCCCCGCGTGCTGGCAGCGATAGATCGGGCCGCAGCTGAGCTCCCAGACTTCGGACCAGCGCACGTTCTGTGGCGCGACCAGCGCGAGCTCGGCGCTTGGTTCGAGGTTTGAAGACCAGCTGACCAGCGTCTCTCCCCGCGGAACGGTGATCACGATGTGCCCATCCTCGACAATCGCATCGGCCTTGCTGACTTCCTCGCCGGGCAAGAGCGGTATGCGCACCACGTCGACGGCCGATGATGGACTGATGCGTCGCACGCTGCTGTTCACGGTCCAGCGCACGCCGATGCCAATCGTCCGCCTTACTTCGAACCAGGGTTGCAGGCGGACGGCCTCAGGCTGGTCGGTCGCCTTGTCTTGGCTTACGAGCGTGCGTCGCAACTGAATCGATGCGTCGGCACGGCCGTTGTCTCGCAGGCCGTCGACTTCCCAGCCTTTCGCGTTGACGGCCAGATGCTTGGGCTGATCGCCGAACGCGAGTGTCAGGCTCTCGCCCGGTGGCGCAAAACCATCGAGCCGCACGCGGTGCACGCCCTTTTCGAGCCGCAGCAGAGCGAAGCCATCGCCTGCCAGCGCGATGGCGCTGCGTGGCTGGCCGTCAACGGTGATGACGTTCGGCAGCCAGGCGCTAGCCGGTCCGGGCATCCGAAATGCGCTGGTGGCTCCCACGTGCACTTCGGCTTCGAAGACGATGCGCGAGCGGCTGGCATCGATACTTGCCCGCGCAACCGACACGCAATCGGGGGCGCACTCCGCAGGCGCGGTCAGGCGTTTGGCAAGCTCGTGGAGGATTGCTTGCGAAGGTGCCCCTTCGGGAACGGCTGGCTGTGCGCTGGCTGAGCTCGATCCGAGGATGAGTCCACCGGCAAGGATCGCGATCACGCTACCGGTCGCCGCTGCGCTCGGCCTGGCGGGAGGCAGCTGTGCACGCTTCCACCGACGCATCACGCCAAGCCCGAGAAGAACCAACAGCAGGACGCGCACGATCGATGCCACGAGATTGGCGCGCGGCGAGATCAACCAGAGCTTGACGCGATGGTCGGACGGGACTGGACCGGACCAGTTGAGGGCCCATGAGCCCGACTCCCAATCGGGGATCCCCTCACCGGTTTGGACGACCGCGTTGGGATCTTGTTGTTGAGTCATCGGCACCTTGGCTACCTGGGGTGAACCCGCGCCTCGGTAGCGTTTGGCTGACTTGCTCGGCGCGTAGCCTTCATCATCGCGCTCTTCCTCGAGCGCGCCGGAAGCCATGACGCCCAGGTCTGCTGCAGCCGGCTGGCGTTCCATTCGGTCATCCATCTGCGAGACTCTCGCGGAAGGCATGCCGAAGCCGCCGAGCAATCGGATGGCGACCAATCCGAGGAGGCAAGCGGCGGCAACTATTCCGACCGCCGTCCTCCCGCGAAGGCTTCGCACCTCGGCCGTGCGATAGGCGGCCACGGCAACGACGAGAACCGTCCACCCAGCAAGCCATGGCACGGCGTCCCACCCGCCCCAGTCTACGCCCACGTGCGGGAACAAACCCATCCGCAGCTGGGCCACGCAGAACGGCACGGCGATCAAGACGAGGGCCACCCCGGCGCCCCACCAAAGCGTGCTCAGTCCGCGACTCCAGCGCGGGCTGTTGACCACTGGTCGCAAAGCCAGCAGCCCCAGGAGCACCACCCAGATGTAGAGCGGCGCGTTCGCCTGGTGATAGGTCAGCGTGAGCGCAAGAAGCGCGATGAGGCCCCAGATGGCACCGAGCAGCCGAAGCGCCGCGATCGCCACGAGCGCCACGAAGAAGATCGCGAACACGTCCCAGCGCGAGAGCCAGGTTTGCGAGGTGTCGTCGGCGCCCGAAATCGCGAGCACGTCCCAGCCCGGCGGCAAGCGCAAACGCGCGCTAAGGCGCTCGATGTTCTCGGACCAACCCACCGCGGCGAAGGACGAGCGCGCGTCGTCGAGCCGCGACTCGGCCGTCACATCGAGGTCAACGCTTCGGATCTCGACCCCGCGAGGCACCCGGGCCCCCTGCCCTGGGCTTTCGGACCGCAGGTCGTTGATCAACTGGCCCTCACTGCCGAGTTTGACGTGCCCGAGCGTGCCCTCCTCCATGATCAAGCGATGGCTGCGCCGAAGCTTGCCCGTGATCTGATCGCGGACAGAATAGCCAGTGCCGTCGACGTCGAGCCACAGCTCGCGCACGAGCTGGAGCACGTTTGGTTCGGCTTCGGCTTTCGCGCGGCGCGTAGTTTTGAACGAGAGCGACTGTTCGGGGGTCAGAGAGTACGCGGGAAGCTCCCGCCAGGCCGGAGGCAACGATGCGCGAGACGTATCGACATTGGGGGCGCCCGAGATCTCGACCTGACGCAGGCTCTCGTCGGCCAACCAAACCCAGGTTTCAAGCGCCGGCCAGGGCGAGGGTGGCTTCGGCGCGGCGAGCGTTTCGAGATCGCCCTCTGCCCTGGCGATCACGAATACCTCGTAGGTTCCGGCACGGACTTGCACACTGAGCCGGCGTCGCTTGTCGAGGCGCACGGGTAGCTGCGAGCTCACCGCAATCGGGACGGTCCGAGCGAGCAGCACATCCTTGAACTTGAGCTCGCGCGCGCGGCCCGAGACGTGCAGCAGGAGACGGGTGGTGACCTGCATTGGGATCGCGTCGGAGATCATTCGGTGTACTTCGACCTCGAGTCCCTCCACCGTCGTTTCGACCTCTTCTTTCGCCCCGAGCCAGACCTCGCCGCCTTCTTCGCGACGTGGGTTGCGAACGCGTTCGCCCTTGATCTGCAATTGCACGATCGCCGTCTGAGTCGGCACGGGGAGAAGCTCGGGCGCCGTGCTCCAGCTTAGGTCGCCGGCGACGACATGCTCACCGGCTTGCAATCGCACTACCGGTTGCTCGCCTTCTTGAAGGACGACAACAGGCTGGCCATCCACGCGGACTTGCTGCGGCCACAACGTTGGGCTACCGGGAAGTTGCACCGGGCCATCGCGATCGAGGAAGAAGCGTTGCTCAAATCGCGCGCCTGCGTCGTGCACCGTCAGGGCCAACGGGCCCGGCCAGCGGCAGACGGCCGCGCCGCCCACTGTCGTACAAGGGTGGTTGGGCTTGGCGTGCAAGACCCAGGGCACCCAGGGCTTGAGGCTGTCCGGAATCTCCTCCGCCCTCAGCGGTTGCGCTGCCGCCCCCATCGCCAGAAGGGTCGGCAAGAGAAGAGCCAGGATAGAGGGCAAAGCATTACGAAGACGCATAGGGTTTCCTCTCGAGGCGAAGCTATCGCAGAGTCACGAGCTCAGACGAGAAACCCGCCAAGGTCCGGCGTGATTCCCCGAGGCATTCTAGGTGGACGTTCGAGAGGGTGGTTTGGATCTCGCGGGGCCGGGACTCGAACCCGAGGACCCGACCTCCGCAAGCCTGTCTCATTCACAGTAATCCGAACCAATTACCAACGATCGTCGGGACTTGCCCCCATCGCCGTGTTCACGGGTTGTCACCCCATGTCATCTGATTTTGCATCGCCACGTCAACGTCAGGTCCACGAGCAGCCCAGAGTCTCCGGAATTCCCAGGGCAATTCACCAGGGACCAACCCGAAGCGTCCGAAGGACGGCGGCGCGAGGAGTTAGCGTAGCTCGATGTGCGGAATCGGTGCGCTCAGGATACCAGCGCACACCCGAGGACTTGAAACGGCCCGCCACGCGTCCACGAAGCACAACAAGCCCACCGAGGTTGGACTCTGAACCGGGGGCGAACAACCAACGCCAACCTGGGTGAGGTTGCTGGCTGCTCGCAAACCAATCTTGCTTTTCATCTTGGCAAGCTACTTGTTCGCCTGCTCCAGCACCAGTACCACGAACGCGTCGGGCGTGCAGGATCAGACGCTGCGCATGAACGAAATCCAAGTTCTCGGGACGCACAACAGCTACCACATTCAGCCTCGCGAACGCATCCTCGAGCTGCTCGCGATTTTTGATACTCAAGAGACCGCCGACAGCCTCGAGTACACCGCCCTGCCTCTCGAAGAGCAGTTCGACCGCGGGGTTCGCCAGCTTGAGCTCGACATCTTTGCGGACCCGGAGGGCGGGATGTACGCGACGCGCGCTCATCTTGACAGACGACGATCCGGTGTCCGGCCTTCCCGAGCTCGATGAGCCGGGCCTGAAGGTCTTGCACGTTCAGGACCTCGACTTCGAAACCCATTGCCTGACGTTCGAAATCTGCCTGCAGCAGGTGAAGGGCTGGTCGGACGCCAACCCGCGGCACCTCCCCATCACCATCATGATAGAAGCCAAAGAAGAGGTGATTCCCGACCCGCTCGACCTCGGCTTCGTCATCCCACTCGAGTTCGGACCGGAAGAAGTCGCCGACATCGACCGCGAGATTCTCGAGGTGTTCCCTGCGGCTCGGCTCATCCGACCGGACGACGTGCGCGGCGACTACGACACCCTCGAAGAAGCCGTGCTTGACGGCGCCTGGATGACTCTTGCCGAGGCCCGCAGCCGCGTCATGTTCGTTTTCCTCAATCAAAGCGCCGCGCACGACCATTACATCGACGGCCACCCCTCGCTCCGCGGCCGCGTCATGTTCACGAACTCCGACGAGGGCGACCCCGAAGCCGCCTGGTTCAATCTGAACAGCGCGCTGAGCGACGGGGAGCGAATCCGCGAGCTCGTCGGCGCCGGCTACATGGTGCGAACGCGCGCTGACGCGGACACCCAGCAGGCCCGTGACGACGACTACACCCTGCAAGAAGCCGCCTTCGCCAGCGGCGGCCAGTTTGTCAGCACCGACTGCGTGGTCCCGGTCCCTGAATTCGGCACCGACTACTTCGCCGAGGTCCCCGGCGGCTACGTGGGTCGTTGCAACCCGATCTCGGCGCCTGCGAGCTGCGAATCCGATTTGATTCGCCCGTAGCGAGGCAGTTCGGTCGGGCTGTAGACGTATTCGACTCCGGTTGATCGAGACGCGGCGATCACAGCTCGATTCGTGGCGGGACGACGAAGATTAGGGCTCGCTCACCGGCACCCCGGCACGAACCAAATCGATTGCTCTCTTCTTCTGCTGCACGTTCGACATCCATCCCATGAGGCGATTCCTCCGCCCCCCAGGGTGTAAACGATGTGTCGGAACGCACAACGCTGACGCTGACGCTGACGCTGACGCTGACACAGACACTGGCACTGGCACTGGGACTGACACTGGCGGGAGCGTTGGTCGGCCCCAAGAGGCCTGTCTGGTCAATTCGACTGAAGACCCAGCGACGGGGCGAGACTCGGTTGTGGCTTGATTGCTGGAGAACGGAGCGGACGAAAGCCCGCGGAGCTGCAGCAATCAGTTGTGCCGGGGGCGGGACTCGAACCTGAGGAGCCCACGATCGGCACACCTCTCTCACTCGCAACAATTTCAACCAATTACCAATAATCGCCGGGACTTGCCCGCATCGCCGTGTTCACGGTTCGTCACTTCATATCATCTGATTTCACATCGCCACGTCAACGTCAGGTCAACGACCGTTGCTTGATGTTTTCGGCGTGCTGGGTGACCCTCGACGCGCGAGCAGCCCCATGTCGAAACCGATCTCACATCGACGATCCCACGCTCTACTGGCCGGTATGCTTGGTTTCATCGCGCTTCAAACTGGCTTTACCTGCGAGCCGACTCACGCGGCGAGGCTGTCCGACCTGACGGTCGAGGTGCGGGGTGCGCCCCGTGCCTTCGGCTTCGAACCGGCGGTCCGGGCCTACGACGTGCCCGTGCTCGATCGCGTGGCCACCATCGAGGCGAGGGGCCGGGACAGTGATGCAAGGATCGAATGGTCCCTGGGAGAGGCGACCGGTGTCGTTGGCAGCGGCGCGGCCCTGGAGCTAGAGATTGAGCTCGTGCCGGGGAGGCAGGTGCTTCTCCTCACGGTCCGCGCGTACGGTCGCAAGCCGGGGTCATACTCGCTTGAGCTCAACTATGTCGATGACGAACGGGCATGCGTTGACCAGACCGATTGCGAGGCGGGGCAGGCGTGTAGTTACGTTCATCCCGTCGGCTGTTTCGTCGGCGGATTCGGCGGCTGCGTCGAGATGGATCAAGATTGCGAGGGAAGCGCCTCACCGGTCTGCGGTTGTGACGGGCTCACCTACCCATCGCGGTGCGACCTCCTACGCTCCGGGGTTGCCCTCGCTTATGTCGGCGAATGCGTTTGCTCCTCGGATGCCGACTGCGCGGAGGATGAGTACTGTGATGCTCGGAGCTGTCACGGTCCGGGGCATTGCGTCGCTCGTCCTGCAAGCTGCGAGCCCGGCGACGGCCCCGTCCCTGGCTGCTACGGATTCGAGTACGAAAGCGAGTGCGCTGCGGCAGCCGCGGGCCAGCGCGTGCTTCTCGCGGGTGGTCGGGACACGCCGCCGTCTCCCTATCTCTTCATGTATTTCGGCAAGGAAGCAGGGAGCGAGACCAACGAGCTCTTCACGAGCCGACCCGGCATGCTCGGTGCCACCCGTGTGAATCAGCCGCTCGAGGACGCGCATGTCGCGTTCGCGCAATGGAGCCCAAAAGGGTCCGACATCGCGTATTCCGTGCTGAACGACCCTTACTCCATTTGTGGTCACTGTCCGAAAGAGCTGTTCACCGCGCGCCCGGACGGTACCGAACGAAACAAGGTCAACCTCCCGTTCGGAGAGGGCGGCCGGGTCGAGGGCTTTCTCTACGCCCCCGACGGAGAGCACATCGCGTATCGCTTCAAGGCCGACCGCAACAACCTGAGCGAGCTCTATCTCGTGACGCCCAACGGTTCGGAGACCGCGAGCGCCCACGGGCCATTGGGCTTCGGTGAGTACATCAACGAATTCTATTGGAGCCCGGACGGCAAGCGGGTCGCCTACGCCTTCGGAAGCACACCCGAGAACTCCAAAGCGATCTACACCAACTCGGCCGACGGGACGGACCGCCGCCTCGTCACTCGCCGTGAGCCGGAGGTACGCGCCCAGGTGATGGTGTGGAGCCCGGACTCGAAGTGGCTCGCCTACATCGAAAGCGACCCAGGCAAGACCATCTCGGAGCTGTTCTCCGGAGCAGCAGACGGCTCCGGGTACCACAAGTTGAATGGTCCGTTGGTAGAAGGGTCGGAGGGAATTCGCGGTTTGTACTACAAGTGGAGCCCCGACAGCTCGCGGATAATGTATCGCGCCGAGCAAGATGACCCTCATGTTCGCCACTTGTACACGAGCCGCCCGGACGGCTCGGACAATCAACGGATCGGCCAGCCCGACAGGTATGCGTACAGCCGGGACTATCAATGGAGCCCCGACGGCTCGCTGATTGCGTATTTCGGATACGAGGATGGCGAGCGCGGGCTCTTTTTCGCCGATCCGGATGGTTCCGAGCGTCAGGAGTACCCGTGGCCGCCTGACGAAGGCGTGCATCTTCAGGGCCTTCAATGGTCCCCCGATGGATCCCGAGTTCTTCTCGCTGCCCGAGCCTCACCGTCGAGCGGAACGGAAGGCTATCCGTTGTTGATCTCGAGCCGCCCCGATGGGACGGATGCGCATGTTGTGCACCCGCCGACCATTAGCGTCTTGCGCTCCTACATCTGGAGCCCAGACGGAACGCGGATCGCATACATCGCAGACCAGGACACACCCAACGTCGAGGAGATCTACACCAGCGCACCCGACGGATCGAACAACCGCAAGGTTAGCCACGAACTCCCCGAAGGCGCCGATTTGAGGGGCCTCGCCTGGAGCCCGGACAGCGCACTCATCGTCTACCCCGTAGACGATGACATCTACTCGGCGGCGCCCGACGGCTCACAGAACCGCCAAGTTAGTGATCCAGGCGTACGACCGGCGGGCGCCTGGTACTGGAGCCCGGTTCCTGTACCGCGTTGAACGAATGGTCGGGGCGACTGGATTCGAACCAGCGACCTCATGCTCCCAAAGCATCGCGGCCGACCAGGCGCACGAAAACGAACAACCACACAACTCGACAGAAACCAAAACCTGACCGGGACCTGCCCGCATCGCCGCGTTCAGGGTTCGTCACTTCAGTCCACTCGACTTCACATCGTCACGTCAACGTCAAGTCAACGAACGGCGCGCGAAGAGGCAGCCTGTCACGGTTTGAACGATCCGAAATTCCAGCGGCAGGCCAGTGTCGATGCGTCTAACCATGTAGGGGCCTCAGTCGAGGCGCCACTCCCCGTACCCTGTCGGCTCGACCAGCATCGCGATGAACGCGACGACCCACATCGCGGCATACGCGAACATCTGGATCCAGAAGAGGTTTCTCATCCCTGCCCTGCGCCATCCCACGACGACGCATCCAAGCCAGAGCGGAAAGGCCCCGACGACGGTGACGAGCACCACCCACCCTGCGATGTCCTCGCGATGGCTGAAAGCGGCGCTCGGGGTGAACCTCTCCCCGTACTCCAGCCAGTGCCCAAGCTCCAGGCGGGCCCCAATGCCGAGGATCATAAACACCACAGGAAGCACGATGGGCGCGAGGGTACACATCCATGAGATGATCCTCACGTTCCGCATGACCGAGTCATGGTCGTCCACTCCGCGATCCTAGCAGGGTGAGTGGATGTTTCAGTTCACCCACGCTAGTACTCAGAATATGAAATGATCGGGCCACGACTCAACGAGACGAACGAGAATATCAAGCGGGCTCTTGCGATTGCGTCGCGAAACCCTCAACAGGCATTGGGTCTACTGGAAGAGGGGCTGAGGAAATCAAGAGCTGAGGCAGATCGCCAAGGCATCCACTCCCTGGCCAGAAACGC
>JAOTXX010000080.1 GCA_029862185.1 Myxococcales bacterium
GGGGGCGACTAGTCGCCCCCAGAAAACCTGCCCGAGCCAGAGCAAGAGCGCCCCCAGGACCGCCGAAATCAGCAAGCCGCCGATCATCTGCAACATGAGATACGTCACGTCTCACCTCCCCCAAGGCTGTCACCGCCGGCGACAAACAGGTCCATCCGCACGACGCGCACCCCCCGGACCATGCGCACGATGCGCTCCGCCCGCCGCGCTTCCGACGCTGAAGAGACCTGGCCGCGAAGCTCGACGTCGCGTCCGTCGACGACGGGCACCACCTCGTTGAAACCGGTGCGTTCTAGGACATCAGCGACACGCGTGGCGACGTCCCACTCGATTTGGTGGCGAGCCGGGCTGAGACAAGAGAGCCAGACGACATAGGCCAAGAAGCCTGCCGAAACCATCCCAAACACTGCCTTCTTCCACATCGCGCGGTTTGCCTACGAGCTGCATTGAACTCGATTCGTCAAAAAAATGCCACGTTCCGACAAAGGCAAGCCGGCCCCTGCGCGAGGCAGCACACAAATCTCCGGGGTGCATCGCCCCAGGGGGTGCCTGCTGGGGCACGTCAGGAGCCGAAGTCGTGCCGCTCGACGATCTGAAAGAGGCGCTCCTGGCGATCGGCGGCCCAGGTGTAGAGCGCAACCGCCGCGGCTGTGAAGACCACGCCGCGCAAGTCGATCCCCTGAGCCCACCGAAGCGCCTCTCGACGTTCGGCGGCGCTCGCCCTGCGCTGGATTCTCGCCAGGGTCATGTGCGGAAGCGGCGGCCGGCTGTCCTCGGGGGCCCCGGCTGCCCTCAATAGAGGATCCCTGGCTTGGGCGATCATCTCGCTGAGCGCGTCGCGCCCCTCGTCGACCATGGCGGCGAGCGCCGAAGGCTTTCGCGGATGCCCAAGCGGCTCGACGCCGGAGAACGACCCTTTTACCTCCCGAAACGATGCAAAGTCCCCGATCCGATCCCATGCATTTCTCGCATCCGACTCTTGCACGGCCCCGAGAAAGCCCAATGTAACATGGAGGTCTGAGGGCGCGAACACGCGTACGCGGGCCGGTGGAGCCGGTCGCAGATGCAAATTCCCCGCTTGCATCGGGAACCCGATAAACCAATTAGCACCCACCCGGCCAGTCTAGGCCCAAGCGAGACGAGCCGCGAGACCCGATGCGCATCACCAAAGCATTCAGCGAATCCCTTCAGGCCCACCCCCTCTACACCTGGGCTTTGCTCGGGATCGTCGTTCTCGGCATCGTGAGCTTCGTTCTCTTGCTGTTCGTCTCAGCGCCCTACGGCCGTCACCTGCGGCCCGGATGGGGCCCTACGGTGAATGCGCGGGCCCTGTGGGTCCTCATGGAGGCGCCTTCGCCACTTTCATTCGCTGTCGTCTACTTCATGTCGGACAACGCGTTGAAGCTGGTCCCGCTCATCCTCTTTGGCCTGTACATGCTGCACTACGTGTACCGGTCCTTCATCTACCCGTTCCGGATGCGCGGAGGCCACAAGCAAAAGCCCATCGTCACCGGCCTGCTGGCGTTTTCCTTCAATACGGCCAACGGCTCGACCAACGCCTTTGCAATCACGGAGCTGGCACCGCATCTGTTGAGTACCGACTGGCTGACCGATCCGCGCTTCATCGTCGGAATCCTGGTCTTCGCGGCCGGCTACGCCATCAACCAGCAATCGGATGCCATCCTCTTGAATCTCCGAAAACCAGGCGAAAGTGGCTACAAAATCCCCCACGGCGGCTTCTACCGCTGGCTCTCGAGCCCCAACTACTTTGGCGAAATCATCGAATGGGTCGGGTTCGCGCTCGCAGCCTCGACCGTGCCCGCATGGATCTTTGCCTGGTTCACGGCCACAAACCTCGTTCCGCGGGCTTTTTCCAACCATCAATGGTACCGCGAGCACTTCAGCGACTACCCAAAGAGCCGTCGCGCGATCATCCCGTTCGTGATCTAGCCCGTAGACTTGCGTCACCGCCCGGATTGACGCGACAATGGGCGACCAGGGGCGCACGTCATCGGGGAGGGATGCAAGGTGGCCGACAAGGAATCGAGCTCGCGTAAGGAACCGTCCGACCTGTTTAAGGTCGAGAACGCAACACCGTCAATTTCGCCGGTCAACAAGATCGTCTTGCCGCCGGCCGAGGCGCTCAAGCGACGCATCCGCCGCTTAATCGCCGCGGGCATCGCCGCACTGATCTTCTTTTTCATCGTCCATACGATCCTCGGCTGGATTCACGACGCTCGGTTGGCGTCATCTCTCGACGAGGTCATCAGCGACGCGAGCCCGAATGTAATTGACGGCGCGCTCGCTCTTCTTCGCGACGATCCAGACGATTCGGTGAGAGCACGGCTCCTCGCCACCGCGGCCCTCGGAGGCGATCTGGACAAGCTGAAGCAAGCCGAAGCGATTCTCGCGGAGTCGGCGAAGCAAAACGATCCCGACCAGCGAATCGCCAGAATCTACGCGTTCCTTGCCGAAGGCGACCCTCGGGCCGCCCACGCCGAAGCCGAACGGCCGGCCAAGTACTCCGAGCAAGCCGATGCGTTCCTTCTTGGACGCGCCTGGACGGCGATCGCGCGCGGCCAATGGACGCAGGCGCTTCCCGACGCCGAGAAGGTCGTCGACGCGCGCCCCGGTGCGCCCGAGCCCGTTGCGTTGCTGGCCCGCATCCAGGCACGCACGGACGGCCCGGAAGCTGCGCTGGCAACGCTGAGCGGCGCAAACAAGGAAACCGCAGCAACCAAGATCGCGCGCGCGCAGATCGTCGGCCTGCTCCAAGGGGATGCCAGCGAGGCGCTCGCTCTCGTCGAAGAGGTGCGTTCCGACGAAGATGCGTCTGCGGTCTACACAGCTTGGGCCGATTTGATCGAGGGCGTGCTCGCCTACCGGCAAGGCGCGATCGGTGCAGCGTTCGAGCATGCCCGCGCCGCCGCCGAACCTCGGATTCTCGCCGATGAAACCCTAATCGTCGGAACGGCACAGCTGCTGCTCGCGCTCGGACGAACGAGCGAGGCAAAGGACGTGCTCAAGCGACTCTCGAGCGGCCCGTCCGCCGACCTGTTCACCAGGGCGCACGTGATCGCCTGGTGGTACGCACAGACAGGCGACCGGCGCGCAGGGCTCGCCACCCTGAGCGGAGCGGGTTTTGGCCCCGAAAATGAAGCCAAGCCGGCGTTTCGGGCACTGGTCATCGCCGAGCTCTTGAAGGACTCCCCGCCCGCCGCCGAGCGCAACCGTGCCACCACGCTCTACCAAGAAGCCGCCAGCGATCCGCGATGGGGCGTCGCTGCCTCGAACGGCCTTGCGGCCTCGCTCCTCGAAGACGGCAACGCCGAGCCCGCGATCGCGGTACTCGAAGCGGGGCTCGCCGCCGCGCCCAATCATCTCAGCTTGGTCGACACGGCGTCCCGGGCCTATGTCGAAGCCGGCAGGCTTTCCGAAGCCGAGAAGGTGACGTCGGCCGCGCTCGCCGCGTTCGACGGCGAAGGTTGGGCGCATGGAAGTCACGCGCGCGTCCTGTTGGCAAAGGGCGATGCCGCAAAGGCGGTGGCCGAGCTCGACCGCGCCGTCGAGCTGAGCCCGGGAGACGCCAGCCTGTACGCGCTTCGAGGCGACGCCACCCGTAAGGTCGGCTCTAACGACGAAGCCAATGCGGCCTACGAAAAAGCGCTCGTGCTCGATCCCGCTCAGCCGCGAGCCTTGTCCGGCTTCGCAACGCTCCTGATCGACACGGGGAACTTCGATCGCGCCGCAGACGTCATCAAGCAAATGGACGATGCCAAAGTCCAGGACCTCCGCGCCGACGAGCAGCGCGTTCGCTATCTGGTGCTCACGGGCGCCGGCCAGAGTGGCATGTCGACGATGAGAAACGCGATCAGCCGTCACCCGAAGAACGTCGCGCTCCGTCTCGCAGGTGCGCGTGTCGCGCTGCAGGCGGAAGACTACGTTCGTGCCGGCACTTATTTTCAACAGGCCAAGCGCAACGGTGCAGACCCGCGTCTCGCCGACACGGCCCTGGCCCTCGCACAGCTCTACGGGCGCCGAAAGCTCGGTGCTGAAAACTCGCTCGGACGCGCGCTCGAAGCCGTCGACGCAGAGGGAAATCGCCTGACGGCCGCCCCGCAGGTTCAGGTCTGGGAGCTAATCGTCCGAGCCCGGCTCGCGCTCGCCGACGAAAAACGAGGCCTGGCGGTCCGCTACGCGGCGCAGGCTCTCCAGATCATGCCGGACGACGCGGACGTGCATCTACTCCGCGCCGATATCGAAGAGGACCGCGAGCGCTCGCCAGAGGCGCCGCTCCGAAAGGCCGCCAACGCCCCGGTGTCCATGCCGGTCGCCGCGGGTCGGCTCTCCGTTCTGCTCGGCCCGATCGAAGAAGGCTGCGCGATGGCAGCCCGCTACTTGAAGGCCAACCGGAGCGGCAAGCTCGCAAGTCGGGCGCGCGACCTGAACCGTCAGTGCAAGTAGCGGTCCGCGCCTAGTCGGCGTCAGAGAGTAGGCTCGAAACCCGTTCGACCGCGTCGATGTACTCGCTGACCATTTCTTCGATGACCTGCCGCGCAGGCTTGCGCGTGTTCATCTGGCCAACGACCTGGCCCACCGGCGTTCCGAGAAGCGTGTCCGAACCTTCCGCGCCCGTCTGCGCAAAACGCGTGATGCGCTGGGTCGCCTCGGCCGTCGCCATGAACTGAAGCGGCATCGGCAAGTAGCCGGGGCAGTCTGGGTCCTCGTCCCAGGCGCGCGTGTAGGCCGTCTTGAGCTGTCGGGCGGGCTTGCCGCTGATGCAGCGCGACCGAACCGTTTCGGTCGAGTCCGCGACGAGCAGCTTGTCGATGAGCGAAGGAATCGAGTCGGATTCCTCGGTGGCGAGCCAGATCGAGCCGGTCCAAACGCCCGCGGCGCCCATCGCCATCGCAGCCGCCATCTGACGGCCCGAGCCTATGCCGCCCGCTGCGAGCACTGGGGTCGGCGCCACGGCATCGACGACCTGCGGCAAGAGAACCATCGTGCCGATTTCGCCGGTGTGACCGCCCGCCTCGAAGCCCGACGCGATCACGATATCGACGCCGGCGGTCTTTTGTTTGATCGCCTGCCGAACCGTGCCGCAGAGCGCCGCCACCAAAACACCCTTGTCATGCGCCTGGCTGATGATGTCTTCGGGGGGCGGCCCGAGCGCGTTCGCGATGAGCGCAATCGGGTGCTTCATCGCCACCTCGAAATGCGCGCGCCCGCCCGAGGCCGACCAACCGAGTAGGCCTTCGATCTCTTCGATGTCGTCGGGCAGCGGAGGCACGCCGTTGCGATTCAGCAATTCGTTGATCCACTTGCGGTGCGCAGGCGTGATCATCTGGTCGAGCTGCTCTTTGCTGATGTCGCCCTGGTCCTTGCCAATGTACTTGGCGGGGATGACCGTATCGACGCCGTAGGGCTTGCCATCGACGTGTTCGTCGATCCAATTCAGCTCGAGCTCGAGCTGCTCCGGGCTGTAAGCCACGGCACCCAGCACTCCAAGCCCACCGGCCCTGCTCACCGCCGCCACGACGTCGCGGCAGTGGCTGAACGCAAAGATGGGGAATTCGATCCCCAGCCGCTCACAGATCTCAGTCTTCATTCAAACACCTGAAAATTCGCGCTTCGAAAAAGGGGACGATTCCCGTTCCGAGGCCTCAGAAAGAAGGAATAGAACGTGTTCTAGTTTGCAGGAAGGCGAGCCAGGGGTCAACGGCAAAAGCCGCGCGGCTTCGGGGGCCCTTTTCCTCGTCTATTCCAGGCCTTCGTCGACCAGGTCAACCCAGCCGTCGGTCCCGTCGATCATGGCCGTGAACCAGTCGAGCACGCTGACGCCGGCAATCTCGGTGTCGAGGGCGCCGATTTGAATGCCGTCGCCGCCCTCGGACAGTTCACGAAGCAAGGTCGTGTGCGCTGCGCCGTTGGGGATGAAGCGTTTGTACCGGTCCTCGAACGAGTTGGTCGTGCGCCCGGTTTCCGCCAAGAGCCAGCTCGTGAAGTTGGCCGGAGTGACCATCAAGAACGTAAACGAAATGACGGCGTCCTGACTAAAGCTCAATGCGCTCATCGTGAAGTTATCGTCCTCGGCGAGCTGCCATTCGATCAGGCGAGTCGCGTGCCCGTTGCTCGTGCAGTCGGTGCAAGATTCGGGCACGAGCGACGACGCGTTCCAGCCGGCGAGGAGGGTTTCGTTGATGAAGTCGGGGTTGCCGTCCTTCGCGACGCCAACGCCAGAGTCATTGAACACCAGGATTTCGGTCTCCGGGTAGTAGTAACGCACCAGGGGCAGCGCGGCGATGGTCCCGAACGCTCCCCCGCTGACGCCGGTCAAGAGAATTCGGCTCGGACTGGGGAACTCTGCAAGGCCGACATCGAGCGCAGCCGTGAGATTCTGCAGGCCGCGTTGGTAACCCATGCTCTCCTCGGGCCCGCCTTGGCCAACCGCGCTGGCCGGCAGCACCCGATCCACGTCGCCCGCGAACAGCGAGCCGTCACAATACGGCAAGTAGAGAACATCCCAATCGGCCACGGGATTGCCCGCGAGCTCGGGGTTTAGAATGCCGGCCGGCGGAAGCGAGTTCGTCTCTTCAAACGCCGCACAGAAGTTTTCCCAACAGGCGCCGCCGCCCTGCAAAAAGATCACGAGCTCATCGGAGCTGCCTTCGCGCGTGTCGACGGTGTATTCGGTGCCACGAAGACACAGCGGCCCGCGCGGATCCGCCGAGGGGTCATCCGGCACCGCGAACTGATGGGTCTTGACGCCATCCACGGCCTCGGGCTCGTTCGCCGGCTCGAACGCGCCGACATACTTGCTGAGCCCTTGGGCGTACAGCTCGTCGAAGCCGGACGCGGTCGTGCCGCTCGCACTGTCACTTCCACATCCAGAGAGCGCGGCGAGCGCACCCAAAGCCAATACCAAGACATTCGATCGCATCCAATCCTCCGTAGTAGCCGCATCAGCGAATGCGGCGGCGGCTACTGATAGCCCGCTGCATCTGCAGCGTCAACGATGCTAGCCTCCGGCCGCTACGATTCGCGGAACCATGCTCGTCGACGTCAAACGGGCCGTCCCGAACGACACTCCGGAAAAGCGACGGGCGCTCCGCTCGTCTCGATCGACTCCGGCGCCGCGTTCGCGATCTTCGACAACCTCGAAGTCGGCGTGAACAACCACCGGCTCGGGTCCACCACCGGCCAGGCGATGTTTCCGATCGCCGTGGCGCCGCGGGGCACCTTCGGCGACAGCGGCTTCTCGTTTCAGCACGTCGCGCGAAATCCGACCGGCGGCAGCTTCCGGGACTCGGGCCTGGCGTTTCCAGCCGCCGTAACCAAATCTTCGTGCCTCTCGGTATCGGCGGCGGCTACATCCATGTCATGAACAACATCGTCATGATCGACGTGTTTGCGCGATTCGGCTGGAACCCATTCGTCTCCCTGAATCCACCGAACGGCACGAACACGGTTCCGGTGGCCGACAGCTGGGTCCTCACGGTGGGCGCCATCATTCACACCAGCCCCATCCTTCACGAACGCGATTTGTAGCGGTTCAAGCCTCGACGCCCGGGCTGGGCAGCCGCCCGTCCACCTCGAACGTTTCGCGTGCGAAGCTCGTCCTCGACCGCATCACCGCGGGCCCCGGGTGAAGCTCGACGCGCGCGCGGGTCGCCGTGCAGATCCACTGCTCGGGGTGGAGCGGATGCTTGGTGCTGAACACCGGTTCGATCAGCCCCAGATTCGCCCCGGCAACCGGATCACGCGCCGAAGAAAACCGAAACGCGGCGATCCCCGCCTCGCGCATGGCCGCACCAAGCGGCTGCGAATCACGGTAACTGCTCGGCGAGGAAATCCGTTTGGCGAACGCGTCAAACGGCGCGCGCGTCAGGTCCGCCCCTTTCTTCGTCGAGATGCGAACCTGAAAGACCGTCAGCGGCCGAGTCAATGGCTCGATGTCCGCGTCGGTGCCCTCCAAAAACAACAAGACGTAGTACGCCTTCTCTGCAAACACCGTCGACTGCGCCTCGGCACAGTAGAAGATCCCGCGCTCGCGGCGGGTGCCAAAGCGCGAGCCGTAGCGAAGCGGCGGATGGCGAAACGGCGTCGCCAAAAGATAGTGAAGCCCGATGAACCGGCGCCCCAAAGGCCAAGGCGGTTTCGCGGTATCGATCAACGCTTCGAGAACCTGCTGCTCGTCGTCGGAGTCGACCAGCTTGCGCGTCGAGGTCACGTGCTGAGATTCGACCGCGCGCCAGGCAGGACCGGCGAGCCGCTGCGGCTCAAATCGTTCCGCGCATCGCGTCCAGATACTCAGCGACATCGACCAGCCCCTCGATCTTCTTCATGCGCCCTATTGGAACGCCCCCCACGTGACGATTCTCGGCGCGGAGCCAGGCTTTCGCATGCGCTTCGTTGCCACCCACCAAGGCATCGAGGCTTCGGAACACGCGCAGAAACAAGAGCGCAAGCTCGCCCTCCTTGCTGCCGAGCGGAATCGGGCCGCGCTTGTGGTTGCGAATGCGCGACAAGGTCGACTCGCTCGCCCCGATGATCTCGGCCAGCTCCGCAGACGAAAGCCCGAGAGCCTCGGCGGCCCGCAGCAAGGCCTTGCTCACCACGCTGGCTTCGTCGGAGGCGGTGGACATGGCGACAGACATTCCGGCTCCTTTCAAGAGCAAGAATAGCCATGATTTATTGCTAGCGCAAGAGCGGAGGCGGGTTTGGGAGCTTAAAGTCCAGTGATTTCATGCAGGTACCAACCGATACGCCTCCGTGGCGCCGCCCGTCTTTCAACACCAGAGCCGCCGTCATCGTATCGAGCGGCCGATCCGCCCAGGCGAGCAGCGCTTGGTCGCTCTCGGCGGCAAGCACGAACACATCTTGCTCGAAGAGGACCGCTGTCCGTGTGCGGCCCTCCGTATCGGCATTGATTGCATCGCGGACCATGCTCGCCGATTCCTCGAAGCGAACTCTCCAGACCGCCGCAACCTCCGAGCCGGTGTCGTAGACGGCGAGCTCGTCGCCGCGCCAGCTCAGCGCCGTCGTCCAAGCCTCTTCTTCGGCCACGCCGTTGCGCCGGAGAAAGCCATACACGTACCAGGCGCCCACTCGATCCTCGACCTCCTGGGTGTGACCTTCGACCGGTGAAGGATGCGCCACGTTTGGAAAGTCAAACGTCGGTGCAGCGCCGAACGGACCGGACAGTACTTCGAGCGCCGAGCTCGGCGGCGCTCCAAACGCCAACCCGCGAGCTCCCAGGCCGTTGGTGAGTGTCGCCTCGCTCATGAAGGCAAAGCCGTAGGAATACGGAAAGAGCGCCGCCGTATCGACGAGGGCCACCTCGGCATCCGCCACACTTTCCTCCAGCCATCCCTTGTAATCGTCGTGAATCGCGTCCCAGTCGATCTCGTCAGGGAGATACCCGAGCTTTTCGTAGACCCAGGCAGCCTCGGTATGCTGCGCGTCGCCCTCGATCACGCTGCGGGCGCCCAGCACCGTGTCCTCGCTGTTCACCCCGGCCCAGACTCCAGCAAAACCGAACTGACGCTCTTGAATGGCGTGCGTAAACTCATGTGCCAAGAGCGCCTGTGCGTTCACTTCCTCGTATTCACGATCGACCACGGTGATCATGTCGTTGCTGGAGCTGTAATAGGCCGCGATCTGGCTGATCCGAAACTCCGTCTGCGTCGCTGTGAGGCTCTCGGACGCTTCCGGAATGAAGCCTAGCAAGCGCAGCCCGCGCGTCGACGCGTCCTCGCCGGTAAGGTCCTGCAAGTCGAGGCTGCTTCGAATCTCGTCCGCGTGTTGCTCCACCGAAATCGTGCGAAGCTTCGGAGGCGCGAAACCCGTCGCTTCGAGCTTGGCCGCAACCGAGTTGTAAATCGCCACCTGACAGTTCCCGTCGGCGATGTTGCAATAGAGCTCGTACGGAAGGTCGGTCCGAGGGGGTGGAACCTGATCGTCGCCACAGCCCAGCACCCCGGTCAGCAAAGCCAGCGTGACGACAAGACGCACGCGCGTCACCCCACCCCAAGAGAAGAAAGCGTTCATCTCTCCCATTATGGGGCGCCGGCCCTAGAACACAAAATCACCCGAGCGCTTGGGGAATTCGAGCTCAGATTCACCGCTCAGCGGTTCCCCTTCCTCCAAGATCAGGAGGTCAAACGCCCTGGTCACGCTCGAAATCACGTCGCCCTCGAAGACGTCCTCCCAGGTCACGTTGAGGAAGTAGAGGCCCCCAAAGCGGGGCGTGCCGCTGAAGACGCCATCGCTGTTGAACGACAGCCCCGGCGGCAGCTCTCCACTCACCCACCAGTGCCCACCCCAGCATTCGGCCTCTAGAGCGACGCGGTACGGCTCGCCGACCCGTCCTGGCGGAAGGCTGTCGGTCAGGATGGTGGGAGGACAGCAGCTCCCGAGCATGAAAAACAAAAGCACGAATGCCGGCGCATACGCTCGGCGCATAAGCAAAGTTCGTTCAGGCATGACGCCTCCATGACTAAGGTAAGTTACTGATCTACTCGCTCGTGCACCGGTGAAGCCGAGTGCGCGGGCGAACATCTGGTCGCCAGTCGTTGTAGCGCGTTCATGCGCGTTTCGGAAGGCGGCTCGAGGTGGCTAGAACCGTAGTGCTTTCCGAGCTTGGCGTACTTGGGCTCGCCCAGGCCGTGGTAGGGCAGGAGCTCGTAGGCATTAGCGCCCCCCGCCTCCTCGACGAATTCCGCGATCGCCAGAATCTCCGCCTCCGAGTCATTGACCCCCGGGATGACCGGCGTGCGGACGACGACATCATTTTCGGGAAACTCCGTACGCAGCCGCCGGAAGTTCTCGAGGATCTTCCGGTTCGAGACCCCGGTCAGCCGTTGGTGCTTCTGCGGATCGATGCACTTGAGGTCGAAGAAGATGCGATCGGCCAGTGGCGCCACGTCGCGCAAGGTCTTCCAGTTGCAGAGCCCCGACGTTTCGATGGCGGTGTCGATGCCACGGCTTCGCGCCGCCGTCAGAAGAGCCCGCACAAACGCGCCCTGTGCCAGCGGCTCGCCGCCGCTGAGGGTGAGGCCGCCCCCCGACCTCGTGTAAAACGCGTCGTCTTCTTCGACGATTCGTATCACTTCATCCACACCTACCCAGTCGCCGCTGACCTCCAAGGACTTGGACGGACAGACAAAAGCGCAGTCACCGCAGCCATCACAGCTATCCCGGTCGACGTGAAGCTCGCCGTTTTCATCCCGGCCGATCGCATTCTCCAGGCAGACGGCCAAGCACCGATCGCAGTCCTCGAAGCCCATGCAGCGATCGGCGCTGAGGGTGAGCTCGGGGGCGGCGGACTGGCCCTCGGGGTTGGAGCACCAGATACAGGCGAGCGGACAGCCTTTGAGAAAAACGATCGTCCGAATGCCGGGGCCGTCGTGCAACGAAAACTTCTGGATGTTGAAGACCAGCCCTTTCGGTTCGCGATCGCGCTGTTCGTTCGGCGTCATCGGATGCCCGCTAAAATTGATGCTCCGTTCTGCGAATGATCTCGTTTTGAAGAGCCGGCGTCAGGTCGACGAAGTAGGCGCTGTACCCCGCGACGCGGACCAACAGGTTCCGGTACCTCTCGGGATCGGCCTGCGCCGCAAGCAGCGTGTCGCGGTTGATGATGTTGAACTGAATGTGCCACATCTTCATATCGCAAGCGGTGCGGATTAGGGCCATCAGCTTCCGGGTCCCCGCCTCTCCCACGAGGGACGCCGGCGAGAGCTTCATGTTGAGGAGCCGTGCGGCGCGCTCCTTGTACTGTGCGCACTTGGTGCTGTTGATCGACATGAGCGTGGCGGTCGGCCCTTTGACGTCGACGCCCTGTGAGGGGCTGATGCTCTCCGAAAGCGGCTGCCTCGCCTTTCGCCCGTCCGGCGTTGCCCCAACGACCGCTCCTAGCGGAACGTGCGAGGTGACCGACACGTAGCGCAGGTCGAGCTCGCCACCGAAGGCTGTCCGGTGATGCCGGGCGAGGTTTGTGAAAGATGCCTCGATGTCACGGCCAATTTGATCGACCGCCGGGTCGTTGTTGCCGTACTTGGGCGCGTGCAGGCACAGCTGTCGGATCGCCTCGTGCCCTTCGAAATCCTTGTCGAGCGCGTCGAGCAGCTCGCCCATCGTGAGCTTGCGTTCTTCGAAGACGAGCGAGCGGATCGCGGCCAAGGAATCGATGACGGTCCCAAAGCCCATCACATCGAAGAACCCGAGATAGAGGGCGCCTTCGATCGGCCCCGAGTGAATGTCCTTGCAACTACGCATGCAGAGGTCGTGCAACATCGAAAACATCGGTGACGCGATGTGCTGCGACTTGAGGGTGTCCGACACGTACTGTTGGATGAACGTGTGTTGAACGACGTCCTCGACTTGCAGAACGAAGGCATCCCAGAGCTCGTCGAAGCCCGTGAACGTCCTCGGGTCACCGGTGCCGATCCCGACCAGCCCATCGCCGTAGCAAGCGAGGCGCCCGTCGCGAAGCGTCATTTCGAGAATCGCACCGAGGTTGATCCAAGCGCAGCCCGTGGCCACGCCTTCTCGGTTGAGCATCTTGGTTTCGGAGCAGCCGGTGACGCAATAGTCGTTGGCTTCTTCGATGGTGCCGCCCTTCGCGACGAGCAGCGGGATGATTTCGTCGTCGCAAAAGAGCTTCGGAAAGCCGGATCCGTCCTTGATGGTTTCGGCGATGGCATGAAGAAACGCGTTGGGCGTCCGGGCATGAATGCGAGCCGCGAGGTCCGGATAGTGCAGCGGGAACTCGCGCTTTGATCGCAGGATCAGATACGAAAGCTCGTTGCTCGCATCGCGGCCGTCCGGCGTGAGACCGCCGATGGTGGTGGCTTCCCAATGCGCAAATCCATCGGTCAGCGAGGGCATCCCGGGCTTCGCGTACACGTCCGTGCTCCGGGCCATGCCGATCCAAATCGATTCGAGCAACACCAATGCTTCGTCGTCAGTGAGCCGCCCCTCATCGATGTCTTTTCGGTAGTAGGGGTAGAGGTACTGGTCGATGCGGCCGTTGCCCACCACGCCGCCGATCGCCTGCTCGAGGCGTGACACGGTTTGAATGAACCACTGAGACTGCACCGCTTCGCGGAAGCTCCGCGCCGGATGCTCGGGAACGCGTTCGCAAATGTCGGCGATTTCTAGAAGCTCTCGGCGACGCTCCGCACGAGACTCTTCGGCGGCCATCGATCGCGCCAGCGCGGCGTACCGATGGGTGAACGCCACCATCGCATCGCAAACCAAGCAGACCGCTTCCAGAAACGGCCGCTGCTCGACGTAGGCCGCCGTGTCGATCGGATCCAGCGCGTCGAGCCGCTCCGCTGCTTCACGTCGAATCGAGCCAATGCCTCGCTCGAGCACCTTGCCGTAGTCGTGGGCCCAGGCGAGCATCGATCGTCCCGCTGCGGTCGGCGTGACGACGAAGATTCGCTCCATCAAGCGCCGCGTTTCCTCGGGGAGCGCATTCATGGTCGCCTGGTGGTAGGCGTTGCGCTCCCAGTACGGAAGAATCTCTTCCTTGAGCGCCGCCACGTCGTCCTCGGTGATCGTGATCGGCTCGCCGGGCTTGCTCGGCGTCAGCTCGTGAGGGTGCGTGTAAAAGCGCCCGGGTCCGACGAGCTCACAATAGACGACCGCATACCGTCCCGGCGGCCCGGCACTGCCCACGAGGAGCTCTTCCTCTTCGATGTGGATTGGATGGTGTTCGAGAATGTGCGCCAAGGCCTTGCCCCAGCGGAGCACCATCGGCTGCCCTTCGGTCGCCTTCATCGACTCGGTTAGGAGGCGAGCGCGGTCGAGATTGAGCTGAATCGGCGTGTCGCGAAAGCCGTTGAGCATTCGCTGAATCCGTCCACGCTTCGATTGCGCAGCATCGCCGACAAGGCCCATCGGCTCGCCGCGTTCGATGCGCGCCTCGTGTGGCGTCAGCACCCTCGACCCAGCCGCGCGGGGCGTGGATTCGATCGCTTCGAGCATGGCCCCGACTCCTTTCGACGCAGGGATCGTGATTGTACGGCGAACATACGAGCTCAGGCCCCGAGCAGACAATGGCGGAGGCTGACCCGTCGATGTATGATATTGACATCATGCGTGTGAGCTCGTGTATCTTGGTGCCTCGGACGCTCCGGATTTTCGAACCGCACGTCCACGGCGGCTATGAGGTTCACTACGTCCTTTCCGGACGTGGCGCCTTCGATCTCGGCGCGCAGACGTTCGGCGTGAAGCGCGGGGACTTCTTCTACACGCGACCCGGCACGATGCACCGAATGGTGGTCCCCGATGGGGAGTATCTCCTCCAATACATCGCCATTCTCGAGCTCGACCCCGATCACGATGCAGCGCTTGCCAAGGACTTGGAAGCGATTCTCGGCGAAGGTCGGATCCGGCGACTGGGCGATCGCTACCATGCGGTCTTCGCCCAAATGAGCCGCCAGGCCTTGTCGATCGATGCGCGCCAGCGACGTGCCGCCTCGGCCCGGATGGCGGGCTTGCTCTACGACCTGATGGTCGACACGCCCATCGCGAGCGGAAGCCATCCCGCCGTCGAGCAGGCGCTGGAGTTCATGCGCGCCCATGTGGCCGTTGCGTACAGCCTCGATGATCTCTTGGCGGATGTCGGGCTCGACAAGTCGTATTTCATCCGGCTCTTCAAGAAGCACGTCGGCGTCCCGCCCATGAAATACGCCATGAACCTGAAAATGAGCGCCGCATCGGATCTGCTCCGCAGCAGCAGCGACCCCCTTGCCGCAGTTGCCGCGCGCGTCGGCTTCGACGACGAATACCACTTCGCCAAACGATTCAAGCAGTGGAGCGGCACGCCGCCGGGCGCGCATCGGGGCTGAGCCCTCGCTTCGAGCATAACTCAGCATGCGAGGACGGGTATCTTGGGGTGCTGTGAGCCGGCTCACACCCTGCCCGCGGCGAAAAGCGGTAGCATCAACGTCGAAAAAATCTACGCAACCGCGACTCGCTCACGTCGATAACCCGTTCATCGACATGTCACCACTCCTGCAAACACATCTGAGCTGCGTCCAGCGCGCGTTCCCTCTAGCCTTCATCGGAGCGCTGGCTATGGCTGGGCCGGTCGCCCTCGCGGGCTGCGGCGGAGTCACCTGCCCCGAACCACTGAGCAACGTCGACGGGGTGTGCCTGAAGCTCGAACAGGTCGCCGAGGCGGAGCTATGCGACGGCAACGACAACGATGGCGACACGGACGTCGATGAAGACTGGCCCGAGCTCGGCGAGCCCTGCGGTGAGGGGGCCGGCGAATGCGTACAAGGTGAATGGGTTTGCGCCGGCGATGGCGATGGCGTCGTATGTGATGGTGGAGTCGGTCCCGTCGCGGAGGTCTGCGACGGCAAGGACAACGACTGCGACGGCACGCCGGACAACGGGCCGGACGAAGTGTGCGACGGGGAGGACAACGATTGTGACGGGCTGATCGACGAAGGGGTATTGTCGGCGAAGACTGAGGCGTTTGCGGATCATGCGACCGTCGCGGCAGTCGAAGGTGGGTTCGTCGTGACACGGCTGGTCGGCGACGGGGTTCGGGTCGACACGTACGAAACCAACGGTGAGCTCAGCGGCGCTATCGACGTGGTCGACAACCCAGCGGCCGACATCGCGTTCTTGGCCTCCGATAGCGATGGCGCCCGGGTGCTGGTGGCGCTCGGGCAGTACACTTTCCACGTGCTCGAGATCCGCGTCGGCTCGGGCCTGGTCCCGACTGTGGTCGAGACGCAGGCGCTTCATGAAGATTGGCGCCAAGGCATCGATTTCGGCGTCTACAATCCTCCGGTCCACCCACGCGTGGTGGCATCCCCGCCCCGCTTCATCGGGTATCGCGATTTGATTACGTTCGCGCTCAACCCGATTGCGGAAGACGACCTCGCGGGGCTGGCGCAGGCGCCGACAGAGGCGGTGGGCATTCCGATCTTGACCGAGTTCGACGCGGCCGGCCCATTCGTGGTGTGGGAGCAAGGCGACAAGCTGCACGCCGGTTGGCTCATCGACAATGGCGACCTCGAGTTGGACATCGACGTGGCACGCGGTGATACGCCCAGCATGGCGTTTGGAAAGGACGGGCCCGCGTTGCTCTACCTCCAGGATCAGAGCCTTCGTCTGAGCGAGCTCGGCGGCGCAACCTTTCAATGCAAGCAAGGGGGGTTCTGCAATGCCCCAATCGACGTTGACGATCTGCAAAAGCCGGCGGGTCCGACGGGGCTCAGCTATGACGAAGCCCGTGACGCCTGGTTCGTCGTGGCCGGTTCGCAGCTCGCCGTTGTCGGCAGGGGCAACGATGGCCCAGTGGTCGAGCAAGTGCAGGTGCTTCGCGCGCTCCGCGATGCGCCGAATCGCGTCGACGTCGTGGTGAGCGGTGGGACAGCGGCGGTCGTGCATGCAGAGAAACGCGGCCAATCCGCCCTCACCTTCCTGGGGTGCTTCTAGGGAGGCAGATGCGCTGGGCCGTTTGCGTTTTTGCTGCAGTGCTCGCTGCGTTCACGGCTCCTTCGGCGCACGCGCAGCGCGACGGGGTTCGTGAATCTTCGGACGGGCTTCGTTGGCTGGTCGTGCCGGCCCTCGGCGGGGATGGGGGCGACGGCGACGAGAGCCTTGGCGTCGAACGGCTCCACACAGCTGCAGAAGCTTTGCGTCAGGAGCTCGTGATGCGCGGGCGTTCCGTTTGGCGTGCCGACCGTGCATCGGAGCGCTTCGAGGTCTTAGGCTCGGCGCCGGCCCCGACCATCAGCCAGAGCGACATCGACCTCTGGGTCGAGCGGTCGCGCGCTGCGGTGCGATACCTGGCCCGCGCGGACTACAAAGCCGCGCGGCGAGAGCTCAAGGCCGCACAGCGCCTGGCGGACCGGGCGGCGGCCGAGCTCAACCGAGAGGCGGCACGGGCGCAACAGGTGCTCGACACCTGCCTCTTCATGGTGCGCGCCTACGTCGAGACGAAAAACGACGCGGAGGCGCGCAAACAAGCGCGTGAGTGCCGGCGCCTGGTGCCGCGCGTCGAGCCTAGTGCGTTTCGGCACACGCCGGAGGTTCGCGAGCTTCTGGCCGAGGTCGACCAGGAAATGGCATCGGAGGCGCCAGGCACCTTGCAGGTTCGGAGCACACCATCCGATTGCGTCGTGCGCATCAACGGTGTGGAGTTCGGGCGCACGCCCTTGTCGGGCATCGAGCTGCCGGTTGGCACCTATCGCATGCAGGTCGAATGCGAAGAGGACAAACGCGGGCGCATTCACCGCGTGGGCGTGTCGAGCGGTCCGAACCGGCTCGATTTCAACGCTGCGCTCGATCGCGCGGTGCGGACAAGGCCGGTGCTTCACCTCCAATACGACTCGCACGAGGCTTGGTCGGAGCGCCTGGAACAGGCCAACGAAGTGGGGAGCGTCCTCGGAGGCGCAGAGGTCTTGGTGCTGAGCGCTCGGGGGGCAGGGTCGGTACGCGTGGATCTGAGCGCGCTCAAGTATGAGCCGGCATCGGCGTGGCTTGCGGTGCGAGATGGCGCGCCGGAAGCCGAAGATGTTCGGCGCGTCGTGGATGCCTTGTTGGAGGGGCGGTCGGTCGATTTCACCGGGCCGCATCCGATGGCGCGCGCGAGCTGGAGCGCGGAAATGGCGCCGGAAGTCGAGGTCGGAGCGGCCGCTGCGGCCGTTGTTGATGCGGCGTCGAAGGACGAGCGCGGCGTACCTCGCCCCCGCACTCAGCGCATCGCGGGCTGGTCGCTTTTCGGCGTCGGCGTGGCCAGCATGGGCGCGAGTGTTGGCCTCCACCGCTGGCGCGGCGAGCTCGGTGATCGCTTCAGCACGTCACCGAGCAACTTGAACGCCGCCCAGCAATGGAACGACGCGCGCATCGGCGTCTGGGCGACCGCAGCATTCGGCGGCGCGGCGACCAGCGCTGCGATGCCCCTGCTCTTGCCCGAGTACGAGCGAACGCCCTGGTGGGGCTGGACGCTCGGCGCCGTAGGCCTCGGGCTGACCGGTTACGCGATTTACGAAGGCGTCACGATGGCGGGTTGCCCGGAGCCGTATATCGCCGATCCTTCCGCGGTTCGTTCCTGCGTGGCCCGTGGGCAAGAGGCGGGGCGCTTGTCGTTAGCCTTGGCCGGGGCGGCGCCGCTGCTTTCGATCCCGCTGGTCTACCTGTTGCGCCCCTTGCGCGCCGAGCCGTCGGTTTCCGTGACGGGGGAAGGCGCTATGCTCCGGGTGCGGAAGGTTTTTTGATGGGAGCCGGGGGGCTGAGGTTCGGGGCGGTGTGGCTCGCGACGATGCTGGCGGCGCCGGTGTTGGCGCAGGAGTCGGAGTCGGCGCCACCCCGTAAAAGCGATGCTTTGCATCGCTCACGGGGTTCGCTCGTCGAGGGGTCCGTGCTGGTAGCGCCGGTTCAAGGGACCGCGTCCGTCCGTGCGCAGAATGGCGCTCGCGTGGCGGCCGCGGTTCGACGAGGACTCGAGGTGCACGGATATCACGCGTCGCGTTCCCAGGAGCTCCTCGGTCGCGCGCTGGTCGCTTGTCAGACTCCCGAGTGTATCGAGCAGGCGCTCGATGCGGCGGGGGCCATGTTCGCGATCGTGCCCGCGATTTGGTTGCGGGAGAGCGGCGGTCAGGAGATCACGCTGACGCTGGTGAAGCGGTCGGGGCGGAGCTGGAATGCAACGGGGGTGGTCGGCGATGATCTTGCGGAGGTGACGGTGGGGCTGGTGGAGGGGTTGCTGGCGCGGAGGGCTGCGGCGGTGGCAGGGACAGCCGCAGAGACAGAGACAGCGGCAGCGGCAGAGAACGGGGCCGGGAACGAGATCGTGACCGGGACCGGGACTGCGGCTCGGCAGGCCGGCCGGGGGCGTCCTCATGCCTGGAAGGCTGGGCCGATCATCTTGATTGTCGGCGGGGCGGCGGCGGTTGTGGCGATCGGGGTCGGGGCCGGGGTCAAGGGCGACCATCAGCAGCTCGATGCCTCGGCGGTTGCGGCCTGGGCTGCCGTCGGGGCGGCGGCCATCGGCGGCGGCATTGCCTGGTGGGTCGTGGGCGAGAAGCGGCGCCGCAAGAACGGCG